>CAKUJT010000017.1 GCA_934661765.1 uncultured Senegalimassilia sp.
GAATGAAAGAACAGCTCATAAGCAGTAAAAAATCCAAATCAAGGCCGTTTTTTTCGTGATCTGGGAATTCATGATTTTCCAGATACCTGACCACTAAGAGCAACCACCGACCTCTAACAATGGTATGTAGAAAAGGTAGTAGTATTTGCCGAAAAGATCGAAATACACTTAATAATAAATAACCACAATCCAGGTGGTAAAAGCCACCCAGATTGTGGATACGATGGTGGAAGCGACTTTTTCCGCTTTATATCCACAATCGAACTCTTAAATTACAGGCATCGTAAACCCACGGATCCCCGATGATAAGTTTATTGTAGCATACTGAACTATTCATCATGTAAATTTTTTGTTGGCAGTGCACGAACCTTTGCCATTCTGGCGTCCATATCCCCATTCCAGCCATGTGCCTTATACACTTTCCAGAACTCTTCAAGCTCTTTCCGCTGTTCGGGAGTTGCATAATCTTGATCAAGAAGTTTCTCGATCTTATCCGATAGAGCCCCATAGGACAAAACTGCCAATGTCCGTTTTGTGATCGAATTTCGATCAATCAATTTCATGGTAATGGCAACGGCTCCGGAAGTAATACCCCCGGAGCCAATCATAAGGGCTAACACCTGCATCCATGTTATGTCGCTCATGCTGCCCTCCTACGAAATGTAGACTTTGCCGTTTCTACGTGCACAGACCCATCCAGATGGGATCTGCAACCAGATATCAGATCCGACGACCCGAACAGCCTTGCAAGTTACCCGCGTGCCGGATTTCAGCACGGCAGAACTAGACGATGTACAATGTGCCCTGGCATTCGCCGTCAGTGCGCTGCGCTTTTTCTTTGCGTAGTTCGTCCCCGGGCCAGTGCGAACATTCATATTTTTCCGCAGGGTATACGTGGATCCTACCCGGTAACCAGACGATCCGCCGGACGAATAACCGCCAGAAGATGGTGCGGAATAATTCGCCAGCCATGTTTCAGGGTTCTGCCATTTCCAACTGGACAAGCTACGAACACCGATGTGTAAATGTATCCCGGTGGATGTTCCTGTAGATCCTGCCACCCCTACCTTTGTTCCACGTCCGACCGACTGCCCCTGACGGACAGAAATGCTGGACAAATGGAAGTATGCAACTGCTACACCATAGCGTGGATACTTGACATATACATAGTTCCCTGCGGAGCTGTCATAGCCCCGCTTGTACACAGTACCCGATTCCAGCGCATAAACAGAAACTTTACTGCATCCATAATCAACCCCGTAATGGAATCTTTTTGTCTTTTTTGCAGGGTGAATTCTCCACCCGTATCCAGAAGTGCGGCGATGTGCTGCACCGCCAAAAATGATCTTCAGTGTGCTTTCAGTACTCATTATTCATTGCTCCCTTCAACTGGATCCGCTTCAAAATCCTCAGCCATAGATCCATCTCCATTTGTTGTAGCCAGACTCTTACCCTCGATGTACTGCGCGAAAATCTGATGCAGACCAGTTGCAGCAGCACCGGTGAATGCACCGATAATCACGTTCTGAATCCCCATCCCTTCGATCAGTACAAACAGGATCGCGCCAAGGATTGTCAGCACTAGCGGAATGATCTTGTTATCGGTAGGCAGAAATTTTTTCATGATCCATCCGACCACGCAGCAGCCGAGCACCACATACACGTTGATTGGTACCTGCGAAATAATTGTAATTAAATCCATAATATTACCATCCTTTCTTTAAATAAAAAGGCAGCCTGTAGTGGCTGCCCTAAAATTATTCAGTGTATAATTCCCATCCAGCAGGATATTCTTCAGGTGACCATGTGTTGCCATCAATCAGCGATTTATACAGCTTTTCATTGTAGCTGACAATATCGCCCTTGCTGTAGGCATCATGTGCCCCTGTCGGCTTGCTCCATATCGGATACCCCGCAGGATTCAAGCCAATGGCAGTATACAATGCTGGTGTGGCATCTGGCCTCCAGTCTTCCTGTGAAGTATGTGCCTGCACCACCTTATACAGCTGTGGATCGCCTGTGCTGTTTTCGCCATATGAAAACATGTCCCCCACGGCATATGCCCTGCCGACTGCGTATGCTGGAAATACTGTTGCAACTTCCAGTGCTGCATCATCATCCAATGTCTGGACAAACAATTGCAATGCCCTTCGCAGCTGCTCTGCTGCCAATGCTTTATTGCTCATTGGTTTCACCCCCTATGCCCAATATAATATTTAACAATTCTTCCACCGTAGGCTCTTGCGCTGTCGGTTCTGGCTTCGGCTCTGGATCGTGGATGAATTCGCCGTCCACGTAACGATATTCTGTTACATCCCCGTCAGGGAATGAGTTGACTATATTTTCATATGTCTGTCCGTCTAAGCAGGGGCAGACAGACAAGACTCTGTTGTCCTTGCCTAAATTTAACGAATATTTTTCCATTAAATCACTCCTTTCACTTCATACATCACAACTGGTATGCATACATCATCATCGTTTGTGTTGACTAGATCGTTGAAATAGACACCCCCACCGATCGTGTATCGTTTTGGGTTATTTGCGCCGAATGAAGCTGTTCGTATTGCTGTTCCTCGTCTGCCGGAGATTGTTCCGCTTATGGACAGTTCCCCATTGGTTTCCGCCCTGAAAATCACAGCATTTTCTGCAATACTTTCAGCATCTGCGCCTGTCTTTAACCTGACTATCATCACAACCCAATCACAGTCCGTTGTGTCAATGTCGTGTGGGATTTCTTGCGATAAAAACTTGCTGCTAGGGCTTGCATTCTGCCACACTTTCTTGATCTTTATCTTTTTTCTGTTCATCAGAATTAAATTCTGCAATGCCTGATTGCTTTCGTTCTGGTTAGGCATACCGCACACCACCTTTCGTGATGATGTTGCGGAGCAGGCTAACTAGTTTGCCCCCCCCCAGAAGATTTTATGCCGTAAATTTTTTGCGGTATCTGATAGGTGTTATCTACTTTACCACCCGTAGATGTGTTTATATTTTTATAATAATTATCGCCAAAGGTAATTCCAGATGTTTTAAATTCCATCCATCTCGAGTGATAACCTACATTCGAATATTCTGCGCCTGCAAGCTCGCGCGCGTAACCCCCATTGACAGGAGTAAATATGAACGTCTCCCGCGACTGCGTTTCTGTTGAATACCTTTCCTCAAGAACTATTAATCCGTATTGTGTAGCATCAACATTGATCGTTTGTCCTTTAAATGTACTCCCTGGGCTTGCATTCTCCCACAGCAGAACCCGTTCATCTTTCTTTTTCAGCATCTTCAGGATCGCCTGCAAGGCTTTATCTAATAGGCTAAGCATATGTAACACCCCCTTGCAAGCGTCTGAATAAGGTTACGAAGTACCCCCCCCCAATTTAGTGACGTATATCGCTAGGGGGACGCATTTAGTGTTCGCCACCGTATCACCGTCCGCGTAGCCTTTATGCGTATACGCACTCTCAAACGAGACCTTGTTAGTAAAAATGCTCACTGTACGATGTTCTATGACCCACCCCGTAGTGTATTCATCGTAAAAAAGATGACCGCCTTTTCCTGGCTTTGCCGATGTCGACCCACCTTCATGCACAATAGTTACAAGATCATCTGCTTTGGCATTTATTGTGATACTCTGTTTTACGAATGCACTTGTTGGGCTTGCGTTTTTCCATACAAGCTTTGTCGAGTCTTTCTTTCTTATCATTTTGATAAGCGCCCGACAGATTTTATCTAATAAACTCATGTTTCCCCCTTCCTACGTTATCGGATAGCCTTCATCTGAGAACATTTGCTTTGTCTCGGCGGACAACGACAAGCCTAAGTTTTCCCTAGCTGCTTCTGCTGTAGTAGCTCCCGTGCCGCCTTTAGCGATAGGCTGTACCTTACTCTCTTCTGCGGTCAATCTGGTACCCAGTGCTGTGATCTGGTTCTGCAGATTCCCTGCCAGGGTATCGTCCAGGGCAGCTGCTACCGTATCGAGCCATTCGTTCAATGCGGTCTGGTACTGATCGAACAGCCCTGTTGTGTCCACGCTAGATGGGATCGCCGCTACGACGAAGCCGCACAGCGCCGAGTTAAGCCGCTGATCGGTGATCGCACTCTGCGCTATGCTTGTAGCACCTTTTTTTACGTATATGTCCGCCAGTGCGATCTCGTAGAGGTTCGACTCCTGCCGCAGCTCTGGTGCTACTGGATTTGTCGCTGCCGTCCCTGTTCGGATCAACGCCCTGACCGACCTGACAGACACCGATGTATTGAACTGCAGTACCACGCGGTCGATCCTGTTCAGAGACGCGTTAGCCGCTTCTACGGTCAGATTGAGAGGTGCGGTGTTAATGTACATCGCGCCTTCGATATGCGCGCCACCGGTTCCCACGGTAACTGTCATATTGTTATTCGCGGATACCGCCAGCCCGCTGCCGACGGAGCTGAACACTCCGTTTGTATAGCGCAGTTTGTTAAAAGAGCGCTCCATTTCTGCTGTGATCGCTCTGTCATAGACTGGCTCATCGACTGTTCCCGTATTGATCGATTCAAACGGGTAATAGAGTTCTGCCATTATCTAACCCTCCATTTCTGCTTGACTGGTGTCCCAAGAACAAGCTTAATATTTACCATATTATTTTTATGAGTCTCCTGAACCTGCTCTATCCTTGCATGATACATCTGCTCCAGATCATCGATATAAACTGCACAGGTGTCTCCCAGATCATAATCTTTCATATACTCGTATCTGACCTGAATAACATTAACCTCAATGGTTTCTATTTTGTAATTTTCCAGCATATCCAGACGGGCCTTTTTTTGCATCAAATTTTTTATTTTCTGCTGATTGGCCGCTGTCGTTACCTTCAAATCACATTCATCCGATGAAATAGAAGTAGTCAATATCTTCTTCGGATAACAAGCACCCATCTTTGTCGGCTGATTTCCAGCATAAAAATAAGTACAACCGATATAATATCTGGTTGTACCATCCACCACTTCTGTATATTTGATTGGAAAATACGATGTAGAAAATGCACTGTAATAATCTGCATCCACCTCCTGGATGATTTCATACAGACACTTTTCCGCCGACTCATCCAGTGTATAACTCATATCATCCACATTATTATATGCCTTTCCGAAGAATACACCGGTTTCTCCGCTCGTCAGCTGGCGGCCTTTCTTAAATGCTAAATTCAGTCCAAGAGCTCCGGATCCATCGGAATCAGGATACTCTGTAATTTTCGTTAGGATCCCGTATCCGGAATCTGAAATCGTATCATAGATCGCATTTCCCATCAGTGTCCCCTGATCTATCGAAATATCAGCACTAGATGGGAACACCGAACCCGAATCAATTACAACTGATTTTAGCGGCTTGTATGATTTACCATCTACCACAACAGCGGCATTCGCATTGCCGATATATGTAGTGATCCCAGCCTTAACTGCGGCCGCCGATGATGCATTGATTACTTGCGTCTTTCGATATGATCCAAAATCCAGAAGTTTTTCTGAAAAGAACCCGCTTATTGTTGCGAAAGCGCCTTCGGTTTCCTTGTCATACTGTAGTTTCTGGAAAACTCCCGTCTCCGGTCTTCCCACATTTTTAACATACTTTATTCCCAAGGCATTCAAACGATTGTATTCTGCCAGAGCCATATACACCATGAAATCACCTGCTTCACTCCAGTTTCTGTCCCAGCTTGCTTCTATAAAATCGATATTGCCAATCGGCTTTCCTGTATAATCAATTCCCTGCAGCATTACAACCCTCCATATCTTCCGACATATGAAACATCTGCATTATATGCCGTATTCCCCGGATCATCAGCCGAAACCTTTACAACGTTATCACCATATTTCAGGATGAGCTTTGGAAGATTTTCGCCAGTGTAAAGTCCTGGGGCTACATCCGCCCCATTTTTCTTAACAGTCTTTGTTTCACTATCCACCTCTAGGATATCTCCAGAGGACAGGGAAACATTGATATGGACCTCAATATCTCCCACTCCGATATTGATGCCTTCCACCAGACCTGTTGCCTCCAGCGTTATTTTGATGTATGTATCTTCTGATCCAAGGTAATTTACCACCTTGGACGAGGAATGGTTGATCACTCCAAAATACAGCTTGCCTCCGCCCGGTGCATATGCACGAGTCACATGCCACATCGGATCTACGTCGGTAAATGTCGTTGACTCGCTTTCTTCTCCCAGGAGATCCGATTCCGGGTGCAAATAAGATACCGAGAGTTTCAAACGTTTCCACACGTTATCATTAGGCAGCTTCATACTCTCCAGCTGGCAATCCTTCGCGATTCGAGTTACCCCCATATAGGTACAGTACAAATCAAAAGTGTAGTTCGAATTGTGAAAACCAATCGCCCGGGCCCGATCCACATCATTGTGCAGCTTATTCTCCTCCCGTGCCACGATATCGATTGGTCGCTCTTTTTTTCGTTTTCCGGTTATGATAGATCCATTTCCGTATCCGCGATTACTCCGAAAAATTTCAATGTCCGGGGAGTCCAGTCCTTCGACAGAAACCAGCCCCCAGTCTTCCCCATGGTATTCAAACACTTGACCATCGCTTCTGACTGCCCGAATCTGTACATCCTTACTTCCCATATTATGCACCTGCCAATCCAAACTTCATTTGTCGCTTGATCGCCCGAGCCGTCTCAATCGGACTGGATGTCGGCTGATTGATATTGATTTCCTGATTGATCACATTACCTCCAGAGGCCTGGATGATAGCTTCCGCCATCTGATCAAATTTCTCCCACAGTTTATCCAAAGGAACAACCGCTTCACTGCCGGCTTCTCCAACCCCGATCACAGACGGATCGTTGAAAATACCACCAGTTTTATACCACGAAACACCAAAATCGGGGATCCCCGGAAGTCCCATCTTTTCCGCGATCTTTGCCAACGCACCACTCCTTTTCCAGCTCACTGAAATATGAGGCAGTTTGATACCCCTGAATTTCAATGTGATATTAAAGTAGGACTTGATCTTATTGATTGCTGCCCTGATAGCATCTCTGGCTGTCTCAATCGGATGTGTGATGGCATACCTGACTTTCTCCATCTTCTGTCTCACACTTTCGGGAACGATGCCTTTTACAAATCCTGCTATCATTCCCGCCGCATATTTGACCATTATTCCCGGAAGTTTCATGAGCACTTGTATTATAACCAGGGATAATTTCGACATAGCAAGCTGGATCTCCGGTAGATGTTCAATAATGTACTTGGATAATTTACCTACTAATTCTCCCAGTTTTTCACCTATTGCGCCAGAGTTTTCATCCAGCCATGTTCCAATACTACTTATCACCTGCCCCATAGATTCAAGCACTGCCGGTAAATTTTCAACAATGCCTTTCACCAGCTGCAAAATCAGTTCTCCGCCTTTTTCAATAATCTTTGGTAATGAATCAGAGAGTTTTCCCAGCCATTCATCTACCATTTGTGGAAATGTCTCGGCAAGTTGTGGTACATATGTACTGATTCCTTCCACCAGTCCTTCAATCAGAATTTTTCCCTGCTCTGCAATTTGTGGTATCGCAGTTTCTAAAAACGTCCCGATTGCTCCGGGTAAAGATTTTATAATATTACCTATAGCCGGCATCAGATTATCAAACAAGAATGTACAGGCAGCTTCCACCAAAGTTTTCATAGCATCTTTCACGGATTGTAGCTGGCCGCCTAAAACCAGCTCTCCCATGAAATTCTGCGCTGCAGCTTTCATGGAATTAAAAGATCCAGATAAAGTATGCTCTGCTTCTTTTGCCGTAGTTCCCGTAATATCAAGTTCGCCCTGAATCACATGGATCGCTTCGTAGACATCTGAGAGATTATTGATATCATATTTTACCCCTGTGATTTTCTGAGCATCAGCCAGCAGACGTTCCATTTCAGCTTTAGTGCCACCATATCCCAGCTTCAGGTTGTCTAACATTGTGTAATTCTGTTTCGCAAATCCCTGGTAAGCCCACTGGATCGACTGCATGTCCGTACCCATTTTGTTGGCGTTATCGGACATATCGGTGATTGCCATCTGGGTATATTTCGCAGCCTGCTGCGTGTCACCCGATAGTGATTGCAACAGCGAAGCTGAGAAGCTAGTTGCAAGTTCCATATAATTGTTGGCTGAAATTCCTGCCGTTTTCCACGCATTTACTGCATATTTTTCTATTGTCCCTGCGCTTACCTTAAACAGAGTTTCAATTCCGCCTATGCTCTGTTCCAGGGTTGCTCCTTCCACAACTGCGTTTTTTAAAGCAATACCGATCCCAGCGGCTGCGATTGCGCCTTTGATCTTACTTCCAATGGTGGAACCAGCCTTTTCTCCGGCACTTGCAGACTCTCCATTCAGTACATTGGAAATGGAGCCGCTGATTCCCTGTGCCGAGGGCATGATCTGGACATAAGCCTTTCCCAGTTCTGTTCCTGCCATTATTCCGTTCCTCCTTTCCACGCATTTTCAAATTCTTCTGGTGTATCAAATGTCACCACATCTTTTCTCACGTCTTCCATCTCAACTTTTCCAAGAAGCAGATTGACCAGCGATACAGGCTTTTCTGCAGATTTCTCACTCAATGCATAACAGATCATACCCAGACGATCTGCTATTACAGCCTGCATAAACAGATCACGCGAGGTCTGTTCCCCATTAAGCTTCATTCTGATTCGCGATGTTTCTCTCATCCCGGCAGCAAAAATCGCCGCCCGTCTTGCAGGCAGCGATCTATAATCATAAATATGATAGACTTCCGCAAAATCACAAATCAGCGAATCTTCATCTATATTGATCATACTGGCCAGGATCAGGAGTTTTTTAAGTCACCCGGAGAGTTGAAAATCTCCTGAATTGCATTTGTTGTAGCTTCAATCGGTACTCTGCCATCTTCGCTTCGAAGATGGTCATACAGTCTTTTTTTCTGCTCATCTCCCAAGAGCATCTTGCAAAGCTTTGGCATAAGCAACGGGTTTTCATCGATTTCTGCCATAATATCGACGAGTTCCATATCATCCAAACGTTCATCTTCAATATCAAATTCAAACCCCGTTGATGTTTTTCCTTTCATGATTCCTCCTATTCAATGTACTCATAATGAGTATTACCGTCTGTATCCGGAAAAGCTGCCACCGTCAGCTCATATCCGATCGGATCCCCATCGGTATATACAATGTCTCCGATTTCCGATACTTTTCCATTCGGAATGACAATACGCTTTTTCTTGCTACTATTCATCACCATGTCAACAACCCATGCCTGCGCCGTCAATTCCTTGGTATTTGCTTTCACGGAAATCTTTGAGCCTGTTACAGTCACGTTTTCATCTCCATACACTGTTTTCAGTACATCTCCATTGAGAGATTCAATCAGTGTAAAGGTAAAGGTATCACTTTTTTCAGTCTGATCCGTAAGTACGGTATCTCCACCCCATGCTTTGATTTCATCTGACTCCGGAGAGTTTTTATTGGTCAGTCCATCTTCTGAAATATACCCAAGTGCTACAAACGCCTCATTCAGTGCAGTCGTTGTATCTGTTGGGAGTGCAGTTCCAAGCGGAGCACGGCTCATCGCCCCTCCGATTTTCGGTTTCCCGGTAGAAACTTTAGTTGCATCTGCCGCCATAATCATACCTCCTGATAATATTTCAAATCATAAACCGCCTGATAGCGGTATTTCTTTGTTATAACATCTGTAAAATTATAATCGCTGTTCAGCGTTGATCTGGATATCTCATCCCGCTCTATGATCCGCTTCATCGCAGCTTTCACTTTTTCATTAAGCGCCGCAGCTTCATACATACTGTCCGCTCTGGACTGTATGGCAAAAGTCGCTGACAAAATATGATTTGTTTCACTGCTTCCGGTCTTTTCTACCGTCACGTATTTTTCGGGAGCATCATCTGGGATCTCCAGATATACGGGAGCATCTAGCAATTCCTGTAGATGCTCCCGAATTATAATCTCAATCATCCTCTCACCGCCTTCAATATCATATTGCTCTCGGAGTTTTCTTTTTTCGCCTGATAGGATTTAGCAGATACCATCACATTAACACGGTTAGGGCCTACATAAGTATCTGCTTCATAACCATCTCCCAAACGCTCCAAGGCTTTGCCAGCATAATCCCGACAAACATTCGTCATTGCCGGTGAGCGCATCAGTTCTCTGACGCCATTCTTGTTCAATTTGAACACTAGCTTTTTACTCATATGCTTCCACCTGCACTTTCATATTCCAGTCAAGCGGAATCAGATCATCAATTCCTTTATAGGGAAATCCTGACGTTTTCCAGACCTGACCGAAAAACTCCACTTTTTTGTCCTTCCAGTCATGTTGATCTCCTTTCGGGATCGCTAAAGTATAAACTGCTTTCTTTCCGTCCGGATTGATCGTATCCGGCAAAGAAGAACTAGAGACCGGGGCAACAAGGACATTCTCTACTTCCACAATAACTTCTTCATAGGTTTTCACTCCAAACGCATCGACCCCGGTCTCCACTTGCTCATGCAGTTTTACTGTAATTCCCTTAATCATCGTCATATGGTTCCATCACCCCATATCTCTGCCGACGCAGCCCTAGCCTGGCTAGCTCTGTTTTTTTAATAAACAGTCCGCCGCCTGGGACAAGATACGTTCCAGAATAAGAATATCCCATCGCCGATTCTGCCATCTGCGTCATCGGCTCCGCATCTGTTGACGTCATCAAGGTCCTGGCCAGAACATCCACTGTAACTGACTTTACGACATTGGCCAGATAAACATGAGCCTCTATCATTTTATCCAGGTCTTTGCCTACCTTTTCCGCTTCATATCGCAATGTATCAGAAATAACGGGGAGCAGGTTTTCCGCCCGCTCCTGTTCATCAGCTGTCATGGTCCGCCAAAGCCCTACCGCGTCCTGTACTGTTGCAAAGGGCTCCATTACTCGTCACTCTCTTTCACATCTTCGGAACCATCTGCAGATTCGCCAGATTCGCCAGATTCATCAACTTTTTCAGCTGTATCCTTTTTCCCGCCTTTTTTTCCTCCACCTTTTTTCTTTGGTTCCTCCACCAGCTCCCAGTCACCGCCGCACTCGGACAGCACATCAATTTCTACACCTGTTTTGATATTTCTATATTTCATGACTTCCTCCTATTCAACGACCTTAGATCCGCCCTATGCACTTTCCTTGATAACAGAAAATGCCTCCGGCAGCAAGATCCCCCATCCCAGATAGATCTCTGCTCTAATATAAATCTGGTTATAGCCTTTCAAATCCTTGCCAGAATTATCTGGGTCACCATACTTGATTATCTCGATCGGGATTTCTTTGGAGTAGCCCCATTTAAATCCATTCTGGAAATCTCCAATAATAGCGTGATCCTTTGTGGTTCCTCCGCTTACAGTACTGTTAACACTCACGCCGATTCCATTCAGGCTTGTTGGCGATGCGCCGAAAGAAAATTCCGGATACACCTTTACCCCATTCGCTTTCACATTTGCCATCGCAGATCCAAATGTCTTCGACAGTGCCATTCCTGTTACGTCATTATCACCAATCTGAGCAATAGCAGATTCCAGATTGGCATCCGGTGTTGCAGCTGCATATGTTACAGTATTACCGGTCACCTTTCCATCAAAGTGATTCGTTCCTACAACAGTAGACGCTGTTCCGGAACGCGGATTTATACCGTGCATCGCTGTCAGGTCAAATCCTCTTGCAACCTTCTTTGCAAATCCATCATTAAACGCAGTCAGAATATCAATCTGTTCTTCCTCTGTAGCATAGAGAAATTCATCCGAAACACGCGCACCGTATTCAAACTTGATTGGATTGATCACCACTGGCGTCGCAGTGATTCCACCTTCCGATTTTTCTCCACCTTCCGCCACAATATCGATTTCCTTATCCATGCTGAAAATCATTTCCTTCATGCCATTGAACGGAATCGGCGTCTGTGCACACAATGCTGCCAGTGAAGACTTTCCCGTCACTTTACTCACCAGATCTTTTACCAATGTTGGATCAAATAAACTTCCTCTTGTTGTCGCCATTTTTAATCTTCTCCTTTCAGTCCGGCCAGTACATTTTTCATGGCCGCTCGTTTTCCATCAACATCTCCCGGTTCCGTGGATTTCAGAGGAGCCGGCTGCTGACCTGTTTTTAACAGTTTCGCCACCGTCTCTGCATCCTTTCGAATTGAATTCTCATCTTCTCCAGTTAACCGGCTTGCCAATTCATACGGGATTCCTGCTTCATGGGCGATTCGCGTTTTTACCGAGTCGGACTCGTACCCTTTCACTTTTGTCTGGAGCGCAGAAAGCTGCTGATCATAGTCAGCATATTTCTTCTCATTATCTTTGATCGACTTGTTCAGATCACCGATCTGCTTTTCATAATCAGAGACCCTTTCCTTAAGGTCATCATAATCACTGTACTTTTCCGTCAGCGTTTTCCGCTCTCTTTCAAGCCGATCCTTGATAACGGCATCCAGCTGCTCCTGTGTTGTAATTGCTTCAAATCCTGCCATGTTTGGCTCCTTTCTCCCACTTGCCCGGTGGTATCGGTAATATATAAAAAACATCCGCTTATTCGGATGCTCTTAATAACTGATTTTCTGTTTTCTCTTTTTCTTCTTTTTATTTTCACTGCAAATCCAGTACGCCAGGATTATACTGTCCAGCAATGCGATCTCAACACCTTCTTTGATGGATCGGTATCCGAATCCACCATTGGATCCAATCGCACGCTTTTCACAGTTTCCAACAGCATTGATAATAGACGGCTGACCGGCATGACGAATAGTTCTCTGAAACAGCCCCTGCTCAAACGCCGCATTGGCCACTATGATTTCCTTGACTGTAGGAAGCACCGGCTTGGATAGCCCCCATTCTTTCATTTCATCGGCGAGCAGTTTCTGTCCGTTGGCACCGTCGATCACAACTTTTGCACTACGCCAGCTGCTGAGATATTTCATCATCCAGTCCGTTCCCGCACGAACTTCCCTGCAATCGATTCCTTCCACGAAGATTTCTCCATCTTCGGTCCGCGCTGCAACCGACATGGCCACATTCTCACCATCATGTCCATATTTGATCCCAACGAACAGATCTCCGGTAAGCTTCGGCGGTGGTTTAATCTGCAGTTCCTTCCACTCATTCGGACTGATTGCAGATTTCTGATTATATCTGATCCATAGGCCCAGACGCTGGATGTTGAAGTCCAGATCATCGGATCCGATTTCATCGGTAACAGATCTTTCGGTGAATATTGTCCCTAGCGATGGATTGGTTTCATACCAGCATTCAATATCCCTGGGATCCACTTTATAATCCACTGACCACTCCGCCCACCCGGAATTCACTTTTAATCCAGCAAGCGTATCTTTTCTGTATTTTGTAAAGACCGTTCCTGAGCTGACCGGAGTCGGCGGTGTCCCACACAATATGGTCTGTGGATTATGACTGTCTGTAACTACATATTTCAACGCAGATTCCTGATCATCCTGATATTCTTGTGCTTCATCGATGATAAGCAGATCAAACCCTTCCCCCAGTCCGCCTTTTGAGGTCCTGGTTCGGAATTCTATTTTACCTCCGCCTTCTACCTCGATATGCTCTTTTCCGTACGCCCGATACGAAGACAACACCTTCATCCCGGCTTTTTCAACTAGATCCAGTAACCGCTCCCACGCCGCATGAGTTGTCGTTGTTCGGTGTGCTGTATGTAAAATTTTTTCTCCCCGCTTCAATCCAAGTAGTTCCCGAATCACAACGATTTCATTTTTTCCGTTTCTCCGGGGAACCGAATATCCATATTTCGTATGGATCCAAAGACCCTCTTCATTGTATGCCAGAATATCTGATGCTAGCAGCTCCTGCCATTCCTGCGCTGTTCTTCCCGTGGAATTATAGAGCTCAATAGCTTCGCCGCCCAGTGTAGAAGTATAGGGCAGTACGACAGATCGCGTTGGAGTCTGGCGCCCTTTCCTACCTTCTGTCATCATTTCCTCTCAGTCCTACTTATAAAATGTACTCGTCTACAGGTTTCTTCAATTCTTCCTCATCACCCGTTTTTTCTTTGAAAAAATCTTCCGGAATAAAACTGCGGTTTATTGTAACCTCTGGCGCTTCATCCGGCTTGCCAGGTACAATATCAATACTGAGATATGTTTGGGCTTTATATTCACCAGCAATCTCTTCTGCATAATCTTGAACCGCCTGTGCACACATCTCAATTCTTGCTTTCAGTTCTTCTTTCCAATCCATTTAGCTCTCCTTTTTATTTGACATTTTCATAATTCCGGATATAATAAATATAGATATATCTAAAAGGGAATCGATACCCTGCCCCCATCTTTGGGCGGGGCCATCGATTCCTTTTTTATTTTCTATGATATGTATCTATGATCCTTCCATCTTTCACAATTATTATGTTTTTAACAAATAAGGTATGTCTTGATCTGTATATATTCTCGATTTGTCGCTTCACTTCCTCTTGCGATAATGGACACTTTGATATATCAAAAATAAAATTATCTGCTTGCCTTTTCTTTTTTGAAACCATATCAAACAGAGTATTCTTTCCTTTTCCTGTTGGAGACTTCAGATCATATCGTTCTTTTCCAATCAAATAATCTGGAGTACTGATACCCTTTGGACTCAATACTCTTGGAACTAAATATACAGACTCGTCCAAATGATCTGCGACAATCTGTGCAATAACTTTTTCATCCTTTGAATGATCCAGAAGAACATGCTTTCCATCTACCTCGTAACTTATTCCATCGGTCTCATAACTATTAAGCGAATGAACCTTCTTAGATCCAGATAGCTGTGCAATCAACACCCGAGGATCTTTTTTCAAAGGCTCTCCCAGTCCGATCAGCTTTCGCTTCTCCAACTCAGTCTCATTTTCCCAGATCTTTGTATGTGCATTCTGCTTTTTCCCGTTTCCAGGATGATAATCCACCAAGCATCTGCAATATGAATGCCTGCGCCAAACATTATTTCCAGTTTTCCTCACATCAGAATACTCGTATGTACCGGCCAGCTTGTCGCACCATTCGCAGCAATTTCCCGTCGATGTTCTGACGATTTTAGGAGATAATCCTGCTTTATATTGAAAGTCTGCATTAGAACGCACCGCTTCATCCACAATAGACTGCCCCAGGTTGATCAACGGCTCTTTCAGCATATATTTGATTTTATCAAAATCATCTTTTCCTGAAACGATATCTACAATGCCATCGATCCTATCCTGTTTCAGCTCCGGAGTCATAGCTTTGATCCCTATCTCCGCTTCCCTGTTGAGGATCTGCTGCACATCTGAGCAATACCTGCTGACCTCTCCGTATATCCCGTTCTGACCCAGCGCTTCCTGCATCACACGCTGTGCGATATTATAATACATCTTCCCGTCCGGGAGCATGTCTGCAGATAAATTAGAGAGTAAAGCCTCCGACATGAGCTCACTGACTTTGATGGCATATTCCTGTGCGTCCCGATAGGTTGCCGTCCGGTTTCGGATTTTCGCATTAAGGGCTTTGATTTTGGAACTCCTAGTCATTTTTCTCTGAAACTCTTCAGAAATCCTTTCTATCAATTCAGGTGCGATATCCTTAGCCATCTTCATTGCCCTCAATTCCAGTCAACGTCCTGAGATTCTCTTTTCCAAAATATCCTGGAACCGCCTGATTGATCTTTATAGCTCCATCTCCAATAGATGACAACATCGCCGAATCCGGTTCAAATACCGGTTCCCACATTGCAGATGTCAGATACACCTGCCGCCGCAGATACGGATAATCATCTCTCAGGCAAGCCGCCAGATATCCAGCATTTAAAAATCCACTTCCGAAAGTTCTCTGGGCTTTTCGCGCTGCCAAGCGGAGATTTTCATGGGAAGCTTTGATAGCTTCTGCACTGGATGGGTTTTCTGTTGCGAACCCCAGATCATCCAGAGTCAGACCCGTTTCTCCTGCAAAGAGTGCCGCAAACATTTTGAGCTGTTCTGTGTGTGGAGTCATGGACTGCTGTGCAAACTGCCCCAGATTCGGGCTGTCTCCTTCTTCATCTTTTGTAAACGTCATGAAGCTCGACATAGTAGCACGCCATTTTTCCATTTTCTCTGCATCATCTGACAATCCCGTTATATATTTCTGTGGAAAAGAAAAAAATTCCGCTGCAATTTCGGATCTTTTGGCTGTTCTGAGTGCAGATCCTGTGATTGACATACACGCTCTGCTGATCCTCGAATGCCCAAACACCCGCTTTGCATCCGGTCTGTACACAATTGGGACCAGCAGCGGCGCCGGAGCATCATTAGGGATCACCCACGGTTTCTGACCTTTCTGGTAATATTCTGTACTTCCAGCTTTGAGATATGCTTCCAGTATCGGATTCCCATTCTCGTCACGATCCAGTACAGCATAGCCTTCATTCAACAGTCCTGTAATAGGATTCATGACTCCAGTTGCATTACCTCCGTCAATTACCTGCAGCTGCGGGTAATCGTCTTCATCTTTTGAGATATAAATAAAACAGCACGATGAAATCATTGCCGATAACACCGCGCTATCAAAGAGGATGTCTGGATTATTCATCCTGAAAATCTCATTTATCCCGAAATTGTCATTTTTAAATTCCCGAAAGACCAGACGATCCGCCAGACTGTCTACTGCTTTCGCACACCATCCGAGGACCGACATAAAATCTCGCAATCCTGGTGGTGTAGAGATATTAAAATCCCGGGTCATATTCTTCATTTCATAAAACCGATATCGCTTTTGCACACGAATCCGTTTTATATTCAATTTATTCTGCAGATATGCCATTCCTCTGTATTCTGTCATCAGTGCAATCCTTTCCGAACCCTGTGTTTTCAATGGTAGCGTGTGTTTTTTTTCGTAGTGACGGCGTGAATCTCTGCCGGGCGGTCGACCGGGAGTCATGCCCCCTTTGTCAAAAAAAAATTTTTTTAAAATTATTTTTTTAGCTTGTCCCGCTCTTCTGCTGCTCTAGTTTGAGCTCGAAGGCGAGCCAGTCCACCGAGTGCGGAAGATTCCTGTTCGTTATCACTTCCGCCGCTTCGCCTGGATCATGAGGCTGCATTAGCCGGTCTGACTTCTGCCTGTTGCACGTCCAATGTGCCAGCTGAAGATTTTCAATGTCACTCGGATGCCCGCCCTTGGCAATCGGAATGATATGGTCGATGCAGGGGCTTAAGGGATGGGGGTACTTAAGCCGGAAGTCCACGGGGCCCCCGCATATTCCACAGGTACTTTGTGATGCGTAGATACGCTTCTTATTTTTTTCAAACTGCGCCCGATGCTTTCCGTTCTGATCCGGGCGACTTACCTTTGCCATACGCTGCGCTCCTCATAAACAAAGCGAGGAACCTCCGACCCTGAATGGAAGTTCCTCGCTTTGCGTTTGCCTTTTTTCTTGATACCATAATAACACATCCAGAATGTTAATAGTGTTAATCTTTATCCGGCTGCAAATATTTATTTATGATCTGCGTGATCCTTGATCGTGAATACCCAAGTTCTTCAGCAATCTGGCTGTCAGTCATATTGTCTTTCATCTTCCTTCGGAAGATACCATAAAGCTGAGGATCCTGAATATCTTTTAACCAGTTCTCCGCTTCCATTACCATCAGATCGAATTCCGCTTCACGCCGGCGGAGCTCTCTGAGATATTCATCCTCCTTCGAGTGATCGAAGCTTTCAATCTTCATTCTCGTCTCAGTATACGGAAATTCCGGTGAAGATCCACGCGCAACATCCGCCATCAGTTTCCCGCCGCTGCGCTCCGCCTTCTTCTGATATGTACGGATATCTTTTCGTATCCGCTTCAATTCTCCCATAATACAATGGAATTCTTTCATTCGTTCTCTATCCATAAAACCTCCCACGCTAAAACGCCATCTCCTCCATGGATAGCTGTTTATCTGTTTGATATACTTTTTCTGGACGGATCGGCTTACCCCGTTTTCCCTTTGCCGGGCCATCAAGGCTGATCAATATGTACTCCTTACACTCCACACCTAAGATCGCATGCTCATACATCCTGACGGTATCTTCGTCAACATAATAACCTTTCGGCGGTTTGATTTCTTCCCATACCTGCCTGCTTGATATTTTTTCCCTGCGGATTTCTGGAGTGACAATACTCCTGCTGCAGCTGTATCTCCGCTTGCTGGGACTTCCTTCCTGCCTGAAAGTTTCTTCGGTCTCCTTTAAGAGATATTCCGCAAGCCGGTGATAGTTCCCTGACGGATCCAGCGGTGCAACATTGATACGCCCATATTTCCAGCACCGGTCCAGTATATCCACATCGATTCCTGATATTACAAGATGATGATGGACCCTGTGCTGTTTATACTCCGTCACAGCAACCCACTTCAAAATGCTACCTTCCTTTTTGCAGGCAGAGCGAACCTTTCGGATAAAATTATCCAGGCATTTCTTTGCATCCGCTGGAGCTTTCACCTTTTCATAAGTAAGCGTCAGGTGATAATCTCCCGGAACAAAATTATGATTCAGCTTTGCCGTCAGCATCTTGACCGCATTACGGAAATTGGTCCTGGCCACAGCCTCCGGGGTCGGGTTCATTCTTGGCTTTCGCTTTTCTCCTTTTATGTATGTCCTTGTCACTGCCCGCAAGGCGATCAGCTTGGTGCGCCCGGCGATGATCGTATCTCTGTAATACATATCTTTGTCCTTTTGTTAATACTCTGATCAAGGGGTAAGGCGACCGGAATGGTCGCCGATATTCCCTCTATTTATTTGATCCCTGAAACTCTTAATTTCCCTTCATGATCCCATCAATGATCCTGGCGGTCTCTTTCAAGCTGGCATCTGGTGCCGGCTGGAGTCCTAAATCACCCTTTTTCTTCTTCCGGTACTTATCGCAGTCCTCGATGCTGCATCCCCGCCGATGACCTGCGATCAAAAGATAGTCACAGGATCCGACGGATTTTGAATGATAAGCGCAATCCGTTCTCATGCACTGTCCTTTTAATGTAGGATTCATATCATGCCTCCCGTCCGATCAGTGCTTCCACGATTTGCAGGAGAGCAGCCTTTGTCTTATCCGGATCCGGAGTCTCCGTCGCAGCCTCCTGGCATTCCTGATAGATCTTCTGGAGCTGATCTACTTTCAGCTTGAACAGCATCAGCGACTCATTTGAGACGTTATCGATCTTGGCCTCCAGTTCCTTGATCTGCTGAGCCATCGATTCATTATCCCGCCGGGTAATTTCGATCTGCTTTGCAGCCGCCGTTTCAGCTTCTGCCTTCAATTTGTCCCCTTCCTTTTCCAGAGCCTTCTGGATTTCCTGATCTCTGGTCTCTTTTTCTGCTTTCAGTTTTTCTTTCAGCTCATTTTCTCGGATCTTAGTTTTCTGAAGCTTTTTCTCCAGCTTAGTGATCTCATCCGGATCCGCAGTCTGGGATTTTAGCGCCGCCAGTTCCCCGGCCAGACGTTCCGCTTCATCATTTTTCTGTTCCATCTGTTCCTGCAACCCCAGGATTTCCTTTTCCATCTCGATGCTTTGGTATTCTTTTTCCCGTTTCAACGCTTTGATTTTATCTTCCAGTTCCTTGACTGTCATGTCTTGAATATCGTTCTTTTCTGCAAAGGATTCCACATCATTCTCCGGTACCTGTAAAAGCCTTAAAGCCTTGGAAATACTCAAATCCGTACACATGTACGTTTTTGCATATGGACTGTTTTCATCCCCGTATTCTGTAGCAATCTTCATCATCTTTTCAGCTTTTGATTTGCTGTAATTGAGATTCTCACTGCACCAATCCTCCCACTGGCCATGATCTACTTTTTCCTTTGCCTCTTTTAGTTTTATCCCGATCTGAATGGCGCCATCTAATGCCGTCTTTGCCACCTGTGATTCGATATAAAGGATCTCCGATGCGATCACCGGCAGTGTTCTCTCTGGAACTATCCTGTAATCTGCTTCTACGATATTGCTCATGCTGCTTTCCTCTCTTTCTGTTTTAATCTTCTATTAAACTCTGCTACAACCATATCTTTAAATGCCTCCACTTCTGGAGTCATATTGCAGTTATGCTCACCTCTGCACTGGACGAACTTTCCCTCCGGCCGTATTTCCAAGGTATAATACGGCTCGTCCGGCTTTTCAGACCGGCGGATAAAATAAATGATCGTTTTCCCTTCTGCAACTCTATCTCCATAAGTGCGTACGCAATGGCCAAGCACCGATGACTCGACATTCAGATCTTCCTGGGATTCGGCGATTTTCAATATGAATCCATTTCTTTTGATGTCCATTCTCTGTAATTCCGCCACTTTCTTTATAGCGGCATTCTCCAGTTCAGTCCGCTGGATTTTGACCTGTTCCGACAGCCGTCTATGAACCTCGGCAAAATCCTCTGGAAACAGGATGGACTTCCTTCGCGTGTCGAGCCCCAGAAGTCGGCAGTCTTTGATATAGTCCAGCCAGTCATATTTGTTCACATTCTGCTTTCCGGCCCATTCCGCCCATTTCATGACAGATATATACTTTCCAATGCGCCTTGCTTCGTCGCCTTTGAATGCATCTGCAGCTTTGGTTATTGTCTCCCACGAAAATCTTTTCTCTTTCTCTGTCAGGCTCTGAAAAAAACTAAGCTCCTGAAAACTAACATAAAAGCCTCTCATCTTTTTAATATGCCGACGAGGCAATCGCAGTATCTTCTCTAGGCTGTGTCCCCTCCAGTTTATACAGCCTGATCCGATGCTCCCGATTACTTTTTCTACTACGAAGCATTCAAACCCCGCTTTTGCCAGGAGTTCGATGCTCTGATATTTAAGATGCAGATTTATGTATGAAATGAGATCATATGCATCGAATTTATGTCTTTGAAACATATCCGGCTGCCATCCGTATTTCAAGCAGCTGTTCAGGAATACGCGTTCCAGATTATCCGTATATATTTCTGTTCGTTCAAATTTCGGCCGGCTGTACCAGTTCATGCCCGATGGTGGATGCGGCAGCTTTACAGCTTTTATCTGCTCCCAATGGTCCCTCCCCCAGCACCATGACGGTGTATGCTTATAGTAGCTCTGCTCATCTTTATTGAATACATACACGGCCGACAGCCAGCCACGAAGCTCTGGTTTTCCGACATTCTCAAAGGTGGCCGTTATTTCCGTCAGAGATCCATACACGGTATTTCCTCTATGGGTCAATACCAGCACCCTGAAATGCTCCGCAAGCTTTTTTCGTCCAATGCCGTCCGCTTTATAGATTGCTTCGCTTTTACACTTCGGGCAGATTCCGGTGTCATTGTTTTTTATCGGAAACCGGTCAGCCCGGAAGCGATGACCACACCGGGTGCACACCGCTTCATTTTTCTTTTTGTTATATATGATATAGGTTTTCTCGATCACATCTTTTATGATCCAATTCCTGACCCCCGTCGGAGCTGGCGGCAGGTTAAAAGATTTTTCATCCATTTCCTTATGCTCACCCCCTACAGCAGATCCAAGACATTGAGAGTCTCATGCTTTTCTGCCCTGTTGATTCCGTAATATTCTTCGGCCATCCTATAGGCATCTTCATCCGATACTGCTCCGACGCCTCCAACAGCATTCTTCTTTGCCACCTCCCGGATGGAATCACAGGCACCTTTCAGAGATTTTCCTTCCTGTAAGATCTTCTCTGCCACCGCATCGCTGGTGCAGATCTCGGTCAGATGCTCTTCGATCGCCTGGGCGAATGGATTATTCAGCTTCATCATTTCTTTTGTTAGCTTTTCGATTGCCTTGTTTATTATCTCCATATTTTCTTTCCTCCTGGCTCTGTATGAACTTCTCGCACATAGCAGCGGTTTGGATTGCTTCCGCTGCAGTTTTTAGCATACTTTTCCTTATGTGTTTGATATATTCTGTTTGTGTTCTATCTGTTCTTACACACCCCCACATCTGATTTAAACAGATTTCTGCGTCCTCCATTTCCTCCTCGGTTTCTTCGAATTCTTCCAGTATCACCGCATAACCCTCGTGATCGCTTGCAAACAGCGGAAATTTTTTATTTGCTCGCTCCAGCTCTGCTACTGCTAGCCGTTCAAGTTCCGCTTCTAAACTCATCACTAATCATCACTCCAATCTATTCGCTGCCCGCAGTTCGGGCAATAATCATATTCGTCATAATCCACCTCATAGGCTTCACCGCAGTTTGGACACCTCCAGGTATCATAGATAAGCTCACCTTCTGGATCATATCCGTCACCTTCATAATAGGGGCGTTTGGCAATTTGCTTTTCCAGTGCTTCAATGGCCTGCTTTTCTGCTTTTTTCAGTGCATGGGCACAAGCCTCTTTCCCGTGGAATCCATTCTTATACTCAATCTCCGCAAGCCTTTTGATCACCGTCCGGTGATCAATCAGTCCGATTGCTTCCTTACTGCTGATCATGTCATATCACCACCTTCACTCCTCAAAAAATCGCGCCAATGCTTCGTCGCTAATCATTATCCACCTCGATTCCATGAAAAGGTCTTCGCATCTTAAATAATTCTGTCCTCCAATGCAGTTAATTCTTTTTTTCAAACTCCAAATCGAGTCCGCTTCTACTCGGAAACACACACCTGCTCCGATTCCATTTTTAATATCTGGAACTTCAAACGCTTTAATGCACCTGTATATGTTCATTTCTTGCCACCTTTCAGTTCATCCCACTTTTTATAAAATTCCTCGACAGATATTTTGCCAATCCATCGCATTGCTCCCAGTCTCTCCTGCTCTGAAACGTTTTGCGTGTGGTCAATACAATATCCATGCTCACATCCAGCCATAAACGCATTTATTAAATGCGTTTCATATTCTTCTATTGTCTTCGGCGGCCGGATCTGGCTTTCATCGTGGCGCAGCAGCGCGATAGCCTGCCTCTCGAAGTAAAAAACAACTTCTTTTTCATTGGACTCAAAGAATCCATAATCAATCCCGACCCGGAAAATATAGGAATCTCGCTGCAGCTTCTGCGGAATTTTTTCAATCATCTCCCGGAAAGCTTCCATGGAACTTCCCCTCTTGTAATGGTTGCACCGTCTGCAGGCTGGCATATAGTTCCACATCTCATCTGCACCACCAGCTCTAAGCGGTATCATGTGATCCACCTGCATCTCCTTGATTTCCATTTCCCTGCCACAATATGCGCAGCGTCCGCCGTATTTATTAAATACCTTCAGCCGGTCTGCCTTTGTGATCCGCTTTCTTTTCTGAACATCCATTGTCTTCCTCTTCACCTCCGATTACTGTCTCGTTGTCTATGAATTCATGATAATCAGATGCGCACTTAGGGCATAAATAATAATCTCCCAGTTTCCCATACCCTTTCTCTGAATATTCAATATGTGCCCATTTATCTCTAAAGTTAAAGTCTACATTTTGTTTTTTACATCTATCGCACAGTATTCTCATCCGACTCTCCTTTCACGATAATATAATCACCCCAGTTGGTTACATTCTCCTGGGTGGTCCATATCACAACCACTCCGCCTTTCCAGATCTCTATTCGGTTTTCCCCAATGCTCCTGACTTCAGCAGACGGCTTTCTCTCAGTTAATGCAATTCCCAGGCCAATTCCAACCCATAAGGACGACACTACCAAAACCGCCATCAAAACAGCTCTGATTCCTCTATACATCAGCTTCCGCTCCTTTTTCAGCCGGCGTTCCCAAAATCAGCTCTCCGATCTGGTAATACTCCTGCTCCCCATCAATCTGCACCAGTACCCATTTATCTTCCATAGCCGTCTTGATGCCTTGCACAACGCCGAACTTCCCATAGTTCCGGTCTCCCGTTTTTATAATTTTTACTGAATCTCCTTTATAAAACATCATCTTCCACCTTCCTTCAATTTTCGTAATTTTGCCCGAAGCCGAACGATTTCATATACAATATCGTCTCCTCGCTTCGGATAATTCGCCCGATAGCATTCTCTCGCATACTGTTCTTTCCTACGTATCCGCTCCTCCAGCATCTCTGCAGCTGTCTTAGTTTGCCTTCGGATAACCTGTCTATGTGAGGTGTTCAGGTTCTCCCGTAACGCCTTCAGCTCATTCCTTTTTCGATTTTCTTCTATTCTTTTCTGCAAAGCCTGATATTCCGGATCGTCTAAAATACAACTTTCATGCTTGCACTCCAGATCGGTCTCCCTGCCAAAACACAGGCAGTCTCTATCAGGACAATATAAAAAGGAACCGTACTGTCTGGATCTTGCTTTTCTGATTTCTTCGTCCATTATGCGATTCCCCTTTCTTTTGCGAATTTCGGCTTGTATCATTGCCCTGCTATAAATAATTTCTGCCTATCAATGCCATCCAGCATTCCCTTGCCATTTCCGGTCGAATCCCGGACTCGATCAACTTCTGCTCATATTGCATCTGGAAAAACATTTTCCATTTCAGATTTTCTGTTTTGGCCCATTCATCACAATTTGCATGAAGCCGCGCATGCAGCTCCGAGCAAAGATCAACTTGAAATCCCATCTCAATGCTTTTCTGCCTGTCTGGCCCGCCCCAAATTTCATGCCGTTCTGCTCCCGGTCTTCCGGTATACCAGCAGATCCGCTCATGCTTGTCCTTGTACCCGTTATGAAGTAACTTTTTCTTCTTACTTTTCGGCTTGGGAAAAGCACAGTTTTCATAATAGCTGTCCAGCACCTTACTGGACTTCTCCTCCTTGCTCATACTTATAACTCCTTGTCGCTTTTATTTTCTCTCCGCCGCGGATGACGATCTGCGTTCCGTATGTTTTCATGGTTATCTGCCGGATCTTGCCGTCCACAACAGCCTCTCCGATCTGATTCAGTATATCTCGCAGTTCCTCGGGAAGCGGAATGAAGTTCAATTCTTCACAGTCCGGCCCAGTCAGCTGATCCAGCTGAGTACGAAGCTCCTGCTTCTTTCTTTCAATCTCTTCCGCCTGCTTGGCTCCACCGCAGAAACATTCCTTTGCAACAATGTGGTTCGCCTCTTCCTGACTCTCGGCCATGATACCCATCTCTTTTCCGCAATACTCACATCGTCCCATGTAATTGTCCATGTAACCAGCCTCCTTCCTGTAATTCTTCTTCCCGGATTTTACCGATAGCTCCGGATCCGTAAATTTCCCGCATGATTTCCAGTGCATTACACCCGTTGCTGTTGCAGGCCACATTGATCATCGCCTTTGCTCCGCCAACATAGCGGATGGTGACAACTTCTTTTTCATCCTGCTTCCAGTATGTGATGTCCTCCACACAGGAGCGCTCATCGGCCATGATCACCAGCTTCAGCCGGGTAATAAATTCTTCTTTTGTGATTTTCATGATTTACGCTTTCCTCCTTCCTTTAACGGTACTATAGCCGCTGCAATCACCGGCAGCGCCCATTCTGGCCCGACCCCGAACTCGCCCCGCTGCAAATAAGCAGTAGTAATGATCAGAATCCCGAAAATGATTATGGTAATTACCGCTGTTTTAGGTTTCATCCGCATTTTCCTCCTTCCTCTTCTAAGCTCTGAATCCTAAGCCTTTTCAGGCTTTCCATATACAGATCAATAAACGGTTTATAATATTTTTCTTCTGATACAGCAGATTTGCAGCCTTCCTCAGATTTAACCAGATGGCCGTCATCTCTGCTGAGTGTAATGACTTTTTTCTGGATCATCGAAAATTCTCCTTTCCTTGATTTCATCCTCACTTCCGTGATAAACTTCAGGAAGAAAGGATGGTGAGAACTATGGATAAAATTCCTATTAAAATTGAATTTCCTGATCTTGTTACTAAAACGCTTTCCCCACTAGCTGACAAAATCGGTGCCACCTTGGCTGACTTATGGGACATCTCATTTGGTTGGATAGAAAACTCCAGAGAAAAGATTCAATATAAACGAGCTTTGTCACTTGAGCAGTTTAAAGAATCTCTTGAACATGGCGTTTCTCAAATCCCACCAGAAAATTTATGTGAGCCTAAAATCTCGATTATCGGACCTGCAATGGAAGCTTCAAAATACTACTTTGAAGAAAAAGAACTTCGTGAGATGTTTTCCAAACTCATTGTCTGTTCTTTAGATTCCTCAAAAAGTAATATGGTCCATCCATCTTTTACCGAAATCATTAAGCAACTTTCCTCCACAGATGCAATCCTGCTAAAAAAGATTTCGGAATACAATGATTTTATTCCTGCAATAGGATGCTCCATCGTTATGAAGATAAAAGGTCTGAAAGTCATGGGCCAATCACCACAAGAGAAAACATCTCCATATACAGTTACCTTTCCACTTGATTCCCAGGTTTCTGAACAGGACCAGATGGTTTCCCTTGATAATTTAAAAAGGCTTGGGCTTATTCAATTCAAAGATTTACAACTTTCGGAGTCCTCTAAATATAAATTTGCAAAGTCTACATCTTTATATAAAGATTCACAAAAAGAATTTGATACCCTTGCCAAAAATGGAGCCGACCCAGACTATATCCACATTCATAGAAAATGTTTTGGGCTTACGGCAACAGGAATACGATTCTGTAATACATGCATCGCAGATGCCAATACTATGGAAATCTAATCATCTTTTTACAAATTGAAAGGAGCTCCTTACGGTGCTTCTTTTCTATTTTTTCTAACTCACCTAGAAATTTTATACATATTACTTTTGTCACTATGTACGCAGTAATCGCACCGCTTGCACTCGACAAAATAATCCACCTCATCACCTACCTCCTTTCCGCTTCATATCAATGCCGTAACTTATTACGTTACTTTCTTTGCAAAAAAAATTCTCGCAGGATCCTTAATGTCGAGAGTCTCTATCATACACTCAATCTCATCACTCCCGAAAACACCTTTACTCATTTTTTCATAAAAAGTTTTCGGTGCGATCCCAAGTTTTTCAGCCATCTTTGCCTGTGACAACCCTTTTTCAGCAATTTTACCTTTTAAAGCATTCACATCTATCATGCTCCCTCTCCTTTCGTAACTTTATAAGTTACTCGTATTGTATATCAGCTATCGTAACCTGTCAAGTCATTTTTGTGTTGCATTATAACATTTTTGTGATATAATCAGGTTACTAGGAGGGAATAAGCATGACTATAGGAGAACGGATTAAGTTACATCGAGAAAAGGCAAACCTAACCCAAGATGAACTTGCAAAGCAATTAAACACCACAAAACAAACTATATATAAATATGAAAACAATGTCGTAACAAATATACCTTCGGATAAAATTGAGAAAATGGCTGAATTGTTTGGGGTGAACCCAGGCTATTTAATGGGATGGTCAGACATACCAAATAGTCCTGAAAATGAAGCAAAGCAGTTCGACAACATTTTCCCTGTTTCAATAAAGAAGTTCCCTCTTCTCGGAGAAATTGCTTGTGGCGAGCCAATTTTCGTCAATGAGGATCGCGAAAGCTACGTTTTGTCTGGGACGGATATCAACGCTGACTTTTGTCTAAAAGCAAAGGGTGACAGCATGATAGGCGCCCGAATCTTCGACGGGGATGTTGTATTTATAAAAAAAACTGAAATTGTGGAAAATGGGGAAATCGCTGCGATCGTCATCGATGATGAAGTCCTACTGAAAAGGTTCTACTACTTTCCAGATGAAAGTCTTTTGACGCTGCAGTCCGAAAATCCCAAGTACCCACCTAAAAACTACACCAATGAACAGCTAGATCATATAAGAGTACTCGGAAAAGCCGTTGCATTTCAAAGCGATATTATATAACAGCACTATAGAAAGCGAGATGTAAATTATGGTAAAATTTGCAACGGTATTTAAATCCCTGCGTACACAACATAAATTAACGCAGCAGGAACTGGCAACAAAACTAGGTGTTTCCCGAAGTGCAATAGGAATGTATGAAAACGGTGAACGTGAACCAGATTTTGAAACTTTAGAAGCTATTGCGGATTTTTTTAATGTAGATATGGATTATCTAATTGGACGTAGTTCCTGTGTTACGACTATTGCAGCCCATCACGATAGCGAAAACTGGACTGCAGAAGAACTTGATGAAATTGAAGCTTTCAAAAAATTTGTACTGTCCAAAAGAGGCAAATAAAACCGAGGTGATATCATGACAAAGCATGAGAAACTCATGGCCGAGTATGATGATTTATACATAGAAGAACGGAAGATGATAAACGAAGGGCTATATGCAGATGGTTGCATATGGATCAATGAGAAAATGCCATCCAATAAGAAACTGGCAATCTTAGCCGAAGAAATCGGACACCACGAGACCAGTTCCGGTAACATCCTTGATCAGGACGTTATCAACAACCGGAAACAGGAACTTACCGCCCGCAAATGGGCTTATGAAAAAATCGCTCCATTAGACAAGATCGTCACCGCGATCGACTCCAGCTGCGATGAGGTCTGGAGCCTGGCAGAGCAATTCGACGTAGATGAAGATTTTATGCGAGAAGCATTAAAACATTATAGGATTTTAGATATATAACGAAGGGTCACACATATGAGAATTTATTATGAAGTTGTTGGAGAATCTTTCTACCGACAAAACATACAAATGCTTGGAGACAGAAATACGAAATACGATATTCCCAATGCTAAGCTGCAACAAATTGCTGCTGGCACAGTAGTATATGAATATTATTTTAATAATCTATATCCTCAAATTTTCGCAGAGCCGAATAATCCACACGATCGAAATGCTTTAAGGGTAGATATTAACGGTCTTACTGTCGGATACATATCAAGAGATGAAAATATAGAATGTGCAAATATTCTTAGCCATAGCAAATTCATAATGACAGCACGTATAAAGGGTGGCCGATCTAAAACCGTTTCATCGACAAATATTATTCTAAATGAATACGATTTTAGAGTCACGCTATGTGTAGATATTTCATCCAGTAATTATACACCTTCCCAAGGGAATACGTTTGATCTAAAATCAAACGTAAAAAACTGGATAAAAAGCAAACTTTCTCACCTATAAATAAAGCGGTGGCATCTCTGTAATAAATGTTGATATTATATAAATCGTACTACATATAGACACCGCTCATCATTTTGTTACTATATACAGAACGCATCAGCAAAAATTATAGAATTTCACAATTTTTTAACGAAGAATACTTGACAGGACCGTTGCGTATACTATAAAATATCACTAATTAGTGAATGGCTGCTGTGCGGCCGCAAAAGGGTCTTGGAACTTGTGTTCTGAGACCCTTTTTGCTTTTAGGAGAAACTATGGAACATATTATTTATACGACACCAGAAGAACAAGTGAAAAAACTAAAGTCTCAAAATCTTATCGTTGATGATGAAGATCGCGCTATTAAGATTCTCTATACATATGGTTATTCCAATTTGATCAAAAGCTATCGAGAGCCGTATATCATTAGATTGGATAATTCCATCTCTTATCGTTCTGGTGTAACATTTGACCAGATTTTTTCGCTGTATATGCTTGATAAGAATCTGAGGAATGCTGTGATTGCATCAATGCTCGATTTAGAAGAACATATTAAAGAACAAGCCTCTGATGTGGTCGCAACTTCTTTTGGAATCCATCCAGATGAATACTTGGGATATAGAAATTTCCGAAACAAGCGAAAAAGAAAGGAACGTTTCGCCCTTCCCAATATATTGAAAACTATGCGAAAAACACTAGATACTGATAAGGATCCTATCCACCATTACAACACGATGCATGGAATAGTTCCCCCTTGGATTTTGTTCAAGAGTGTTTACTTTAGCACTATCATCAACTATATAGATCAATTTAAGAAAAAAGAACAAATCCAACTGGCACACAAACTATATAATACGTCAACACTCAAAATTGATGAATCACAAGCGGTAAACCTAATGATGGATACTCTTTACCTTGCTTCAGACTATAGAAATTTAGCTGCACACGGCGGGAGAATATACAATTATGCTAGTAGAAACAGATTGCGAATTGATGATATGCTTGCTGATTCCAGCCCGTTATCAAATGCGGGGCTTAATCAATTACTTATAGCATTAGGTTTTCTTAGCTATGGTGCCCCTGCTAAGCACTTACAAAATATTTTGCATCACCAATTAAGTCGGCATTGCAATCGTTATCCTCAAGACATAACATATTTAGGCAAGACATTAAACATTGATATTGTTCAAAAGCCTGTTGTTTTTACATCAAATCATAGCAATAAATTTCATAAATTACCTTATTGTAGCGGGCTTAAAAATGCACAAGAAATGGATTACGAAGAAGCAAAATCTAAAGGTTATATTCCGTGCAAGCGGTGCGCGAAAAACAAGTAGTTCAAAAAAAGCCCTCGCCGAAGCAAGGGCATGGGCTTGATGATACAAGCCGAAACTCGCAATTTCATTGTATCATCACAGCCCTGAAAAATCAACATTCAGGGTATTTTTATACCTATTTTTAGGATTTAAGGAGATGATACATATGACTATTGCATGGGCGTACTGCCGCTTCAGCAGCGATCACCAGAGAGAAGAATCCATCGACGCACAGATCCGGGCAATCCGTGACTACTGCAGCCGTAACAGGATCACATTAGAAAAAATCTATCGTGATGAGGCAAGATCCGCTACAACTGATGATCGCCCATCTTTTCAGCAAATGTTTTCTGATATCAAAGAATATCCCTGTGACCTGGTAATCGTCCATAAGCTTGATCGGTTCAGCCGGGATCGTTATGACAGTGCATTCTATAAAAGAAAGCTCAAAGAGCGCGGGATCCGTCTTGTGTCCGTTCTGGAAAACATCGACGGCAGTCCAGAGAGCATCATCCTGGAATCCGTTCTGGAAGGGATGTCTGAATACTATTCCCGAAATCTGGCTAGAGAAGTTCAAAAAGGAAAAAAAGAAACTGCATATAAATGCCTTCATAACGGCGGCGTTCCTCCTATCGGCTACAGGGTCGATGAATCCGGAAAATATCACCTGGATCCCATAGAGTCCAAGTGGGTTATCAAGGCATATGAAATGAAGGCAGCTGGCCACAGCTATATGGAAATCGCTACGTATTTGAATGGGATCGGTGCCCGGACCAGACGCGGCCAAGGTTTTACTAGAAACAGCTTCCATGATCTTTTCAAGAATGAAAAGTACAAAGGCGTTTATGTATATAACCGGGCAGCTCCGAAAACTGCCGGAAAAAGGAACAACCATTTGAATAAATCAGATGATGATATTATCCGTATTGAGGGTGGAATCCCCCGGATTGTATCAGATGAATTATGGAATGAGGTGAATATGCAGATGAAGGATAGAACGATGAATGCCAGACATAAAGCAAAACGGACGTATTTACTCTCCGGAATCATATACTGCGGAGAATGCGGCAGTCCCATGTCCGGAAATGCCAGAAGAGCTGGCCGGAATAAAACAGAATATATCACATATGACTGTAACCGCAGGCACAGAGAACGTACCTGCCGGGCAAAAGGGATCAATAAAAAGTACATCGAAGATCTGGTTGTCAGTCATCTGGAAAATGAGTTCTTCACACCGGAAAATGTCCTGCAGCTTTCCCAGCGCATCTTTGACCTGCAAGCACAACGTAAAATGGAAATAACTCCGGAATTAGCAGCCCTGAAAGCCGAACTGGTATCTAAACAAAAGGAAATGAACAATATTATTGATTCCATTAAAAAAGGCGGCTACAAAGACTGGATGGGAGATCTGGGTGATGAGATCAATGCTCGTATTAAATATCTGGAAGGGAAAATCCAATACAGTGAAAATATCCGGGAACGCCAGATGCTTTCACAGGAGCAGATTTATGATTACATTATGAAAGATGCGAATCTTACAGAAAAATCCCCGGAAGATTTAAAACAAATCGTACAGACTTATGTGGAAAAGGTCGTGGTATTCGCCGAAAAGATCGAAATACACTTAATAATAAATAACCACAATCTAGGCGGTAAAAGCCACCCAGATTGTGGATACGATGGTGGAAGCGATGGGAATCGAACCCATGTCCGAAAGCATTTTC
>CAKUJT010000018.1 GCA_934661765.1 uncultured Senegalimassilia sp.
CGCCGGGAACGCGTATACGTTCCCGGCGAGCAAACCGCTACAAGTTAAGCATCACGCTTGGAACGGTATGCGCGAACAGATCGATGAAACCGGTTGCGCACAGCCACATGAGAATGCGAATGGACAGGCCGCCGATCGCAGCGCATACAAGACCGCAAACGTTAACGGCAAGTAGGCGTTCCTGTTTGAGCCGCATCGCCAAAACACCGCTCGCGATCGCACCGACCACACCGAACACGACGACGCCGCCCCACATAACCAAAGGCTGCGAGAAAGCCGATCCACCGAGCACGGCCGCGTAGGCAACGGCGCTCACAGCGCCGATCACCGCGCAAACAAACGTGAAAACGCCCAGCTTTCCGCCAAGCTCGCCATCATCCCCGAACTTGACAGCCAAAACCCCGTACAAAAACGCGCCACAAGCGAGGGAAGACCCCAGATACGCAAACGGAAGCACATTGGTGTTCCACGTAGGCTGTCCCTCGATCACATAGCCATGGCCGCAGAAGAAGCCGAGCGCTAATCCGGCAACGATGCCGACAACGCCAACCCACTTCAAGCCCGCCTCAGAGCCTTCGCGGCGGGCGAGGATAAGCCATGCGGCCATTACCACGAAGTTGATGCCGATCAGCATCAACTCGATGGAAACGCCCGAGAACGACAGCAGGTTCGTCACGGCGCTGATGGCGTGAAGCGGGGAAGCCAAATGCAAAACGGAAAAGCAACCGCCAAGCACGACCAAAACGATCGAACACAACGCGGCGGTTTCGCGCACCTTACGCGTTCCGCCAAGCAGCCCCGCAAGGCCGACAAAGGCCGCCAGCGCGCCACCGGTGCCTGCCAACAGGGAAAACAGCACCAAAGGCCATTGAATCTCCATTTACACCAGCTCCTTCCAGCTTGCCACCTTCGGCGACAAAATGTAGCGCGTAAGCGGTTGGGCGTTCCCAGGATCGGGCAGCGCGTGGATCGCCTCAGCAGGATATTTCGCCATCTCTCGGCACACGTCGGAATCAGGGTCGTCGAAATCGCCGAAGAAGCGCGCACCGCAGTTGCAGTTGTGCACGCACGCCGGTACATCGGATCCGTCAGCGGTGATCTGGCTGCACAACGTGCATTTCTCAACGCACCCATGTTCCTTGTCGAAGCTGCGAACGCCGTAGGGGCAGGCATACATGCAATACTTGCACCCGATGCATTTCTCCTTGTTGATAAGCACGTAGCCCGTCTTCGGGTCGCGGTAGCTTGCCGCCGTCGGGCACACCTCCACGCATGCGGGGTTCTTGCACTGCTGGCACTGCGAGGGAAGCCAATACTTCTCGACGTTCGGGAACGTGCCAACGGGGCCGATCGAGATAACCTTGTTGTAAAAGTGACCAAGGTCAAGCCCGTTCTCAAGCTTGCATGCCACGATGCAGCTGTCGCAACCGCTGCATCGGTCCAGGTTGATCAGCAAACCCTTCGCCATTTAGAACACCTCCTTGGTAACCGGCTCGTCGCGCAACGCAGGCATGAACGGCGCGAACTGCTCGCTTTCAATCCATATACGCTCAGGCCGCGTCGACTTCTCGATCTTGACCGTGAACGCGCGGTAGCTGTTCGTCGCGAACACGGGGTTTTGGAACTCGTCGGCCGACATGACGTTGTAACCGCATTCCTCGAAACCTGGGGTAATGGAGCTTTGCGTATCGTCGAAGCACTCGGGATTCCAGAAGCGCTCGGTGATGAGCACGCCTGGCGCGATGCCCTCCGTAAGGTACGCACGGGCATGGGAGCTGCCACGTCGCGACGTGATCTTCACCCAATCCAAATGCTCGATGCCGTACTCCGCAGCGGTCTTGGGGTTGATGCGCAGCTCGGGAACGGGCATGAGCTCGCGGATGAACGGCGCATGGCGCATGGTGCCGTGATGGAAATGCGGCAGGCGCCCAGTGGTGATGACCAACGGGTATTCCGTATCGGTCAAGGGGCTTTCCGTGGGCTCCTTGAACACGCAAATAGGCGAATAGTCGTCGCAGGAAGGCTGCTCGTAGGGGTACATGTACGGGAAGCCGGTACGCGCCAGGCGCAGCATAGCCTCGCTGTATACCTCAACCTTGCGCGACATGGTGGCAAAACCGCGCGGCAAGCCGTCGGACACGATGCCCTCGTATTGCTTGTACACCATGTACTGGTTCAGCGGCACTTCGGTATAGCGTTTGTCGATGTCGGATAGCATCTCATCCCATGAGCTGCGCCCCATCTGCTCGGCCCATGCGGCGCGTGCGGCTTCGGTGCTCTCGAAGAACGGCTGTTTGAACGCATCCGGATCGAAGCAATTTTCCGCGCCAAGGTGCTCAACCACCGATTTGCCAACCTGATAAGGCGACACGAACGGGTTGACCGTCTCGCCAAGATGCGTCACGGCGCAACGCGCGTAATGGCGGTTGAAATGCGTGCCGGGCGACTCGTAGCTATCGTACTCGAGCCACTCGGTGGTGGGAAGGAACAGGTCGACGGACTGGATGGTGAACGACGTCATGTTGGGATATTGCTGGATGACGAAATCCTGCTGGTCGAAGGCATCCTTCCACTGCAGCGACGGACCCATGACGGCGTACTTGTTGCCCGACATCTCGTACATGACGCGCGGACGGTACGGCTCGCCGGTGGTGATGGCCTGGCGCAACTCCTTCGGAGCGCACGTCTGCCACTGATGGATGCCCTTGTGTGCGTTCGCACCGAGCGTGTCGCAACGAGACTGGAAGAAGTAGCGGCGCATCTGCTCGCCGTCGCGGCCTTTCTCATTCCAGCCCTCCACGACCTTGTCGAGCTTACGGTCGTTTTCCTCTTTCGTGAAACCGGTCGTCCAGCCCAGGCCGTAACGAGCAAAGCTGGTGGACGCCTCGCCCAAACGAGCTGTCGGACGGTCGGCGGTCAGCGAAGCCGGGCCATGGTTTTGGAACGCCGACAGGGGCGTTTCGATTCGACCGAGCAGCGCGTCGATGGCCAGCATGCCCAGCGGCGCCGTGGAAGAGCACTCCTGATGATCGGAGAACACGCCGCCGGACACGCCGCCGAAATCAGCGGAAATGTACAAGTCGAGCGCTTCCTTGATGCGATCGGCGTCAAGCCAGCACGTTTTCGCAGCGGCATCAAGCGTCCAGGGATCTGCTTCTTCCCAATAAATCTGACCAGCGGTTTTCGCCTCTACCCCGTTGACGTTCGCCGTCGTGAACGGGACAGGGTCGACCGGACTTGCCTCAGGAGCGGAAAACGGCAGCGGCTGCACGGAGTTCGTGCGCGCATCGAAGCACACATATGCGGGAGTGTCGTACACACCGGCAGCGTCAGCGGCAGGGTTGACGTAATCGGGCCACACTTCTTCGGCGCGGTAGGGCAGCTTCGTCTCGGGGTTGATCAAGCACGGAATGTTGGTCCAGTACTTCACGAATTGCTCGTCATAGGCTTTCGTGTCGATGATGTAGCGAATCCAAGCAAGCAAAAGCGCTGTGTCGGAACCCGGGCGAATGGGCAACCAAACGTCGGCCTTCACCGCGTCTGCGGTCATATACGGGTCGATTACCACGGTTTTCACGCCAAGATTGCTGCGGGCATCGGCCAGGCCGTGACCGCCATGAGCCGCCTTTGAGGCAGAGGGCTGGCTACCCCAGATCACGAACACGCGCTCGGAATCATCGCGGCGCTTGCCGTCGATCTCGGCGTTGTCGACGATACCCACGAAACGGTCGACGTTGTCCATATCCAGGCAGCAGTTAAAGCCCACCGACGTGGAGGACACGAAGTCGCGCGGCATGGCGCACTGGCATGCACCCGAAGCCAGCGAATTGCAACCGCCAACCGTGTAATCCATACCCCAGGTTTCCCATTCGATATAGGCTCCGCCACCGCCACGGGCAGACCAATACGAATACGGGCCGAACTTCTTCACAGCCGTGGCGATCTGCTCGCCAGCCAGGTCAAGCGCCTCATCCCAGCTGATGGCTTCCCACTTGTTCTGGCCGCGTTCCCCCACGCGCTTCATGGGATGCAGCACATGGCGAGGGCTGTACAATGTCTGAATCTGGCTCAGGCACTTCAGGCACACACCGCCCTTGTTCAGCGGTCCATCGGGATCGCCCTCGATCTTCACCACTTTGCCATCCTCGGTGTACACGCGAACCGGACAGCAATTCGTGCAACCGTGACATGCGGTTTTATGCATCACACGCTCAACAGATTGCGCGGCAAACGCCTTGTCGGCGTCCTCGAGCAGCTGCACGGATTCCGTGGCCGCCAAAGCCGCACCCACCGCGGCAGCAACCTTCGTGAAGCTGCGACGGGTCATGTTCGTTGTCGACATGTCCTCTCCTATCATCTCGTTTTTGATCGTCTCGAAATCGTTTCTCCTACGCCATAGCAGCGCGTAAGGTTTTGGCCAGTTCCTTCCCCTTCCCCGTTGCAATCCAACCATCTTTCCAAACCAGCCCGCCGTTGCGTTCCAACATGTCAAGGAAGAAGCTCGGCTGAAGCGGTTGAGAATTGCTAGCTACGCTCGCACGAAGCGCATCCCCGGCTCGAAGCAAGGTATCGACCTCTTTGTAGCTTCGCGGGATCGTGCAGAAATCTATGACGTCGAGGTAAGCGCCCAAGCGCTGTGGAACCTTGTCAAACAATGCACGCAAGCGCGATTCAGGTGAAAGCTCCTGAGCGACGTCTTCGCCAATTTCCGTTGTTTGAACTGCAAAAACGTCGATAATGTCATCGATTTCGTCCTCGGTCAGCCCCGCTTTGCGCTCATCGGTGAGCTCTTGTCCCTGCGCGTCAAGCTCGATCCAGCGCAGCCCGCCTTCGTTGACCATCGTCATGATGAGGTGATAGGGAGATTGCGCGGCCTGAGGGTATTCGGGATACGAAGCGATTTGGGTTTCCGCTTCCTCAAGCGTGCGCCGCTGCTTGCAAAACGTGAGCAAGCGAATGAACATCTCGCGATGCCTTGGCACCTGTTCCACCACCGCCTTAAGACGCGCCTTGGCATCCTCGGGCGTTTGCGCAATCGCTTGCGTATCGCAATCTTTCTCGCATGGCGTTTGCTGAAGCACAGAGGAAGGCTCTTGAAACTGCTCGACCATATCTATTCCTTTCTGTTCACAAAGCTCAATGCCTTAGCAGGGCAAGTGTTCACGCAGGCCCCGCACCGAGTGCATTCGGCAAGCGAACGATCGCCAAGATCGGCACACGGGTCGATATGCTCGGGACACGCCTGAGCACATGCGGCGCATGAACTACCCGCATGACGTGCGCACATGCTTGCGTTCACGTGCGGTTTGAACGTGCGATTACCGCGGGAAAGCAGCGATAGCAACGCACCGACCGGACAAAAACGGTGGCACCATTTGCGAAATACGGTAAGTTCGAGCACCAGCAACGCGGGAAACACCAGCACCTCTATAGCAGGCTCGTTGAAACCGATCAGGCGATACAGGGCAATCGCGCTCGCGAACGTCAAACCAATGGGGCATACCAAGCAAAACACCGGGAAGCCACACACAGCCGCCGATGCAAGGGACCCGGCCAGCACGACATGGCGTCCGTCGACCCGAGATCGGAAGGGCTTATGCTTTTCCGCTTGCGCCGCGTTGGTATCGCTCCAGCGTTCAAGAACTCGGTGAGCCGCCTGCGTACGCTCGCATTCGTCCTTCTCGCGCGCCTTCCTGCCCCGCAGCAAATCGGACAGAGGCGCAACGGGGCACACCCAACTGCAAAACGCCTTCCCAAACACAAGCGCAACGATCACGACAACCGCAAGGCAGATGAGCACGCGCGGGACGAAAGCCCAGCTACCGAATATGGTTTCCAGCGCACCGAGCGGGCAGATATACGCGATAGCGTCGTAACCAACGCTGCACAGTGTGCCCGTCTGCCATCCTGCAAACAGCGCGATAAGCAAAACCGCCACGATCAGAAATCGAACTGCTTTCCGAATGCGAATCATGCGCGACCTCCTTTCCAGGGCTCAACGTTGATCCCCCGCCGCCCGGTAGCGTCGTAGCTTCCATACGAACTCGCCGGACATGCGTTTTCGCAGGCACCGCATCCATTGCATGCCGACTCGTCAAGGTGAAGGCGCCCATTGCCGTCAAGGGAAAGCGCACCGTAGGTGCAAGAATCTATGCAAGGGGCGTTGCAATGCGCAGAGACACCGAACAATTGGCAAACGTCTTCGTCGATTGCCGCCATGCCTATCTTGTCGACGTGCTCGTCAAACGGCTTGATAGCCGCAACGGGACATGCCGCCAAGCATTTAAAATCGCCGCCGCACATGTCGCAAAACCCGCTTCGGAAATCCATCACGGGAACGCGAGCATTGATGATGCCGTCGGAAAGATGCCCGACGCCAATGGCGTTGGTCGGGCATGCGCTTCTGCATCGATCGCAGCGGATGCAAAGCGAGAGCAGGCTCTGCTCGTCCTGCGCTCCTGGAGGACGAAGAAGGTCCCCCTCTCCGGCAAAGGCTTTTACCGTTCCCCCGAGCGCAACCAGCGCGCCCGCCGCGATGCCGCCTTCTATAAGGTTGCGGCGCGTTACCGTGCGCTGCAGCAATGCCGTTTTACCCATCGACGGCCACCTTAAAACGTGCAAATCTGCAGTCCATATCATCCCCCCTTACCGATGCGCCAAACGTTTGACGCCCTTGTGCGCCGGCTTTGCGGGAAGGCTGTTTTTCGATATACAACCCGCTGTGCCGCGCTTCGATATTTGGGAAACTACCGGAATACATGGCAGCTGACCACTTCACAATAGGGCTTAAATTCGGCCAAACGCCTAGACAATAACGTTTAGGTTGCAGAGTTTAGCCAGGTAAAACGACTAAAACAGACAGCGGGGCAAAACTGCAAGCAAGCATGCGAACCCAGGCAAGCCGCCATGCGCACCCCTTTTGCCGTATAGCACTCCTTTTGCCGTATAATCTCAAACAGACGTTCCGCGGAGAGGCGGTTCGGATGAGCACGTAAACAGCAGGGGGAAACAGGTTTAACATTGAACAGCGAAGGATTGTTCCCAGCACGGTTTCTAGGGTTCGGTTTATTCTGGGCGTGGCTGTTCTTAGCCGTCTTGTCGCCATCGCCCCTTTTCGGCAGGCCGCTTGGCTTTGGCGACGTCCCGTTCGAAATGTGCGAGCTGCTGGTTCGCGTCATCGTCCTCATCGGTGCCATCGCGTTTGCAAGAAGATTTTCCACTGAACGCGGGAAGCGCGTTCAGTTGCTTGCGGCGCTTGTCTGCGGCACGACGGCAACCGTCCTGCTCCTCGCAAGCGAACAAACAGGGATTGTTTTTGCAGCATCGGTATTAGCAGCAGTTGCGGAGTGTTCGCTGTTCTTGCTGTGGATGACGTTTTTCGGCTACATGAAGCTTGGGGAAACGCTCGCCTTGCTTGTTGCGTCGTACGCAACGGGCGCCGTAATTTGCCTGGCCACGCTCTTTGCCGGACAGACGGCGATGAGCGCTACTTCCGCAGTGCTGCCCGCTGCCTCATGCGCGGCGTTCGTGCTTTCCACTCGATACCATGCCGCCAGCGAGGCATCCGTCGAACAGCAAAAAGAGCCCGAGAACCTCAGGGCGTATGCGCAAAATTCATCGGCGCACCTAAGCTTCACCAGGCCGCTCGCGAAAATGACTATCGGCCTTGCGTTGTATTCCTTCGCATTTTCGTTGTATCTGGGCATTGCGGCGCTTGGGGGGAACTCCTTCTCGAAGGCCTACATCGTCGAACCGACAAGCGCCGTTGCGCTCGCGGCGATCGCTTTGCTCGCCTTTCGATTCGCGCAAACGACAACGCCTTATGCGCTGTATCGCATCGTGGCTCCACTGTTCGGCGTCGGATTCGCTTTGCTTGCGCTTCACGTCCAGCCTTTGATTGCGGGACTGTTCGTAACGCTGGGATACCTCACGTTCGAAGTGCTTTCCTATAACGACTTTTGCAACATCGTGAAGGCCAGCGACGCTTCGTTGTTCAAGACGATCGCCTTCGCAAGGCTCGTCAACTCTCTAGGCATGCTTGTCGGGTGGGCTGCGGGATTCGCGTTGTCCCCGCATCTGCAAGCAGCCGATCCCAGCGAGCTGTTGGCAGTGTTCGCTTTGCTCGTCGTCTTGCTGACGGCAACGCTGGCCTTTACGGACAAGGACCGCGTAATGATGCTGAGCATTGCCGATGATCGTGCAGTACAAGAAAGCGAGGAGTCCCTCCCTGACCGCGAAACCGCTATGGCAACTTTTGCGCAACGCGTCAGCCTGTCGCCGCGCGAAACCGAAGTTTTAGGGTATTTACTGGCAGGGCGAACGACATCGTTTGCAGCCGAAAAGCTATTCGTAGCAGAATCGACAGTTCGCGCGCACGTGCACAACATATACCGAAAGGCAGACGTTCACTCGCGCATGGAGCTGCTTGACGAATTCGAACGCTACCGTCACGAGATCACCTCAGAACAGCAAGAGTAGGGAAACCGCGAAGCCGGTGCACCCAAGCATGCCGGCAACACTTTTGTATAGGCGTACGCCTGCACGAACATTAGCTACACCAGGTATGCAGTGAGGTTGAAACCGGAGAGCTCCTACTGCAACCGGCGCAAGACCGAATGGGGTATCCTTTTCACCGGCGAGCGCCAGCGCGCACAGCTAGCGCTCGCAGCACGCAACCACACGCGCCGCGGCCGCTCAAGCCGCCCAGGCACCCGCGCGACGTGCGCACGCTGCCGAACGTGTTCCAGCACCTGGTCGAGCAAGACGCCACGGTGGTGGCGACCGAACACAACCTGGACTTTAAACAGCCCCCAAAACCACGGCAAGCGCAAGCAGCGCCGCCAAGAACGCAATGTTCCAAGCCGTGAACACAAGCAGATAGCGCCCGCGGATACCGGGGCGACCGACCATGACCGCCTTGAACGTGATGAGGCTTGCCATGGACGCGATGAGCGTGCCCAAACCGCCCAGGTTCGTGCCCACAATCAACGCCTGCCACTGATCGGTGAACCCCGAAAGCAGCACCGCTGCCGGCACGTTGCTGATAACCTGGCTGCCTCCTACCGCGGCAAGCAGCGCGTTGCCGCCCACCGCCGCGGAAAGCGCCTCGTGCAGCACCGGAACGCGACCCATGTTCCCCACGAACACGAACAGGGCTGCAAAAGTGGCCAACAGCCCCCAGTCGACGCGCCGCAATAAGCTTGCATCGGAGAGCGAAACGCTCACCAGCACCAACGCCAGCAAAACGCGAACATCCAGCACGCCCAAAACCGCAGCCAAGCAGCACGCGAACAACACGCCATACATCGCCAACCGCTTACGCGAACGGGCGGTGAAGCATTCAAGAGAAGCGGATTCAATCGACGAGGATGCCGGCGAAGCCCCGTTCGCTGAGCGGGCGGGCATAAAATCAGACGCGGAACCTTCCGGGGCCGTCCAGCGCGCAGGCGGAACCTGCATCGCTGGATTATCGGTGGTGCCATCGGACGCAAAACCACCCGATGATGCAAATCGGCCAAAGCCACCCGCGCCGCGCACTTCGCCGCCTCGAAAGCACAGCACGCATGCGAGCGCCAGCATCGCCGCCGACGCGGCGGTATACGGCCCCATGAGCTGCAGAAACTCCCCCACACCCATGCCCGAGGCCGTGAACAGGTACAGGTTTTGCGGGTTACCCACGGGCGTGAACATGCTGCCGAGGTTCGCCGCGATGGTCATGAGCGTGGCCACCAGGCACATGCGGCCCTCCATGCCCGCGCGGCGCAAAACCACCAAAGCCAGCGGCACGAATGTGATGAGGGCAACGTCATTGGTCACCGCCATGCTGGCGAAGAACGCAAGCCCAACCAGCACACCGGCAACAGCGCGCTGCGTTCGGGCACGTGCAACTAGCCAAGCTCCCGCAGCATCCAACACGCCAAGCGAGCGAAACCCTGCCACCACCGTCATCAAGCAGAACAGCAGCGCCAACGTATGCCAATCAACGTACGCGGCATATCCGGCATCGGGCGGCACGGGGGCGCACGACGCCAGAGCCGCCGCAACAGCAACGACCAGCACGGTCTCACGCGCCGCAAAAGCCCGAATCGCACGCACGGCCGACCGAATCGATATGTTTCCCGTCTTAATCACGAGATGCCAGGGTATCACGTTGCCTTCGGGCACAACGAGCAAACCTCCCGTCACATTGTCGCGATTCCGTCAGCTTTTCGCCGATTGAAACATGACCCCGTTATGCTAGATAGCCGTACGCGCAAAGCGCGTTACGGCAATACCGTCCCAAAGGTGGTTCCAACGCATGTTATTCACCAAGATCAAGCAGCATTACGAGGCCGTGGTGGCCGTGTGCTGCTTCCTGATATTGTTCACGAACGTGGGCCTGCCCTCCACGTCGTTTTCCGTGTACCAGCCCTACCTGGTCGACCTGCCGGGCGTCGGGCATTCGGGCGGGTCGATCATCGTGTCGGTGCGCACGTTCGTGTCGCTTCTTGCCATGCTCGTGGTCGGACGCTACTACGACCTGGTCGATTGCCGCATCGGCGCGTTTTTGGCAACGCTGTGCGTCAGTGCCGGATTCGCGCTGTACTCGCTCGCCGGCAGCAACTTCGGCATGCTATGCGGCGCCTCGGCGCTGACGGGCCTGGGCTACGGCTTCGGCGGCATGATCGCCTCGACCATGCTGATCAACCGCTGGTTCCGGGCGAACGTGGCCACTGTGGCCGGCGTCGCCGCGGTGGGCTCGGGCGTGGCGGCCATCGTCATCCCAAATGCGGCGGTGGCGCTCATCAGTGCTTTCGACCTGCAAACCGCATTCAGGGCAGAAGCGGCATTGGCCCTAGTCATCGGCGTGACCGTGTTCGCCCTGCTGCGAAACGACCCGCGCGACATGGGCCTTACCCCCTACGAGGGAAGCCCGAAAGCGGTGCAACGCGAGCAGGAGAAAAGCGCCCAGCAGCTTGAACGCGTAAGGAAACGCCACGTCAACCGCGATCTTTCCCCGCGCACCATGCCGCTTCTGTTCCTGGCCATGATCATCATCGGCTGCGTGTCGGTGGGCGGCGGCAACTACCTGGCCGTGCTGTTCACCTCCGAGGGCTTCTCCGCCGAGCACGCCGCCACGCTCGTGGCCGTCAACGGCGCGTGCCTGACGGTGGCGAAGCTGGTGAGCGGCATGGCGTTCGACCGCTTCGGCACAAAACGCGGATCCGCGGTCTTCTTCGCCCTGTATATCGCGGGCACGGCGGTGCTGTGCCTGTCGGACATGGGCAACACCGGGCTTGCCGGGCTGGGCGTGCTCATGTTCGGCATCGGCATGTCGCTGGGCACCGTTGGCATTTCGGTATGGTCGATCGAGCTGGCGCCGCGCGGCAAGGAAACGCGCACCATCAAGAACTTCCAAGTGTGCTACGCGCTGGGTGGGTTCATCTTCACGTTCCTGCCAGGCTTTTTGACCGAGGCGTTCGGCACCTACCTAGTGTCGTACGCAGCGCTACTGGCGATGCTGGTAGTGGCCGCCATCATCGTGATCGGCGTCTACACCGCCACCGACAAACGCACGAACCCGGACGCTTAGGGGACGTAGCATTATGTGTCCGAAATCGCGCACGGCGGTGGGGCTCAGAACGCGGAGCGTGCCCGCATAGCGGGCGCAGAACAGCGAAAAGAAGCGAGGCAAACGTGCGCAAACACGCAAACCGGGCGCCCGGACAGTTAGTCCTACGTCCCCGATCTGTCACGGACACTTTGGGGACGTAGGACTAACTGTCCGGAAACGCGCCCCTCCGCGGCGGCGTGGCGTAGCCGCGCATCAGTTTACGCAATCGCCAGCGCCATGGAGCCGCATTGCTCGTAGAGGTACTTGAACCAGTCGTAGTTGACGGTCACGTAGCCTTGCGTGGGGTCCATGATGCACGCCCGATGGCCTTCCACGCCCAGCAGCACCACGCAATGCTCCAGGTCATAGAAGGAATTCGCCTCTAAGGTCTCGTTGAAATACGGGTCCTCGAAGTCGAGCGTGGTCCACACGAGCACGGGCGTTCCAGACGACGCCTTGCTGGCAAGCTCGTCGAAATCGGTGCCAGTAAGGTTGGCGAAACGCTCACTAGCACCCGCTTCCTCCAGGAAGGCGTTGCCCGCCGCCATGATGGCGGGCGGCATGCCCTCGCCCGACCAATATGGATCGCCCCAGAACGCCGAGGCGTAATCGTCGCCCTCCACCTCGAAGGGCAGCTGGTTCGCCACGATGGAATCGGGGTCGGCGTCGTGGCCCATTGCCTGCAAAACCGCTGCGAGCGAATAGATCTCGCACCCTGCCGGCATGCTGGGGTACTGGAACAGCTCAGGCACGCTCGCGCTCGTGCCGCTCAACCCGGTGAAGTTGACCACCTGCATCACATTGGCGCGGCCGAAGCCGTCCACAGCTTCCTGCCCCATCGCGCCCAGTGCATCGCGGCGGTTTCGGGAGAATCCATCGGCGTCGTCGGGACGCATGCCGGGACCAACCGCTTCCGCGGCTTCCGCGTCGTGAAGCGGCTGCTCCTGCTGCGTTTCCGCCAAGTCATCGGCGGCGTACGCCGTCTCCAGCGTTTGGGATTCCTGGGTTTCCTGAGCGGCGTCCCGATCGCCGCTGCCATCGACATTTGCGCCGGCTCGACCGTGCGTTACCAGAACGCCGACGAGCACCAAAGCAGCCGCAACCACGGCAACCGCGGCCATCAGCGAACGCCTGCGCACAGACCAGCTGCTACCGCCGATCACCGCCCCGCCACCGCTGATGAACGCGCCATTGTGGGCAGCAGGAGAAGCATCCGCGCCGTGTCGCGCACCGCCACAGGAGCGGATAGGATGCGGAATCGTCACGCGCGCATGACGACCCGCCGCTTGCGAGACAGCAGCGCGACCGCGCTCGGAAGAAGCGCTTGCCTGTTCCCCAGTTGCATCTTGTTCGCCAAGCATCTCGACCGGAACGGCGAACAGCGCCGCTTCGGCAGCATCGCCATGCGGACGATGCTCGGCGGACGCCCCACCCGGCGCGACGGACGAGGCGACTTCGGTCGCGCGACCAGGCGTACGCGATGCGGCGGATGTTTCGTCAACCGCACCTTGACCGCCAGCCGCCACGCGCGCATGACGACCCGATCGCGGGACCTCGCGCGCATGACGCCCTTGCGGCGTCTCCTGCTTGTCAAAGCGAGTATCGATAGGTTCTCCCATCACGTTCTTCCTAGAATTGAGCGCACGCAAAGCGCGCGATTCACGTTCATTTCCGAACATGATACCGACCGCAGCTGAAGCCTTTCTGAAAAGCCACAGCCAAGCTGCAGTTTGACCACAATTGGGGAACAGAAAGTTCACAATAGCAAACTAGATGGGCTTTGCACCTTTGATTGCTTCCTCAAAAGCCATAACTCACGTAAGCCGCAAAGCAGCAAAGCAAGGGGCCGTCCGCACAACACCGCGCAAGCACCATTCAACGCGATTCGCGCACAGCCCACGAAAACACCCGATCAGCAGCTACCTTATTCGACTTTTGCTCGATGACTTCCAAACAACTCGCGAACAGCCCCAAAGCATGCGGTCAAAACTTACCTTATTCAAGCTTCTGCTTAACGCCCACGTCCTCGGGCTGGATGTCGCGCACGATGTGCATGGTGACCGTGGCGGTCAGGCGCACGTTGCCTTCCTCGTCCACGATACGCACGTCGGCGATGGAGCTCGTGCGCCCCGTGCGCACGTCGCGCGCCTCGATGAACACGTGCTCACCCAGCATAACGCCCCTGATGAAATGCACGTCGCAGGTTTGCGTGACCACGTACTTGCCCAGCGTCCAAGGTGCCGCGCATCCGCAAACGTCCACCAGGCTCATAAGGTAGCCGCCGAAGGCGTTACCGAAGAAGTTGCAGGCTTTCTCGGGCACGACGACCGAGTTGCGCACGAAGCCCTCTTCCATAACCTCGGGCTCAAGGTTGCCGAGCCACTGGCGATTCGTCTCATACATCTCCAGCAGACTCTCGCGCACAAACGCTTCCATGGTCAGCTTCCTCTCTTACGCCATCACCACAAACTGCCCGAATCGCCAATGGAATCCAAACGCACCGCCAAGCAAATCCGAGCACCATAAACACCGCACCCTCGAAATAGGGCAGAAACCGGCCAAACAAGCCAAACCAACCGAACCGGCGGCAAAAACGCAGACGCACGAGCCGCCTATGCACACCAGGGGCAAAATCCGGACACTTAGTACTACGTCCCCAAACTGTCAGGGTTTGGACACTTTGGGGACGTAGGGTTATGTGTCCGGATTAGCGCTGTTCGCGCTGGCGTTTCTTTTCGGCGAAGTGCTCTTTGGTGACGATCTTGGTGATGAAGGTGCCTTCGGAAACCACGTCGCCGGCGTCGTCTTTGGCCACCACGTGCCAGAACTGCTTGCGGCCGCCGTAGCTCGGATCCTCGTGCTCAAGGTCGGCGAAACCGTGCAGGATACCGGATTTGCCTGGCTTCTTGTGGCGAATGTCGGACTCCAGGCCGAACGGCAGCTCCTTGTCGAAATCGGTGCGCGCCTCAGCACCGCGGCTTGCGCACGATTCCAGCAGGGCAAGCGTGGCACCGCCGTGCAAAAAGCCATGCGGCTGGTAAATCTCCTCGGAAATGGGCATGGACATCTCAACATGCTCGGGAGTGACCACGTCGTAGGTGATGTGCAGAGTATCCAGAAGGGTCATGAAAACCTCCGAAAACGAAGGGGCCGCGAAAACCGCGGCCCGCAGCCTATTGTTTATCCGTTTCAGTATACGTTGGCGAACCCGGACCTTCCCCGGGCAAATCCCCCGACGTGACCGAAGGCGAAACCTCGGGTACCGCACCCGCGACCCGCTGCCCGCCATGCGCCGCATGCGCATCCGCCATGCGGGAACGCAGCGCGGCAGCGCGCTTGAAGCGCACGGCGTCGGCGTGTGCCTCTTCCTGCAAACGCGCCGCAGTCGCAGCCGTGCCGGCGACGGCTCCCATGTCCTGGTCGTATGCCGCCTTCTTCACGTCGCCCTTGAACGCCTTCGTGGTGTTGATCAGGACGGCGCCAATGATGAACGGCATCCAGAACACGATGCCGCGATATACCAGGCCGATGGCCGTACCAGCCGCCGCCGATTCGCCGAAGCTGGTGAATGCAACCACGACGGCCGCCTCGACGACGCCCACGCCCTGCGGCGTGACCGAGATCATAGCGAACAGCGTTGCCACCACGTAACCGCACACAAGCGCCGGCGCCGTGTCGACGCCGAACCCGATGCCCACCAGCGCGAAGCACGAAAGCTCGCACAAGCTGGCGATCAGCGAGCACCCGTACGCCTGAAGCGTAGGTTTGGGGCTATGCCCGATCATGCCGGCGGCCTCGGAAAACGCCTGCGCGATGCGCTCAGCCCACGGCTCGAGCGGCTTTTTGCGCACGCGCCCGACCACCTTGCGGCTCATGTGCTCGATGGGCCGCAAAAGGCGCATAAGCGAATCGGGTTTTTTGTGCGCCAGCATAAGCAGCGCCACCATGGTTCCCACCAGACACAACACTACCATGCCCATAAGGAACCACACAGGCGACAGCCCCACCGTGACGGCTAGGAAAATGAACGCGCACACCATGAGCGTGGAGAACGCGCCGTCGATGGTGATCTGCATGAGCAGCGCCGCGCCCGTGGCCTTGCCAGCGGGGATGCCGCGCCGTCGCGCGTCGTCGACCACCAACGTGGTGCCCGCCAGGTTCATGGACGGCGCGATGGTATTCATGAAAAACGTGCCAAATACCAGCGGCAACGTGGATTTCGGCTCCATGCGCTCGCCCACGGCGGCAAAGCTGCGCGAATAGGCGAAGCTTTGCGCGAAGTACTTCCCCAGCTGCGTGAGGATGGCCGCGACCAGCGGCAGGGGGCTTCCCTGCTTCATGGTCTCGCCCAGCTCTACCAGCTGGTCGCCGCGCAAAAACACCACCGCAAGCACTATGATGAGCACCACGCCCATGAAAAGGTTCTTGACGTTGAATTTCATGCAGCCGCCTAACGTTGGCCCGCGGATTCATTACAACTCAGAAACTCGCGCAAATCGGTGTGCATCAAGAAATCGAGCTCGGCCTTGCCGCGCTCGTCAAGATCGGTTTCCACGAACAGGAAGCCGTAGCATCCGAACGTGGGCACATCGAACTCGCGCAGCTCCAAAACCCTATCGAAGCGCTCGGAGAATGCCGGGTAATCGAACTCCTCGGTTCCCGTCACGCCCTCCGGCGGGTTGAGCAGCGACATGGTGTACACATGGTCGCCCGCATACGCGAACGCCGCGTCGTAATCGGGCAGCGCGTCGGTCAAAAACGCCTCATAGCTGCGGAAACCGTACGCGTGCTGCGCGACATCGGTGCCGCCCAAGCCGGCAAATCGCAAGGGGTTGAACTCGATGGGACGGATAACGCCGCCGCCCTGCTCGTCCACGCGAACTTCAACATGCGCGGGGAAGTTCCGCGCTCCCACCAGAGCGTTCACGCGCGAAAGCCACTCTTCGAAGGCGGGCGCCTTCTCGCGCACGATGGCCGCCGACGTGGTGTACATGCGATCGGACGTGTCGTCGGGACCGGCGAAATCATGACGCAGCACGTTGAGCACGTGCGCCGCGCCCTCCTCGTCGAAGAACGCATCCAGGGCATATTCCTGCCCCGTGATGAACTGCTCCAGGATGAAATCGCTGCCGGCAACCACGCTGTCGGGATACATGTCCGCCCAAGCAGCCGCGTTCGACGCGAAATCGGCCAGCGCCTCGTCCCAATCGGCACGGCAGCGCACCGTGTGCACGCCCATGCTGCAGAACCCGCGGGCGGGCTTCACCACGAACGGCATATGCGGCTCAAGCTCGGCGAAATCCAGTTTCCCCAGCTCATCGGCTGTGCATGCGCGGAAGAAGAAGTCCTCGTCCATCTGTGCCAGAAGCTCGCGCATGGCGACCTTGTCCTTGAACACGGTGATGGCGTGCGTAAGACCGGGGTTGTCCGCATGCGCGCAGATCCACTCGAGCGTGTTCTCAGAGTTGGTGTACACGCGCTCACCCGCGGAAAGACGCGAGGCGGCCTCGGCCTCGTCGACCAGGTGTAACGCCCTCCCGGACGCAAAAGCCGTGCGCTCGGAGAACACATTGCGAAGCACGGGGTGTTGCGAAGATTCGAGCCATTCCAGCAGCTGCGGCGAAGCATACGGTTCGTCAAGGATGACCATGGCAACCCCCTTCTCTAGCGGCCAGCGCAAGCGCGGCCCTCTAAGCATAATAAGGAAGTATACCCCCTCAGACGCACCGCCGCACCGCCGCGGAAAGGCCCTCACGCAAAGAGTATGCTGCAAGCACACCCCTTGCGGAGCGCGGTATACTGCTGCGCAGAACAATCGATTCAGACAGGGGGCATCGGTGCACGGCAATATCCCAGATGCGGTGGACCATGCGCTGCGCAGTCCTCGCTCCTTGGTGCCGTTGGTGCTGGTCATGGGCTTTTTGGGCGCCACGGCGCGCTATGCCCTGGAGATGCTTCTGCCCGCGCAATGCGGATTCCCCGTTGCCACGCTTACGGTGAACATATTCGGTTGTTTCACGTTGGAGATCGTCAATCAATTCGTCGCACGCCGCACGAACCTGCCGGCGCCGCTGGTGAAGTCGATGGGCATCGGGCTTATCGGGGCGTTCACCACCATCGCCGCGCTTTCCACCGAGAACCTGGCGCTTTTGCAGCAGGGGCGTTACGGGATGTTCGCGCTGTATCTGGGCATCACCGTGTTCGCCACGTTCGGGGCCGCCTACGCGGGAAAGCGTCTGGCCGACGCCATGGGCCCGCGCTACAGCGAGCATCACCAAATCGCGGCCCCACGCGAAAGTGCGCATCACCAAGTCGCGGCCCCGTGCGACCCTTCGCAAAACAAAGGCGATGCGCGATGAGCCCGCTGACGTTGATCATGGTGGGCCTGGGCGGAGCGGCCGGCGCGCTGTGCCGCCACAGGGCGCTTTCGTTCATGAAACCCCGCTCGAACAGCTGGTTTCCCTGGCCAACGCTGCTGGTGAACCTTGCGTCGTGCACCGTCGCCGGGGCGGCACTCGCTGGGGCCGCCGCACTCGGGCAAACCGCCTACATAGCACTGACCATGGGGTTCCTGGGCGGCTTCTCCACGCTGTCCACCATGAACTGCGAGGCCGTCGATATGGCAACGGAAGGACACCGCGGAGAAGCAGCCGCATACCTAGTGGTCACCTACGGTTCGACCCTAGGCGCTGCCGCACTGGGCTTCGCCCTAGCGCATGCCATTCTGGGAGCCTAACTCCCCTACAGCCCCACCTTCGCCGCTTGATACGTGCGAATGCGGTCGCGGAGGTTCTGAACGTCGAACAGCACCGACACCAGGAATGCCACGGTGAGCGGAGCGCCTACGAAGCCGTTGCGCGGCGCCAGCATGAAGATGAGCGGCGCGCCGAAGATCATGATGGGCACCAGCAGCATGACCAGCAGGCTGCCCATGCGCTTGTACAGGCCGTAGATGATCGACGCCATCACATACAGGAACAGGCCCGTTGCCGAGGAGCCGGCGATGGAGAGCACCGCAAGCGCCACCACCTTGGCGGCGACCATGAGCGCCTCGTCGCGCAGGCCCTTTTTCGCACGGGCGAACACCTCTTCGCCGGTCTGCTGCTGCGCGCGTGCAGCGCGGAACGGCGCAAACGGATCGAAGGGGTCGTATTCCACGGTGAACCCGCCGAACGGCCACTCGGCGCCACCAGTGCGCTGACCTGCGCCGTTCTGCCCCGCACCCGGTCGCTGCGAACCAGCGGCACCGCTGAAGATGTCGTCCCAGCTGGTCCACACGTACGTGGTCTGGCCCGGGGCCGCGTCACCGAACGGCCAGCCGGCGAACGGGTCGAACGGGTTGCCCTGACCGGACGCACCGCCCTGCCCCGCCGAACCCGTCGGGTGCGCATAAGGGTTGCCCGCGTACGGACGCGGGTCGCGACGCGGGTCGAACTCGGGCGACCAGCTGCGGTTGATCAGCACGTCGCGCGCTTCGTTGATCTGCTTGGTAAGCTCCTCGGCCCCGGCGTGCTCCTTCGAGTCCAGGGGGAACTTGTCGGGATGATGGGCGATGACGAGCTTGCGATGAGCCTTCTTGATCTCATCGTCGCTAGCCCCATCGGCCAAGCCCAGTATTTTGAGTGCTTCTGATTTCTTCATAACGCCGACTATACGGGACGATGCCCGCCGCACAACCGCAACGCCGGGGATGTCACGCATTCGTCAGAAAAAACCGGCGCGAAAACCGCACGGACTCGTCGAAATCAGCGCAAAAGAAAGCGGCCCGCCGAAAAAGCGGACCGCTCGCAGGTTGCTGGGCTTAGTGGCGGAAGTGGCGATGGCCGGTGAACACCATGGCGATGTCGTGCTCGTTGCACGCCTGGATGGACTCCTCGTCGCGCACGGAGCCGCCGGGCTGGATGATGGCAGTGATGCCCCACTCGGCCAGCGTGTCCACGTTGTCGCGGAACGGGAAGAACGCGTCGGAGGCGCACACCAGGCCCTTGGGCTCCACGCCCATGCGCTCGCACGCCTCATGGGCGCGCTTGCAGGCCAACAGCGCGCTGTCCACGCGGTTGGGCTGGCCCGGGCCCATGCCGATGCCGGCGTGGTCGCGCGACACCAGGATGGCATTGGACTTCACGCCCTTGCACACGCGCCATGCGAACATGAGCTCGTGCATCTCGTCGTCCGTGGGCTTGCGATCGGTGGGAACGGTGAAGGTTGCCGGATCCTCGGACACGTGGTCGACGTCCTGCACCAGCACGCCGCCGTCGACGGAACGGACCTCGACGGCAGCCGGGGCGTCGATGCCGCCGGTGCGCAGCACGCGCAGGTTCTTCTTCTGCTGCAGAAGCTCAAGCGCGGCGGACTCGTACTCGGGGGCGATGAGCACCTCGACGAACTGCTTGTTCTCGTTGATGTGCTCGACCATCTCCAGCGTGACCTGGCGGTTCGCCGCGATGATGCCGCCGAAGGCGCTCTTCGGGTCGCAGGCGAAGGCCTTGTCGTAGGCCTCGGTGATGTTCTCGGCCGTGGCGGAACCGCAGGGGTTCTGGTGCTTCAGGATGATGACCGCCGGCTCGTCGAGCTCGCGCACGAGCGACCAGCACGCGTCGGTATCCAGGATGTTGTTGTAGGACAGCTCCTTGCCGTTGAGCTGCTGGGCGTTGACCAGGCTGTGCTCATGGGCGAACTCGTCCACGCGGTAGAAGACGGCCTGCTGATGCGGGTTCTCGCCGTAGCGCAGGTCCTGCTGCTTCTGCATGTACAGGGCGCACTCGGGCGGGAACTCGCCCTGGGCCTCGATGCCCTCTTCGCAGCCGCAGCCGCAACCCTCGCCGTGCTCGTGCGGATGCGCGGCCTGGACCTGGTCGAACAGGAAGTCGGCGATGGCACCGTCGTAGGCGTTGGTAGTCTCGAACACCTCGAGGGCCAGCTCCATGCGGGTCTCGCGCGTGGTGGCGCCGCCGTTGGCGCGCATCTCGGCAAGGATGCCCTCATAAGTTTCGGGGTCGGTGACCACGGTGACGCTCTCGAAGTTCTTCGCGGCGCTGCGCAGCATGGAGGGGCCGCCGATGTCGATGTTCTCGATGCAGGTGCCGAAGTCCGCGCCGGACTCGACCGTCTTCTCGAACGCATACAGGTTCACGACCACCATGTCGATCATCTGGATGCCGTGCTCTGCCGCCTCGGCCATGTGCTTGGCGTTGTCGCGTTTGGCCAGCAGGCCGCCGTGCACCATGGGATGCAGGGTCTTCACGCGACCGTCCATCATCTCGGGGAACTTCGTCACCTCGTCGATGGGCGTGACCGGCACGCCGGCCTCCGCGATGACGCGGGCGGTGCCGCCCGTGGAGATGATCTCCGCGCCGAATTCGTCATGCAGCGCGCGGGCGAACTCGACGACGCCCGTCTTGTCCGTCACCGAGATGAGTACGCGCTTGACCTTCGGATCTGCCACTTGCTCTCTCCTTACCTTGAACCGTTCCTTGTAAGTCCGTTCCTTATCGCAAAGCGGGGCTTTGCGCCGAAGCGCTGCCCGCAAGATGCCTGTTTCGGGGTTGCCCGCCGGGCCCTAACGGCCCAGGCTTTCCTCGTGGCGCGCCCGCGCCTCGGGGCTGTAGCGCTGCGTATATCGTACATCGACCAGTTCAGCCACGATGGAGATAGCCAATTCCGCCGGGGTTTTGGCACCGAATTTCAGGCCGATGGGCCGCTTGATGCGTTCCCAATCCGCCTCGGAGGCGCCGCGGGCCAGCACCAGGTCGTGCACGGTGGAGTTCTTCCCCTTGCAGCCCATCATGCCGACGTAGTGAACGTTGTGCTTGACGGCCCACACGCAGCCATCGGGGTCGAACATGTGCCCGCGCGTGAGCACGCACACGTAGTCGTCGGGCGCGGGGGTGAGCTTGTCCAGCTCGTCGAAGTTGCCGCCGTCGAGCAGCACGCGCTCGGCGTCGGGGAAGCGCTCGGGCGAGAGGTACGCCGGGTCGTAGTCGACCGCGGTGACGGCGAAGCCCACGTGCGCGGCCAGCGCGCTCACCTCCGCCGCGGCGTCGGAGGCGCCGAGCAGCCATACGCGCACCTGATCGAACAGCGGCACGGAAAGCCAGGTCAGGCCATCGAACTGCTCGTTGTGCATGCCGGGGCCGCGCGTGATGTCCTTCATCTGGAACACGTCGCGCGAGCTGGGCGTGCGCGCGGAGACGATCTCCTTCGCGTCGTTGCAGAAGAACACCATGCCGGAGCCGTCGGCCGAGCCGGTGTCGCCGTACTTCTTCGTGACCTCGTTGTCGGTGTTGGCCTGCGCGGCGACGGGGTCGAACACCACCTTGAAACCCAGCCACGCCAGGTCGCCCTCGGCCATGGCGCGGGCGGCGCGCTCGAAGGTGGGCGCGTCGGCGGCGGTGAGGGCGGCAGACAGTTTCCCCAGGTCATCAGTCGAAACATGCATGTTACCCTTCAGCGCCTCAGCGGAAAAGCACGGAAAGTCGGCGGGCGAAAGCTCCACCGCGCGTCCCGCGCGCAGATCGGCGGCGATGCCCGCCAGCGTTTCCCTACTCAGCAAGGTGCACCTTGCCCTCCGCGTCGACGCTCACGCGGCCTGCGGCCAGCCAGCCCAACACGCGCGGGTACAGCTCGTGTTCCACCTGGTGGATGTGGGCTTCAAGGGTTTCAAGCGTGTCGCCCTCGGCCACGCGCACCGGTTCCTGCGCCACGATGGGGCCCTTGTCGTAGTCCTCGTTGGCGAAGTGGACGGTGACGCCCGTGACCTTCACGCCGGCATCGAACGCATCGGCGATGGCGTGCGCGCCCTTGAACGAGGGCAAAAGCGCCGGATGCAGGTTGAGCACGCGGTTGGGGAAGGCGTTGAGCATGACGGGCGTGACCTTGCGCATGTAGCCGGCCATGACCACGTACTGCGCGCCGGCTTCCTGCAGCGCGGCCACGATCTGCGCGTCGGCCGCCTCGGGGTCGGCGTACTTTTCGCGGTTCATGACCAGCACGGGGATGCCGGCGGCGTTCGCGCGCTCGATGCCGTACGCATCGGGACGCGACGCGACCACCTTCACCACCTCGACGGGCAGGCCCTTTTCCGCCTCATCAAGGATGGCCTGGAAATTCGTGCCGCTGCCGGAGAGCAGCACACCGATCTTCAACTTTTCGGACACGAGACAGCCTTTCATCAAGCGGCGCCCAACCAGCCCCGCGATTCGCACTATGCAACCAGTATACGTGCAGGCGGCAAGGCAGAAGCCCTGCTCTCGGCAAGCGCCATCAAGTATTCAAGGGGAAGGAGAAAGGAAAACGACCCCTTCGCCAAGCACGCACGCTACTTTCGCGATGCGCTGGTGCGCGCGGATTAACAGGGGACGGAGGCGTGCGCACGCGGGAGCGCTTGGGAACGCGAGCCGCCATCGTGAACACACCTCCGTCCCCTGTTCGCGCGCAGCAGGTGCGCATCCGAGCGGCGTCGGCGGTTGCCGTGCTATCATGATGCGATAACGCACAAGCGTTCGCGATTGCGGCGCAACCATAGGAAGGGCTCCTACGCGGAGCGGGGTGACCCCGGGTAACCGTTATGTCCGCAGACAGCTACGACGATTTCGAATACCGACCGGCTTCCGAATACACTTCGGAAGAGCGGCGCAAGCACTATTGGGCCGTCGCCATCGGCCTTCAAGACGTCGACGGCCTGAAGGTGTCCGACTACCTGCGTGACCAAGCTCATGCCTACATCCGCGGCGAGAAGGGGCTCGACGAAGTCGGCGAACTCGTTCGCGAACGATATGCCGGCGCCGAGGCTAGCGGCGAGAGCAAAGAGGCCGACCTGGTAAGCCAGCGAATCGCCGAGCTGCTCACGCGCGGCGCGTTCTTCCTTTCGCCCGACATGCTCACCACCATCCACGCGTATCTGTTCCAGGACCTCGACCCCGCGATATACCGCCCCGGCCAGTTCAAAAGCGAGCGCCTGATCAAGCAGGAGGAGATCCTCAACGGCGACAGCGTGCTGTACGCCGACCCGCTGACCTACGAGATGTCCCTTCGCGGCGCGTTCGCGAACGAGGCCGCCGCGGCATACACGACGTTCACGGACGAAGAGCTGCGGCGCTTCTGCCACACCATCGCGTTCCTCTGGCAAATCCATCCTTTTTACGAGGGGAACACCCGCACCGTCGCCGTGTTCTCGGAGTTGTACCTGAACAGCCTGGGATTCCAGGTGGCGAACGACCCCTTCGCCAAGCACGCACGCTACTTTCGCGATGCGCTGGTGCGCGCGCAGTACCGCAACGCAGCGGCGAAGATATTTCCCGACGACTCGTTCCTGATGCGGTTCTACAAAAACGTCATCGGAGAAGACGGCGGCGAAATGAACCGCACGGACATGATCTGCACCAGCCTATTCGACGACCCCAGCCTGCTGCGCAACGTCGATCCCAAAGATGCGCTGCATAAAGGGAATGGCGAAGCGCCGCGATTCGACTAGAGAAGCGCACGTGAACAGGGGACGGAGGTGTGTTCACTTCAGCAAGTCCCTAGACACTTATTTGGCTACATACAAAATCCTCTTCGCCCACGAAGCGCAAGCCGAACTCGAGTACGCCTCCACACCTGGCCCAACTTCCCGTATCCAAGCTTAGACAGATTGCTGGAAGTACTGGGCGAAGTACCTCCTCAATATTGGGTCCTCAATATACACATGGGTTCCAAGAATCCCCCTCGTGAGCAATACGTAGTAGATGTTCTTGATGTAGCGATCGAGCTCTTCCTTCGAGGCCTTAACCTTGCCGTTGCTGTCAAAGTAGCCCTCTTTGCTCGATTCTGGCTTTCCTTTTTCTGCATCGAAGAGCAAATCACGACCGATAATCACATAGGCATAGCTGAGGTCATAGCCTTGGATCGAATGGATGCAACCAACCTCGCGAGCAATTCGGGGGTCCTCCACGCCGAGACCCACCCAGTTCTCGTTGGTGCAGTTCCATCTTAAGCGCACGCCGTCAATCTCGATGTCGTATTCGGATGGGACCTCCCCCTTCTTCAGCTTTCTCCCGGGCTTCGTCTTCCACTCCCAAGCATAGCCCGCTACCATTCTGCTCAGATTGTGGTCCCGATAGTCTCGCTCGAAGCAGTCCACGAAGTCGCCGAAATCCTCATGTAGCTCAAAATCGTAACCCCCGAACTCCTGGAACCCTTCGCAGCACCCATCAAGGATATCGCGGACATAGCGAAGATAGGCGTCCCCACCCTTGACGCGCATCTGGCTCTCGAGCCTGATGGGGTGCTCCGCGGCCCTGCCGAGGGCGGCCCTCATCGCGTCCCTGCGAACGCAAGATGGGCCGATGCTCTGAAGCGGGTCGTAAAAGAAAATCGGGAGCTTCACCTGGTTGATGACCCAATCCATCTGAGTAGCGTCCCCAGGGAGCCCTAGCTTCTCGTTCACCTTGTCGTAATTGCCAATCGAAGGACCCAGGGCGACACGCCTCTTCAACTTATGCGCCTCGTCGACAAGAACGATGTCAAAGCATTTGCCCTTGCCAGGCTCGTAACCCATCGCGGGCTTCACAAGGTCGCTCGGTCCGATGACGTCGGACTTCTTAAACCCGCTCACGTTCACCAAGGACCTTTGGAGCGTCTTTCGCAGCGAGGTCACTGGCTCGATAATGCGTATGTTCATGTCCTTGTAGCGAGGGTCGTCGCGCAGCATCTTAAGCAAATAAATCGCGAGGACGGTCTTGCCCGTGCCGGGCATCCCCTCAACGACTATCGGCTCGGCTTTGTCTATGCCATCCCTGATGGCGGCCACGATCTTGTCGAGGGCGACGCGCTGGTCGGCGTTGAGCCCCTTGAAAGGCGAGTACTTAAAGACCTCGGACTCCTCGATGTCGGCGATGGTGTGGTCAGCCAGCTCGAGGGCACGCAACTCTTCCCACAGGTCTTCGAACATAGCGGAGTAAGCGCCCTTGCTGAAGTAGTTCGAATCCGTCATTCCTTCGTTTTTGTTAGTGAGCTTGTAGCGGCCGTCCGCATGCATATAGCCGATAAGACGGTGCTCGTAGTCGGTGATAACCGAACCGTTGAATTCCTCGTTGTAAATGACGTTAATCGTATCGAAGTCGCGTTTCTCCTCATTGGCGCCATGCTGGTTCAGGCGAGTCGCAACGCTGGTTGTCTGGCCGACGTATGCGGTGTCCCTGTTTGCAAGGATGTAAACCATGGGCCAGTCGAAAACCTTGTCGTCGGCAAGGGTGAACCGTGCGACGTCGACCCGCTCGCCCGGCCGGAACGAGACCCTGTCCACGTAGAAGGGCGCACCCTTGGGCTTCTCCGCTCGATTGGACGTCGGTATGGTGATCATAACTCGGTGTACTTTCTCGCGTTACCGCGGGCCTTGTCCGCGGGATACTTCCTGCCGTTGGCGTCTATCTTATCGCTAACCGCGCTTGCGAGGTCAATGCCGAGCGCATCGGCCATGTAGATGCAGTATATTGCCACGTCAGCAAGCTCCTCCCTGGCCCAATCAGCCTTGCCGGGCACTTCGAGGTCCGAGCCGGACCACTGAAACACCTCAAGCAGCTCGGAAGCCTCGAGGCTGATCGATATCGCCAGGTCCTTCGGATTATGGAACTGCGCCCAGTCCCGCTCGTCCCTGAACACAAGAGCCTTCTCTGCTGCATCCTCGAACGTCATCCTTGGTCCTCCTACTCGCCTTTGATGCCAACCACACAGCATTGCCCGCCGGCATACCCTCGAGGTGCGTCGCCTTGTCAGCGAACGCCTCTTCGAGCGCGGCGACCCTCTTGCTTTTCACGTTTTCCTGCATCGTCAGACCGTCCTTTTCAGAGACGAAGCTATCTCTGATTTTACCTAATCGACGCCGTTTGCAATGCCTTCATGCGAAGGGCGCCTGTCGAATATGCAGCCAACGCCCTTAGTGCGACCCGCCCTTAAGGCCCCTAATTCAGGGAAAGCCGTTTCTCGGCCCATGGAAGGATGTCCGCGCCGTTTACCCCGGCACGTTTCGCCTGATGGTCGCTTCACTCGTCAGCCAAGAAAACTCCTATAGACACAAATCGAGCCCCGGTGACTTGAATCAGAGGTCTTTCCCGGGGCCATTGACACGTAATATAGCCAAAGATAGCTGGTTCATCAAATAGATTTTCGGCAACTCGTTAATGGAGCCTGAAAATGCTAACGCGTGCAAACTTAAATGAAAGATGCTATCCAGTAGTGAACGGAAGGGTCGAGGGCGACGGCTATAGCAATATTCGCCGCAAACCCAACGCCCTCGAATGAAGCCGCGATTAGCGCTCTCGCGGGCTTCCCGCCCCTGACTCAAAACCCGTGCGCTACGAGGCGAAGCGGGCGGCGAAGGGGACGGGAGATGCTGCCGAAGGCAAAACCGTCACGCGCTGCGCCATGGCGGGCTCGTACGCGGCGTTGGCTTCGCGAAGCGCGCGGCGTACGCAGGCGATAACGTCGCCGCGATCGGCCATCCCCGGCGTCAGCGCGACATAGCCGGCAAGCTCCCCGGCGACTGAAGCCGCCATGTCGGCCGAACGCACAACCGCGGAATTGCGATAAAAAGCGGGCCACCACAGGTTTTGCGCTCCGTCGTTCGCCAGGTCGCCATGCGCCTCGTCGGAAAGCAACACGATCGAATGGCCGAACGCGCGCTGAGCGCGGAACAACGCGCCGGCGATGCCGTCTGCGACTGCTTCCGGATACGCCATAGCGCTCGCATCGCTCGGCGTGCTCACGATGACCAGCTTCGTGCGCGGGGTGAGCGCACACTCGAGCGCGACGAAATCGGGCAGCATCGTTTCCTCATCAAGCGGAACCTCGACCAGGCGAGCGCCTCGATCCTCAACGAGCGCGCGATACGTCTGGCCGCAAGGCGCAAACGCGATCACTTCATCTTCCGGCTTGAGCACCGCATCCATAAATGCGTTGATGGCGCTGTCGGCCCCGGCGGCCATAACGATGTCGGAAGCGACATAGGAGGTGCCGAAACGACACTCCAACGAAGCGGCGAAAGCAGACGCCGCGCCAAGACGTTCTTTCGTGAACTGCGAAACGAGCATTTCCTCTTCCCTTCCTAGCGCAATCTGCGCACGATGAAACCGCCCCAACGCATACGGCACAGGGGACAACGTCGCCACTTCGCGACGATAACCACAACAATGGGGAAACATATAGAGCATCGAGGCATGACATACCCGATGGGAGAAATCAGAAACGCTCAAGACGAGCAGGGTGCTTTCGCAACGCTTGGGATTGTAGCGCACACCACAAGAAGAAAACACCCCTGAGCGCCGATTTCCTCGTAAGCGGAAAAACCAGGGAAACATGTCGTTTCCGCAGGTCAGATGCCCCTATAACCCAAAAATGGTGAGGGTCCAAATCCCAAAATAGCCCGATTCGCACGAGCGTTTGAGCATCGCAAAAAAGGCTGCATACGCAGCCTTTTAAGCGCTCTGCCGCTTTACGGGCGCATGGACAAACGGAGGACGGCGGGCACGTACACGCAAACGGTTGCCGGGTGAACAGGGGACGGAGGTGTGTTCACGGGAAACCTACCGGAAACGCGAAGGGTTAACGTGAACGCACCTCCGTCCCCTGTTCACCCCCGTTCCCCGTTCGTGCGCGACCAACATCAGCCGACTAGTGCCGCAAGCCGATCAACTTGCCAAACGGTTAGCAAGTTGATCAGCAAGTCACGAGAAGCGCTTCCCCGCCCTACGCGTCGCCCAACGCGGCGAGCAGTTCGTCGGTGTTGATCACGTGGCAGTAGATGTTGTTGAGAATCTCCAACTCGGCGCGCTGAATCTCCTCGGTTGACGCGCGGCAGGCGTCCTCGATCAGCCACACTTTGAAGCTCTCGTCGGCAAGGGACCGGACGGTTCCCGACACGCACTGGTCGGTCAGCACGCCCGTGCACACCACGGTGTCGATGCCCATGTTGCGGAACAGAAGCGACAGGTTCGTGCCTGCAACCGCGCTGTCGGTCGTCTTCGTGAACACGATCTCGTCATCCTGCGGCGCAAGTTTCGGCACGATCTGCCCGACCGGATCGTCAAGCGGGACAAGCAGGTCGTTGTAACCCGAGCTTCGCTGGACAAGCGACCTATCGGACCCGTCGCGCTTCATGCACGCGATTCGCGCGAAGTTCACGCTCATGCCGCGCTCGCGGAAGGCGGCGAGGATACGCTCGTTGTTCGGCACGACCACCTCGTCGATCGCCAGATAGAATTGCTCCCATCGTTCGGCGCGCTTGCGCTGCGCCTCCGTGGGGTCCGCAATCTCGGGACGCGTGATGAACACATGCTGCATATCGATGACGAGCAGCGCCGTGGTTTCAGGGTCGATCTCAACCTCACCCCAGTCATCGTCATCTTCGTAATAGAAAGAGCAATAGCGATCGTTAACCTTCATGCTTCACCTATTCCGAGACGATGGCAGCAGGCTGCGCCGCCGCATTCCGAGGGGAAACCACCGTCTCGCTTCCCTGTTCCGCCAGATACTTCGCGCGCGAACGGCGTCCCACCAGGTAGTAGTAGGCAACGCCCGCCGCACACCAAACCACGCCGACAACGATAACCTGGATACCCGAGAACGCGATTGCCAACGCGTACAGAACAATGCCGATGGCGGGGATCACAGGGACAAGCGGGCAGCGGAAAGGCCTCTCAAGCTCCGGCTGCTTAACGCGCAGGTAGATGAGCAGCCCGCACGCGAACATGTAGCAGAGGCCGTAACCGAACACGCCCAGGAAGCCCGCAAGCGTCCAAGCGTCCGGCGTCACGATGGGCAGGAACGAGACCAAGATCATGGAAACCGCCGTGACAAGCAGCGCCGTGGTCGGGGTGCCGTTCTCATCAAGCTTCGAGAACGAGCGCGGGAACCAACCCTCGCGCGCCATGGCGTACAGCACGCGCGTCTGGCCCATAACGCCGCCGTTGGCAGTGCTCATCGAGCCGGTGAAGCAATGGATGGTCATCCACACGATGCCCGCAAGGCCGAACAAAGAGCCACCGACGACGATAAGCGGAGCATCGGTTCCCAGATCTGCGAAACCATCGGCCGGGAACAGGCCATACAGGACCGTGGCAAAAGCACCAAACAATACGGTAAGGAAGATAGCGGCGCCGATAAGCGCGTGAGGGATATCCTTCGTCGGATTCTTGGATTCCTCGGTAAGCGTCGCAACGACTTCGAATCCGCAGAACGCGATTACCACATAAGGAAGCGTCTGCAGGAACGGCTCGACCGTGCCGTACGGGGCAAACGGCTGGTAGTTAGCCGGGTCGATCATCGTCGCGCCCATCACGACGAACAGCGCGCTCGAGGCGATGAGGATGACGCCGAACGCCGCCTCAACCAGCGCAGACAGCTTCACGCCAACCCTATTGACGGCCAAGAAGACAAGGGAACAGACAACGGAGCCGACCCACTGAGGAATCGCGGGAACAAGCACATGAACGTAGATGCCGACCGACACAAGCTCGACGTTCAGGCCGAACAGCAACGCGAACCAGTAGATCCATCCCAGCATGAAGGATACCGGATGGTCCTTCCCGAACACCTGCTTCGTGTATTCCCAAATGCCACCGCATTTCGGGAACATCGTCGCAAGCTCCGAGAACACGAAAGCCGTTGCCAACGTCGCCAGACCGCCGATAACCCAGTAGCTCAGGCTTGCCATAGGTCCCGCCGCTTCCGCCGCGCCACCGACGCCGATGGCAAAACCGGATGCCACCACCGTTGCGTAGCCCGTGAGCATGAGGACGCCCTTTCCGAGCACTTTCTTCAGTCCCATGATCTCTCCCTCTCACAGCCAAATTGAACAGGAAGAGAATATCCGCGCTTGATTTCTAGCAGATTTCGGTCACGTTGCATCAAAGTGACCGATGATTTGAACGCGAAGGTAATTTCGTAAGCCGAGATTCGCACGAGCGTTTGATCATCGCAGAAAGACTGCACACGCGGCCTTTTGAGCCGCCTGGCGCTCCTCGGGCACGAGAGCGAACGGCGCCGCACCGCTTATGCGCTAGCGCAGGACTGGCTCTAGGGATTGCCGCAAGATCGTCCTCGCGAGAATACAACGAGCATGATATAAAATAAGAATGTACCAGCGAAGCCCGGTAGCGTTAACGGTCGCGGGCGTAGCCAGTACTTGCGAGTTAGGGTCGGTTGCCGCCGGCCCTTTCTATTTCTCCTAGACTTCGTCCACTCGCCCCCCCGTTCACCAATGTATCCTTCGCAAAGCGCGCAGGCGCAAGACTCCCTGCACACAAAAAGGGCCGCAAATGCGGCCCTTTCGGTCATGCAAGATATAACGCCGAAGCGAGGGTTTACCCCTGATACCCGTACAGGTTGCCTTCGCCCGTGTACTGCACCTCGCCGGTGCCGGAGATGATACGGCCGACGCGATAGGTCTTCTCGCCGGCTTCGGCCAGAGCGGCCTCGACCTCCTCGGCGCGCGCGGGGTCCACGATCAAGATCATGCCAACGCCCATGTTGAACGTCTTGAGCGCCTGCGGCTCGGACAGCTCGGCGGC
>CAKUJT010000019.1 GCA_934661765.1 uncultured Senegalimassilia sp.
GTCGTGCTTCATCCTCAGGTCAACATGCATAAAGAAAGCCTCCCATTTCTCGTGTCCAAGAAATGGGAGGCAGTTCATCGATTGAGCGGGCCTTACTTGCGCTTGCTTCCGTTTGCGTTAGTTAGCTTGCTTCGCAGCGTTCCATGCTTGCACGAGTTCTTGAGCAGCTGCATGCGGGTCAGGCGCGGCGCATACCGCGGATACCACGAAGAAGCCATCGACGCCGGTTTGCGCGACGGCGGGGATGTCCGCCACCTTCACTCCCCCGCCAACCACGATGGGAACGGGGCTTGCCTGATGGAGCGCCGCCAAGTCCTCAAGGCTTTTCGTGATAATGGTGCCGTCCGCCGCCAAACCGCAGTCGGTTTTCGTGGGCGTCTCATGCAGCGGGCCGACGCCCAGATAATCGACCAGCGACATATCGGCGGTTTTCACGTACTCGAGCATCTCGTCCGCACGAGCGGAAAGGCCGACCACCGCATCGGGACCGAGCAGGGCGCGGCACGCCTCGACGGGGATATCGGTCTGGCCAACGTGCACGCCATCGACCTTGACACCCTGCTGACGAGCGGCATACACCGCATCCAGACGGTCGTCAATGAGCAGCGCCACGCGGTCTTGCGCGCCGGCTTGCCGTAGAACCTCGGATGCCTGGGCCGTGCAGGAGATGAGCTCGCGAGCCGAACACTCCTTCGAGCGGATCTGAACACAAGTGAACCCTGCCGCGATGGCCTGGGCCACCACGTCGGCAACGGGTCGGCCCAAGGTGTTTTCCGGACCCAGAACCAGATATGCGGAAATATCCAGGTTGTCTCGCATGCTCATGCTATTCCCCCTTTTCGGCGTTCCCATCGGCAACGTTGCTTTCAAGGATCACATCGACGCTTCGAACCTTCTGCTCCATCATGTTCTCGAACCCAGGGCGGACATCCGCCTTCAGGATGACCTCAGTGCGGATGCCCTTCTGCGCCAAGACGAACGTGGCATCGCGGACCACGGCCATGACCTCGTCCCATTCGCCTTCGATCTCGGTGAACATCGAATAGGTCTTGTTGGGCAGACCCGATTCGCGGATGACGCGAACCACCTCGGCCACCTCGGGTGCAAGCTCGTCGCCCACGCCGAACGGAGCGATGGCCACGGCAACCAGCGTGTTCACGATGCTATGCCTCCTGAATCTCGATGGAGTTGCCGGCAACCGCCTCGGGGGTTGCACGGAACAGCTCGTCGATGAAGGCCACTTTGAAGCTTGCCGGAGCATCGGCGACGGCTGCAGCCGCGACGCCCGCCAGATTGTAGTGGTTCACCGCGGCAACGGCTGCCGTGAACGGATCGGCTTGCGTTGCGTACACGGCAAGCACGCCGCCCTGCGAGCAGCCGAAGCCGGTGACCTTGCCCATGAGCGCGCTGCCGCCATGGCTGATGACGACCGAATGCCCGTCGGTGATCAGGTCGGACTCGCCGGAGATGACGACGGCGCCTTCCGTATAGCGAGCCAGCGCGATAGCCGCCGCACGCGCAGCCTCCACCGTATCGGCGGTGTCGACGCCACGGGCGCGCGAAAGATCGTCGGCCGTGCCCTCAAGACCCCACAGACCGGCGAGCGCGATGATCTCGGAGGCATTGCCGCGCACAATGGCGGGCTTATACTGCTTGAGCTCGGAAAGGAGCTTGGTGCGCAGGCTGCCGATGCCGATTCCCACCGGATCGAGCACCCACGGCTTGCCGGCGGCCTGAGCCGCGGCCGCCGTGCGCGGGATGGTTTGCTCGTAAATGGGGAACAGCGTGCCCATGTTCAGGTACACGGCACCGCCTGCGGCAACCAGGGTTTCGCCCTCGTCGGGCAGATAGACCATGGCAGCCGAGCCACCGACGGCGAGCTGGGCGTTGGCCACGAAATCGATGGTAACGGTGTTGGTGATGGATCCGGCCAGGGGATTGTTGGCGCGCACATCGGCGGCGGCCTTCGCGATGGATGCCTCGAGCTGATTTTGTTCGATCATATTCTCTCCTTTGCAACGAAAAACGAGGACGCTACCGTAGAAGATGGCGCCCTCGTCCGTGCACGAGAGATGCTCCCTACGCCAGCGTTACCTGGACAGGTTCAAAGGGTTAGGCATGCGCCCTCTCAGCGCCGACGTTGCCGCCGGGCACCCCTGCATCGAATCTGTTAAGCATATATTACACCGGCGCGTAAACAGCTTGCCCGTTAAACCGCTGAACGGACAAAGGAATCGCACGAGCCAAGCAACCGGCGTTACCGCGCGCCCTTTGCGCGCGACAATCGCCGAACGGATGCGGCAAAAACCGAAAACAGCGGAACCCTTCAGCTTACTGTGCGCGCTTTTGCCTGCGGGACAAACGCAATGCCGCTATTTCGGCGGCCACCGCGCAGGCGGTGAAAGCAGCGGAGACGAACGGCATCGCCAGAAGCGGCATGCAGGTGATGAACACGCCTGCGGCGAACGACCCGAGCGCGCTGCCGAGCTGCAGCGAGGAGTTCGACAGGCTGACGGCGAACGCCGCCTCGTCCCCGGCGTTGAGCATGATGAACGAATTCTGCGCCGGTAAGAATCCCCAGGATATGCCCGTCCATAGGCATGCCGCAGCCAGCGCCGCAGGCCACGACCCCGTGCCAAGCCCCAACCCCACCAGCGTTACCGCCTGAAGCGCCACGCAGCCGATGACCGCCGAAGCCGAGCCGAAGCGATCGGCCGCCCAACCGCTAGCCTTCGAGCCGATCATGCTCATCAATCCGAAGGCGAACAGAGAGCCGCTCACCCACTCCGGCTGGGGAAGCACGCTTTCCATGAACGGCGTGATGTAGGTGTTCATGGAGGCGTATCCCACGAACATGAGCACGGTGCAAATCAGCGGCAGCACCACGCAGGGGTTGCGGAACACGCGCAGCGCATCGGCGCTGCGACGGCCCTGCCCGGTCGATGAGCTGCTCGGCGCGTCAGGCACGCGCACCACGAGCGCGATGACCGCGAACGCGACGCACGCCGCGACGACGAGCGCCCAATACGCCTGCTGCCAGGTGATGACGTTGCGCAGCATACGCGCGGCGGGAAGCGCGAAGACGAACGAAGCGCTGAAGCCCAGCGCCACATTCGACATAGCCGAGGCGGCGCGCGAAGGGCCGGCGATGCGGCTTGCCGCGATGTAAGCGGTCGCTGCGAAGGTCCCGTTGCCCACGCCCATGACGGCACGGCCCGTCAAAATGACGGGATAGATGGGGGTGGCGGCGCAAATAGCCATACCCACTGCCATAAACGCGAGGCTGACCAGCAGCAATGTTTTCGGACCGCGCGAGGTGAGCGCCATGACCAGAAGCGGCGTGCCGATGGCGTTGCATACGCCGTAGACGCCCATCATCAGGCTGACCTGGGATAAATCGATGCCGGCGATTTGCGCGACCTGATCGGGCACGCCCAAGATGTACTGATAGGCGCATCCGAACACGAAGCAGCTGAGCGCCAGCACCGAGATCATGAGGTTGCCGCGAGCGCGACTGGGCGCCTCCACCGCGGATGCCGTCGCCATCTCGGAGCCGCTCATGCCCCCACTTCCTGCACACCTTGAGAAGCGGAATCCACGCGGATACGCAGCAGATCGCCCGGCTGTAAGGCGGCCTCGCTGGTGAACGCATAGGTTTCCATAGTGCGATTCGCCACCGGCACCGGCTCGGGTGACGGATTGGGACGGTCGTCGTTTGGCTGCACCAGCCAGGTGAGGCCCTTCACGTTCGTCGTTTCAATGGCCTTGCGCGGAGAAAGCGCCTCGAGTTCATCGCCTTCGCGGAAACGGTTATGGCATGTGGCCTCGATTCGCCACCTGTCCTCCCCTTCCGGGCGGCATGCGGTCACCGTAGCGGCATGCAGGTAATCCTTGTCATAACCGTCACGCTCCTGGCGTTGGCTTGGCTGGCCGAAATAGAAGCCAGTACCGTAAGGGCGATGCGAAATGGCATGCAAGTCGGACATGACCGTGGACGGATCGGCGCCATCCATGACCGCCCGATAGGCATGCACCACCGTGGCCACGTAGAACGCGCGCTTGTTGCGGCCTTCAATCTTAAACGAGCTGACGCCAGCTTGCATCAACTCATCGAGATGCTCGATCATGCACAGGTCATGCGCGTTCATAACGTAGGTGCCGCGCACATCCTCCTCGATGGGGTAATAGGCGCCGGGGCGTTTCTCCTCCACCAGCGCATAGCTCCATCGGCACGGCTGCGCGCAATAGCCCTTGTTGCCCGAGCGCCCCGTCATGGCCGCCGACAACATGCAGCGCCCCGAGAACGCCATGCACATGGCGCCGTGCACGAACGCCTCGATCTCAAGATCGCGCGGCGCCTGCGCGCGCAGCTCGGCAATATCCTCCACGCTCATCTCGCGCGCGACCACCACGCGCGAGGCGCCCAGGTCGTGCCAGGCGCGCGCAGCTTCGGCGTTCATCACGGAAGCCTGCGTGCTCACATGCAGCTCCATATGCGGCGCGTAGCGCTTCGCCAGAGAGAACGCACCAAGGTCGCTGACGATGAGCGCATCGGCGCCCGAGGCGTCAAGGGCCTCCAGATACGGCGGCAAGGCGGCGATATCCGCCTGGTTCATGAGCGTATTCACCGTCACGTACACCTTCACGCCCGCCGCATGCGCGAAGGCGACGGCGGACGGGATATCGTCAAGCGTGAAGTTCTCGGCACGTTGGCGCATGCCGAACCTGTCGGCGGCCAAATACACCGCATCCGCCCCGAAACGGACGGCAGCCTCGAGCTGGCTGCGGCCGCCCGCAGGCGCAAGGAGCTCGGTTGTTGAAAAGTCAGTCATCGGTAGCAATCTTCGTAGTAATCGGTCCAGTACAAACACGAAAGCCGCCGCGCGGCCTCGAACCCATTCAACCGGACTCCACACGGCAAATCCGGCACCTTTCGCCCTAGGCCCGGCAAAACGCATCTTGCGTCAGGCCAGACCGGGCGCGGCCTTTCGGCCACGCCCGCAAGGTTGAGAATGGGAACGAAGCGGCGCAGCGGCCCGCAACGTCGGTGTTAACCTACTTGCCCTCGGAAGGGTCGTAGCTGACGCGAGCACCCTGAGGGGTGTCTTCGATGGTGAAGCCCAGCCCCGTAAGGCCATCGCGCACGGCATCGGCCACGGCCCAGTTCTTCTCGGCACGCGCGGTGGCACGGGCATCGAGCAGGGCGTCGACGGCCTCGTGCGCATCGGAGCCTTCGTAGCCGGCAACCTGTTTCGCCAGGTCGACGACCTCAGCCGGATACGTATCTTCCTGCGCGTCCTCCCAATCCTGAGGAGCAACCTCCACGCCGAACACGCGCATGAGCGTAGTGATGGTCTCGCGCAGATCGCGCACGGCGGGAACATCGGAGAGCGAAAGCGTCTTGTCGGCGATCTGGGTGTTTGCGAAACCGACCAGGTCGAACACCTCGCCCAGCGCACGCGGAGCGTTGAAGTCGTCGTCCATGGCCAGGACGAACTCGACGCGCGTGGACTTCGCCTGCTTCAGAATTGCCTGGGTATCAAGCGGGCTGGGCACATCCTGGGCGTTCTTCATCTGCCAATCAAGGTTGCGCACGGCGTTCTCGATGCGGGAAAGCGCGGATGCAGCCTCGTCAAGACGCTCGTCGGAGAAATCGAGCGGGCTGCGGTAATGCGTTTGCAGCATAAGGAAACGCAGCACATCGGGGGACGTGGTCTTGAGGATGTCGCGCAACAGCAGGAAGTTGCCCAGCGACTTGCTCATCTTCTCGTGGTTGATCTGCAGCATGCCGCTGTGCATCCAATGATTGGCGAAGGTGCAGCCGCATGCGGCCTCGGACTGGGCACGCTCGTTTTCGTGATGCGGGAACACCAAGTCGGCGCCACCGCCATGGATGTCGAAGGGCAGGCCCAGGTACTTGCGCGACATGGCCGAGCACTCGATGTGCCAGCCGGGACGGCCCTGGCCCCACGGGCTTTCCCAAGAAGGCTCGCCGGGCTTGGCGGCCTTCCACAGCGCGAAGTCGAGATGGTCGCGCTTGCGGTCTTCCAAGCCCTGGCCGTCGGCGCGCAGCTCGCGATGGCCGCCCTCCATCTCGTCGATGTTGCGACCGGACAGCGCGCCGTAATCAGCGTAGCTGCGCACGCTGAAGTAGACGTCGCCTTCGACCTCGTACGCATGGCCGCCGTCGATGAGCTCCTGGATGAGCTGGATCATCTCGGGAATCTCCTCGGTAGCGCGCGGGCGCACATCGGGGTCCTGCACGTTCATGGCGTGCATATCGTCGAGGAAGGCTTGCGAATACTCGGCGGCAACCTCAGCTGCGCTGCGGCCCTCTTCGTTGGCCTTCTTGATGATCTTGTCATCGACATCGGTGATATTCGAGACGAACTTCACGTCGAAGCCGCGCCAGGAGAGGTAGCGGCGGATGACGTCGAAGCTGACGAAGGTGCGCGCGTTGCCGATGTGGATGTAGTTGTACACGGTGGGGCCGCATACGTACATGCCGATCTTCCCGTGCTCGAGCGACTCGAAAGGCACCTTCTCGCGAAGTTTGGTGTCGTAAATCTTAAGCATTTGCGTTCCTGTTCTATATGCATGCCGCATGGTGCGGCGGGTTGACGAAGGCTGCGAAGGGACCGAGCGCCGAAACCTGCGCCCGAACTAGCTACATCGCGCCAGCAGGGCCACGGCCGTGGCGGAGATGCCCTCCTGACGGCCCTCGAAACCCAGGTGCTCGGTGGTGGTTGCCTTCACGCCGACGTTGTCGACCGCGATGCCCATAGCAGTTGCCAGGTTCTCGCGCATCTGCTGGCGATGCGGCGCCATCTTCGGTGCCTGAGCTGCGATGACGCTATCGACGTCGATGATCTGGTAACCCTCTTCGCGCACCTTGGCCGCCACCGCCGCCAACAGCTTCATGGAATCGGCACCCTCCCATTCGGGGTCGGTGTCGGGGAAAAGCTTGCCGATGTCGCCGCCGCGGATGGCGCCGAGCAGCGCATCTGCCACGGCATGTGCCAGCACATCGGCGTCGGAGTGGCCGAGCAGCCCCAGGGTGTGCGGGATATCAACCCCGGCGATGATGAGCTTGCGGCCCTCGACCAGCTTATGCACGTCGTAGCCCTGCCCTATGCGCAGGGCGCTGAATCCCAGGCTCATTGCTCCTGCTCGCCTTTCTGCTTGAGATAACGCTCGCGCACGGCGGCCACGAGCATGAGGTAATCTTCCGGCACGGTGAGCTTGATGTTGTCGCGCTTGCCCTCCACCACAAGGACGCGGCCGCCAAGACGCTCGATCAGCGAACTGTCATCGGTACCGACGAAGCCGTCGGAGAGCGCCGAGGCATGCGCGCGGCGGTAGATGCCTGCGCGGAAGACCTGCGGGGTCTGCGCGTTCCAGAACACGCTGCGGTCGGGCGTGCCGACGATAACGCCGTTCTCCACCACTTTCAGCGTGTCGATGGCGGGATGGGCCACCACGGCGCCGTCGGCGTCGATGTTGCCCTTGAGCGTGGCGATGGTATGGGCGATCAGGTCGGCCGAGATGAGCGGACGGGCGCCGTCGTGCATGACAACGTACTCGAACTCCTCGGGCACGAGCTCAAGACCGGAAAACGCCGATTCCTGACGCGTGGAGCCCGCCGCGGCGACCACGATGGGCGTGGCGAACGGGAAGGGGTCGACGGCCTTGCTCAGGTATTCCGCCTGACGATCGGCCGGGCAGACGATGACGATGAGGCCGATATCGCCCACGGCGTCGAAGGCCTCGGCAGACCAGGTGAGGATCGGTTTGCCGCCGATTTCCACCAGCTGCTTGCCGCCCTCCTTGCCGAAACGCTCGCCCGTGCCGCCGGCCAAGATGATGGCCGCCGTCTTCGGGTTCTTGTCGACCTTGCCCTCAAGGCCGGCCAAGGATTGCGTGAGCGCATCGATGTCGAGCGCCGTGGCCAGATCGGCTGCGGCGAGCACCGAGGACGAGAACACCGGGTCAACGGTCTTGGGCATGGTTTCCTCTTTCCGTCGAAAACAAATGAGGCGGCCCCTTTCGGGACCGCCTTACATTCTAAAGCAACTGCCGCGTTTTCGCAGGCACGCTACGCGCTGTATGGAAAAAGAGCGCGTGGCAGGCGCTCCCAGCCGGCCCAAGCAGGGCGCAGCGGGAGCAACCGGAACCTTAATCCGCAGCGCCGCCGCTTGCCGACCCGCCCGAGCCTGAGACGCCGGCGTGTCCCAGATCGAAGTTCGTGAGCAGAAGCTCGGCGTCGCGCGCGATGCTATCGTGCTTGCGCGGCGCGGGGATGGATCCCGTGCCAGGGACGAACGCAAGGCTTTCGCCGTCCTCGGAAACGTTTGCCTGGATGACCGAACCCGACGTCCACTTGCCCTCGAGCAGCTCCTCGGACAGCGGGTCTTCCAACAGGCGCTGGATGGCACGGCGCAGCGGGCGGGCGCCGTAGGCGGCATCGGTGCCTTCCTTCGCGATGAGCTTGTAGGCGTCATCGGTGAGGTTGATGGTCATGTTCTGGGCGATCAAGCGCTCGCGCAGGTCGGCCACCATGAGCTTGGCGATCTCGACGATCTGCTCCTGCGTCAGGGACTTGAACACGATGATCTCGTCGATACGGTTCAAGAACTCGGGCCTGAACAGCTTCTTCACCTCGCCCATGACGCGAGACTTGATCTCCTTGTCGGAAAGGCCGGCCTTGCCCTCGGGGCTGAAGCCGAGCGTGGTGGGCGCGGAGATCTCGCGGGCGCCGACGTTGGACGTCATAATGATGACCGTGTTGCGGAAATCGACCGTGCGGCCCTGGGCGTCGGTCAGACGGCCTTCCTCCAAGATCTGCAGCAGGATGTTGAACACATCGGGATGCGCCTTCTCGATCTCGTCGAACAGCACCACCGAATACGGGCGCTGGCGCACGGCCTTGGTGAGCTGGCCGCCTTCATCGAAGCCCACGTAGCCCGGAGGCGAGCCGACCAGACGGCTGACGGAGTGCTTCTCCATGTACTCGGACATATCGAAGCTGATGAGCGCGTCCTCGGAGCTGAACAGGAACTCGGCAAGCGCCTTGGACAGCTCGGTCTTGCCCACGCCCGACGGGCCCAGGAAGATGAAGCTGCCGGCGGGGCGCTTGGGGTCCTTCAAACCGGCGCGGCTGCGGCGGATGGCCTTCGACAACGCGGTCACGGCCTCTTCCTGGCCGATGACGCGCTCGTGCAGCACGCCTTCCATGCGCAGCAGCTTCTCGGTTTCGGCCTCGGTGAGGTTGGACACGGGCACGCCGGTGGTCATGGAGACGACGTCGGCGATATCCTGCGCCGTTACCTCGTGCACCGACTTCTGGGAATCCTCGGCCCACTTCTTCTCGGCGGCTGCGCGCTCGTCTTTCACGGCGGACTCCTGGTCGCGCAGCTTGGCAGCGCGCTCGAAGTCCTGCTCGGCGATGGCCTTGTCCTTGTCGGAGCGGATCTGGCGCAGCTTGTCGTCCATCTCGCGCAGCTCGTCGGGCAAGGTCATGTTGCGGATGCGCATGCGGGCGCCGGCCTCGTCCATGACGTCGATGGCCTTGTCGGGCAGGAAGCGGTCCTGGATGTAGCGATCGGACAGCGTGACGGCTGCCTGAAGCGCCTCGTCGGTGAAATGCACCTGATGATGCGCCTCGTAGCGGTCGCGCAGCCCCTCCATGATGCGCAGCGCCTGCTCCTCGTTGGGCTCGCCGACCGTGATGGGCTGGAAGCGGCGCTCAAGGGCGCTGTCCTTCTCCAGATGCTTGCGGTATTCGTCGATGGTGGTGGCGCCGATGACCTGGATCTCGCCGCGCGACAGCGGCGGCTTGAGGATGGCGGCCGCGTCGATGGAGCCCTCGGCAGAACCCGCGCCGATAAGCGTGTGCATCTCGTCGATGAACAAGATTATGTCGCCGGCGTCCTTGACCTCCTTGATGCACTTCTTCAAGCGGTCCTCGAACTCGCCGCGGTACTTGCTGCCGGCCACAAGAGCGGACACGTCGAGCGTGAGCAGGCGCTTGCCGCGCAGGATATCGGGAACCTGGTTGGACACGATGAGCTGCGCCAAGCCCTCGGCGACGGCGGTCTTGCCCACGCCGGGCTCGCCGATGAGCAGCGGGTTGTTCTTCTGACGGCGGGAGAGGATCTGCATGACGCGCTCGATCTCGCCGGCGCGGCCGATGACCGGGTCGAGCTTGCCGTCGCGCGCCTTCTGCGTAAGGTCGGTACCGAACTCCTTCAGGGCGCTGTCGGGCACGGTGCCGGCGGCCTCAAAGGGGTTGCGGCCCGCGTACACAGGGCTTTGGCCCACCAAATCGTTGAGCGCGGTGCGCACATCGTCGCCCTTCACGCCAAGGCGCGAGAGCACGTCGAGCGCCGTGCCCTCGTTCTCGCGCACGATGCCGAGCAGCAGATGCTCGGTGGAGATGTAGCTTTGCCCCATCTGCATGGCCTCGCGCAGGCTGTTCTCGAGCACGCGCTTGACGCGCGGGGTGAACGATAGGTGGCCGGACACGTCGGCGCCCTCATCGATGGAGGCCACCTCGCGGATGCCCTTCACCACGGCGTCGTAGGCCACTCCCAGGCGCTCAAGGGCCTGGGCGGCAAGGCCGTCCTTTTCTTGGATGAGGCCAAGCAGGATATGCTCGGTGCCCACATAAGGCTGATGCAGGGCGCGTGCCTCGTCCTGGGCCAAGACGAGCACCTTGCGCGCCTTGTCCGTGAACTTCTCAAATGACATGAAGCCTCGATTCTCGCGGCATATGATTATGGTCTCGGTTGTTCATGTTAGCACTCCCGTCAAGGGACTGCTAAGCCGTTAACGTTTCGTATACATAATAAGGTAGCCCGGAGCCGCGCAGCGCCCGTTGCCCTTGCTACGTGCAATCCGCACACACCGGAAGCGCTTTTAGACCCCTTTTGCCCCTTTTCTCCCAGATTGTGCAAGGCGTTCTTCACGAAAGGTCGACAAGCGCGCAAGCGCGGCTCCTTGCCCGCCGCACACGCTTATACTGATAGCGAAACGCGCAACTGCGCGGCCCATCCCCCTTCAACCGACAGGATCGCATGAACAGGCACACCATACGCTACGCCCTTATCCTCGTCGCCGCCCTGGCAGTGGCGGCGCTGGCCGTCGCCCGATTCGACGGCCTATGCTCCATCTTCTCAACCGTTTGGTCCGCTCTTGAGCCTCTGGCCATCGGCGCCGTGCTGGCATATCTGCTCAACTTCATAGCGGCGGGACTCGAATCCCGATGGTTTCCCCGCTCCACCAACGCGCTGGTGGCGAAAACGCGCCGCCCCATCTGCGTCATCTTGGCCATCGCCGCCGTCACCTTGGCGCTTGCGGCGCTGACCACGTTCGTGGGCGGCGAGTTCAAGTCCGTGGGCGCCGCCATCATCACCGGCATATCGGAAGCCGCCGCCATGGCGTCGCAGGCCATCGCGAACCTTCCCGGCGCGCAAGCCATCCCCCTTCTGGACGACGCAACCTGGAACTCTATCGGGCAAAAGGCACTGGACGCCATGGGCGGCACCGACCAGGCGCTGCGTATCGTGGCGCAGACCAGCGGCGAGGTTGCACATCTGACGCTTTCGATCTTGCTGGGCATGGTGTTCGCGCTGTACCTGCTGCTCGACAAGGACCGCGTGCACGCCGGCGCCATGCGCGCGGCCAGCTTCATCCCCGGCGAGGACCTGCGCCGCCGCGTGCTGCACGCGTGCGCCATCACCAACGACTGCTTCTCGCGCTTCATCCGCGGACAATGCATCGAGGCCGTTATCTTGGGCGCCCTGTGCGCCATCGGCGGCACCATCCTGCAATTCCCCTATGCGGCGTCCATCGGCCTTATCGTAGGCGTGTCGTCGCTCATCCCGTTCGCCGGCGCGTGGATCGGCGGCATCATGGGAGCCGCGATGATCCTGTCGCAAGATCCTATGCAGGCCCTGCAATTCATCGTGTTTTTGGTGGTTCTCCAGCAAATCGAAGGACACCTCATCTACCCGAACGTGGTGGGACAGTCAGTGGGCCTGCCGAGCATCTGGGTGTTCGTTGCCGTGATCGCGGGCGGGTCGCTGTTCGGCCTTCTGGGTGTGCTTTTGGGCGTACCCGTCATCTCCACGATCCGAACGCTCGCCATGGAGCACTTCGCGCAAGTTGATGCCGAAAAAGATAGCGAAGATGAAAGCGACGCGACGATTCAACCCGCGACGACGGCATAACGTCATCTGCAACGGGACGATTCCCGAACGCATCGGGTTAAACCTAATGGGCCGGCCCCGGAGGAGTTCCGGGGCCGGCCCATCGCGGCATTGCCTCTATTTGCGCCATCCAAGTTTTGGGGCGCGGGCCAAGCACCGGAGCCCCCCTTGCGGCGTTGCCGTTATTGAAATCGACCAAGTTTGGGTGCAACCCAGGGCCGCCTTCCCCTTTCCCTACTCTGCCCGATTGCCCGCAAGGAAGTCGAGCAGCTCTTGCCTGGAGTGCACGTCGAGCTTTGAATATATGGCCCTCAGATGCGTGCGCACGGTGTTCTTCGAGATGGTCAGGTGCTCGGCGATCCAGTTCGCGCTGCGGCCCTGGGCGAACAGGTCGAGGATCTCCAGTTCACGTGCAGATAGACCGTACACGGGATTGGAGGGATCGCATAACGAGGTCGCATCTCCCCCATCGTGCGCGGCAACCAAGGGCGCACCTTCGGCATTTTGCGAAAGAGGGCCGTGCGCACCCCACGTCGCAGCACCGCCGACTGCAGAATCGCCGCCCCCGACCGAAGCCTTCGCCTCCTTACGAGGCTCGGCCCCTGAAGCGCCGGAAACCGACGCCCCACCGGCCACCGAACCATTCGCCGCCATCGAAGCCGCCGCGCAAGCCTGACATGCGGCGCAAGGATCCGCCGAGAGCGCACGCGCCTCTGCCTCGCTATCCACCGAGCGCGCCATAATCCGCTTCAAATCGTTCTCCGGGAACACGTACACCAGCACGAGCACCACCAGAAACGCAAGCGCCATGCCCACGCCCATGCGCACAATGCCGTCCACATAATATGGCTGCAGAAAACCGCCGACGGCCCACCCTGCGAGCGAAGCGACGAAGTACACGCCTTGGCCGATGCCGAACACCCGCACGGCAGAGAAATCATAGCGAAACGCCATGTATGCCATGAAGCAGGAGAACACCATCCAAAGGCACTCCTTGCCCACCGACAAGAACGCGACATCGAAGCCGAAGCAGGAAAGCAGCATCATAGCGATGCCGAGGACGATCAAGCCAGAATACACCCTGCGTGCGCCACGCACCGTATCCCCATGATTGACCACCGCCACGATGACGATGGCAAGCAGACCCACGCAAAACACGATAAGGGTGCCGGAGCGCGCGAACACATCGGCATTGCCGATCATCGACGTGATGCCCTTGCCCACGCCTGCGGTGAACGCGACCAAAGCCGAAGCAGCCACTAGCTTGCGATACATGTGCCGCTCAGGAGACCGGCGCGCCATGAGCTCGCCCTCGGTCGGCGCGGCGGAGGGAAACGGATCGGCATCGCCCATGGTGAGCAGCAAAGCCGACACGATCGGCAATGCCGCGATGAACAGCAGCCTGAGCTCGGGCGGGATGCCGACGCCGACGTAATACAGAAACGCCGCAAACAAAAGGGAAATGCCGCCGGCGGTGAGCGAGTCGCCCAACGAGATGGAGCCGTAGATGCACCCTGCCTTCAAGCACAGCACGGACGTGCCCACCCCCGTGAGCAATGCCGCGATCGCGAAAAACGGGCCGCCGCCCATAATCACGGAATAGCCGAGCAAAACAGTGAACAGCGAGGCCATGCATGCACCAGCGATCACGAACGTCCGTCGTTCGAGAAGCCTGGTGGCCCGCCGCCACATCGCCGCAGCAGCGAACATGCTGCAGGCGATTCCCGCGGTTGAGAGCAGGTACATCTGCAACACGAACGGCGTTTGGTCGCCGGTTGGGAACATGCGCATGATCTCGGTGGAGTTGTAGCACAGCCAAATCCAAGCCCACCACGCGCCGAAACCCAGGAAACGCAGGTACGCCCATTGCTCGGCGATGGGCGTGGGCGCAGCAAGACCGCTCTTCACGCCTCGATTGCCCACATCCGACCCCACAGGCCTCTCAACGGTATCCCCCATGATCCCCCCTTGGTAAAAGCCCCTCCCCAACGGGACTTCGTCGTTCATTCAGCCCGATGGTATCACATGACCCGGGCCGTAAAGCAAAGCGGGCGCCTGGGCTTTTTGGCCCAAGCACCCGCGTAAGCGATAAACCAAGTCGCCCTTACTTGAACTCGATCGACGCCGTGGGACAGCGTTTCGCGCATTCGCCGCAACGCGTGCACATGCCCAGCTGGGCGGAAACATCCGTAGCGTGCAGATCGATATGCTCGGCGCAGGCGACGGTGCAGACATCGCACGCCACCCCCTTCGAGGCGCGCAAGCACGTATCCGCGTTGACATGCGGACGGAACCTTACGGCGAACCGTCCGAATATGCCGAGCAGGCCCGCCACCGGGCACACGTTCATGCACCACTTGCGGCACAAGACCAGCTCGATGGCAAGCGCGACGGGAAACACGAGCACCGATGCGGTCATCTGCTTGTCGACGACGAGATGCCACAACGAGGCGACGCTGCCGAACGTGAGCCCTATCGGGCATACAAGGCAGAACAACGGAAGCCCCGCGACCAGAGCGCACACGAGCACCGCCACCAGCACCCAGGTTCGGCTATCCTTCGCGATGCCGCGCAGGCTTTCCTTTAGATCGAACGCGGACGCAACACCCGCGCAAGCCGAACAACCACCTTCGCAGCCCTGATCGGACAAGTTTGCCGGCTTGGGATCTCGCTTGAAGAAACGCCTGATCACCGGCGCAGGGCACCCCCATGCGCACCACGCGCGCCCGAACAGGAGCGAAAACGCCAACACCACGCCGGCCGAAATGGCTGCGATCGGGATGAACGACTTCGCCGCGAACATGGCCTCAAGGCCGCCAAGCGGGCACAACAAGTTGAACTGCCCGACGCCGAACGACGAAGGCGTGCCCAGACCGCAATCGAACGCCAGCGACGCCAGCACCGCGACGAGCACCGCCGTCAGGGTCACGCGGCGGGCAAGCACCATGCGACGGCCCTGCACACGGCCGCGGCCCTGCACCGTTTCCTTTTCCTCCATACCCATCTATGCCTCGACCCCCTCGGCCATCTGCCTTGCCGTCGCCACCCGGATCCCGCGCGCTTCGCCGCCGGAAAACGACGTGTTGACGTTCGCCGGGCAGATGCGCACGCACTCACCGCATCCGTTGCATTTCGAATCGTCCACGACGGGACGTCGCTCATCGTCGAATGAAAGCGCGCCATACGGGCAGGCGTCCACGCAGATGCCGCATGAACCGGGCGTCGCAAACGCCAGGCAACGCTCGGGCAAGACCTGCGCGCCGCCGATGCGGCCCTTCTCGGGCGCATACGGGTCGATGCTGCCGATGGCCTCGGTCGGGCACACCTGCCGGCACAGATCGCAGAACGTGCAGCTGCCGGCGCGGAAATCAAGTGCCGGGGTTCGCACGGCCAGCACGCCGGCCTCGATGCCAAGAGGGTACAGCACATCGGTCGGGCACACGCTGATGCAACGGTCGCAGCGTATGCAACGCGCCATGAACTCGGCCTCGTCGGCCGCACCGGGCGGGCGCAACGCATCGCAAGAGGCCGCACAAGGGCGAGCTGCAGCGCCTATGCCGGCACCCACGGCGAGCGCAGCCGCGCCAAGCACGAACGCGCGGCGGCTCGGATTCGCTGGTTTCATTGCACACCCCTTTACGCGGCGAGCAGCGGCAATTCGTCGGACACGCAGGTCAGCGCATCGCATGCCTGCTCAAGCGCGCCTTGGCACACCTTCAGCATGCCCGTATAGAACGTGGTCTTCGCATACTCTTCCGCCGCTTCCTGAAGCTGTCCGATCCAATTGAGCAGATGCTGCTCGATGAAACGACGCTGGCGCTTCACGTTCTTGATGGCGTCCATATTCCGTCCATCGCGGATAAGGGCCGCAGCCTTCGCGTTCATATGCGCCAGATATTCCAGTTCGAAGGAGATGTGGTCCTCCGGTTCGTGCAGGTCGGGGTTGACCTTGAAACCGTCCTGGATGAACCAATCGATCAGCTCATCGCGCGTGCCGCCCATCATGACGTGCTCCTCGGTGGTGAACACGCTTTCGTACGGCACGGCGGAGCGCCTCTCCTGAGAGAACACGCCTGCCGCCAGGAAGATGCGCGCGTACTCCACGGCAAGCTGGCTGCGACGATCGCCGGCGCTGAACTTGAAGTATCGGCGCAGAAGGTTGTAGCCGCGGTCGAGCGCCTGATTACCGGTATTCTCGGGCCACTGGCCTTCTGCCAGCTCGGCGATGGCCTCCTCGGTCAGCTCCTTGTAAAACACCTGGGAAAGGAACGTGAACGTGTCGACGTTCGCATCCAGGAACTCAAGCATCTCCTCGGTGGTGGTTTTCTCGTCCTCGGTCATGCTTCCCCCTTTTCACTCAAACGGATAAATAACCATGCTCGTCCATGGTCCTACCTGCGAAGCTTTACGAACGAGTAAAGACTCGCAGGTCAAACCAACGTCGGCGAGGGTGCCCGCGGCGCCCCGGATCGCCGGGAACCCGAAGGTGAAGCGTACCTTGATACGCAATTTTTCGAGTTCCCGCGAAGACGAGGCGCCGCGAGCGTCTGCAGCGTCGAATAGCGCTTTCGCCGTCAGGCAAAAGCTAGTCGAGCGGCTGCAGGAAGAAATCGAGCAGCGGAGTGCCCACAAGCCACATCGCCACGCGCAGGGCGATGGCGCACACCACGCCCGCTGCGGTCGCCGCAACGCCTGCCGCGGTTGCGGACTCGGCCTTCTTCACGGCAAGCGCACCGGCGACAAGCGCGATGACGATGCACGCGAACGTGGCGACGATCCATGCGACGCAACCGGACTTGGCGTTGCCCAGCCATGCGCCGGCATAGACGAAGAACGCGATGGAGCATACGGCGGCTACCGCGGAGCAGGCGACCGTCAGGATGCCGGCAAAACCCACAGATGCGACCTCGTCCTTCGCAACGGCCTTGAGCAGCAGGTTCAGACCCGCGCCGGCAACGGCAGCCGTGGCCCAGTACGACAGGGGCAAGGCAATGGTCATCCACGCCTGACGAGCCTCCATCATGTAGGAATAGCCGCACATGAACGGGAAGATGATGGCGATGACCATCGTCACGACGCCGACGATCCTCGTGCCGGATTCACCGGACTTACGCACGAGCATAATCAGGTAGATCAGAGCCAGCACGATCAGCACGCCGATAAGGGCGGCCTCGACGAAGATGCCGGACGTGGGATGGTTGAGCGCCTCGAAGATGCGGTCGATGTGCTTAAGATGCGTCACCGAGGCGATGCCGCCCACGGCCAGAAGCACGATCGCCACGATCGTCTCGACCTTCGTGGGCAGCGGGCTTTTCCTCGCCAGGGCGCCCATCATGGACGTCGCGAACAGCCAGGCGCCCGCACCGCTGATAACGGTGAACAAAACCAGGGACCATTGGGCTTCCATTAGTCGACGCTCCCTTCAGTGGTCATGTACTTCGACGTGGTCTGATGCACGTCCTCCCCTGCCCACTTCGCGATCTTCGGGGAAAGGATGTAGGCGGAGATGGGGCCGTTGCCCACGTCGGGCAGATGATGGATGGACTCGGCCGGATACTTCGCCAGCTCTTTCGAGACATCGGAGTTCGGGTCGTCCAGATCGCCGTAGAAACGCGCCGTGCCGCAGCAGTTCTTCACGCACGCGGGCTTCTCGCCGGCGCTGGTCAGATGGCTGCACATGGTGCACTTCTCGACGACCTTCTGCTCCTTGTTCCAGGAACGCACGCCGTAAGGGCACGCCATCATGCAGTAACGGCAGCCGATGCACTTCGACTTGTCGACGAGCACCTTGCCCGTCTCCTCGTCGCGATAGCTGGCGCCGGTCGGGCACACGTGCACGCACGGGGCGCCTTCGCACTGCTGGCACTGCACGGGAAGCCAGTACGTCTGCACATCGGGGAACACGCCGGCGGGCTCGATCTGCAGCACCTTGTTCCAGCGCTCGCCCATCGCGATATCGTTCTCCATCTTGCACGCCACCTCGCAGCTATAGCAGCCGATGCAGCGATCAAGGTTCACTACCAAGCAATTACGCGCCATAGACGGCATTACCCCCTCCAGTGTTCTCGGATTCCTGCGGCATCCACGCAGTGAACTGCTCGGGCTCGGTCCAGATGCCCTCGGGTGCGCTGTCGGCCTTCTTGATGTTGATCTGGACGCCGCGCAGCACGTAGGTGCCGTACACGTCGTTGAACGGGCAATCATCGCTGTTCTGCGTCAGCAGGTTGATGTTCATGGCCTGCCATGCGCGGTTCGGGTCCTTCGAATCAAGCAGTTCGGGGAACCAGAAGCGCTCCTGGTAAATGACCTTCGGGGCCACCGACTTGGTGATGCGGGCCTTGCCCTGCGTCTTGCCGCGCTTCGACTCGAGCCACAGCCAATCCCCGTCCTCGACGCCGATTTCCTTCGCCGTTTCCGGGTTGATCCACGTCTCGGGATACGGATACAGCTCGCGGGTGTAGGGCGTGTTACGCAGCGTTCCGTGGTGGAACACCGGCAGACGGCCCTGCGTCAGCGTGTAAGGATAGTTCGCGTCGTAACCCGGATCGCCTTCCACGGGGCTCTCGTAGGGCTCCAGGTAGTACGGCAGCGGGTTGTAGTTGTTCGACTTCGGGAACACATCGGTGGCGGGCTCCATGGAGCCGGTGCCGTCGATGGCGCCCGTGTTGCCCAGCAAGATGTTGCCGTCGAAGTACGGCTCGCAGCGCTTGGAGGTCGTGTGGAAGCCGGCCGGCTTGCTCGGATCGTCGTCATCGGGGAACAGATGGCTGTTGTACGACTTCGCCGCGTACTCCTCGATGGTCTGGTACTCGGAAGGCGCCTGAGCGTCGAACTTCTCCCAGTTCCAATCCTCGCGGTCGTAGTAGAAGCTGCCCACGAAGTAGCCGACGTAGTCCTTGTACTCCTCGTAGGTCTTCCAATACGTGCCGTAGAACTTGCCGGCGATATCGGGATTGAACGCGTCGATGCAGCGCTGATGGCCGCGCTTGGCAAGAGCCGCCGCAAGCCAAGACCAGTGCATGCATTCGTCAACGGCCTCGTAGAGCTGCGTGCAGGGGCGACGGATGGCATAGGTGTTCAGGCGGTCCTGAGCATATGCCGTCTCAAGCCACTCTGCCGTCGGGAGCACGTAGTCGGCCAGGCACACGCTCGTGGTGGTCCAATGCATGTACATATGCACGTTGAGCTCGGTGGTCATCATGGCATCGTAGAGGCGCTTGGCGTTGCCGATCATCACCAGCTTGTTGCCGGAACGCTCGATCCAGATGCGCGGACGATACGGCTCGCCCGTCTCGATGGCCTTGAGGACCGTCGGGATGTGGCTGGCAAGCCAGTGCCCCAGGCCCTTGTGCTCGGTGTAACCCAAGCGCGCGTTGGCCTCGGATTCGGGCATGCGCAGCGGATGGTCGGGATGATGCAGGCCGAACGGCTGCACGACGTAGTTGCACGGCTCGACGTAGCACGGGCGGTCCTGCACGATGGAACCGGGCTGGCGGATGCAGCCCATCAGGATGTCCATGATGGCGTCGCCCTGAGCCGCCTGCGCGGAGTTGATGGTCTGGTCGGTCGCCACGCCCAGCGAGATGCCGGCGTTCGGGCAACCTTCCACGTAGATCTTGATGGCCTCCTCGATCTTGTCGGCATCAAGCCAGCAGACCTCTGCGGCCTTCTCCAGCGTCCACTCGGCCACGTGCTCCTTCATGATCTGGAACGCCGTACGGGCCTTCTCGCCGTTGGGAAGCGTGTAGGTACCGAACATCTCCGGGTCGATGGAGCCGTCTGAGGGGAACGGGTACGGCATCGCCACGGCGGCGTTGGTCTTCTTGTCCCACACCACGTACTCGTCTTCGCCGCCCAATCCCAGCTCGCTTGCGCGATAGGTCAGGCGCGTGTCCTCGTGAACCAGGAACGGCAGGTTGGTCCACTCGCGGCAGAAATCCTTCGCCCACAGGTCGTGCTCGATGATGTAGTTGATCCAGCACAGCATGAGCGCCACGTCGGTGCCAGGTCGGATAGGCAGCCACACGTCGGCCTTTGCGGCATCGGGCGTCAGACGCGGGTCGATGACCACGGTCTTCATGCCGTTGTTGCGCAGCTCGGTCACCACGCGGCCCGTGGAGCCGATGCCGTGATACGAAGGGCCGACGCCCCACATGACATAGGTCTTGGTGGGCGTGCACTTATCATCGGGCAGGTAGCCGGGCAGGTACACCTCGGTGACCGGGCCATCGGCCAGCGACGTGTCGGCCGTGCCGTTCAGGCAGAACTCCATGTGATTACGCGGCAGATAGCACTGAGCGCAGCCGGGCTCGAAGAAGTTGCCGCCGCCCCACACGGAAAGGAAGCGCGCCGGGCTGAAGAACTGCGGGTTACCGCCGCCGCCCGTGGAGGTTACCAGGCACTTCGGGCCCTCCTTCTGATACCACTCCCACATGACCTCGGAGATCTCGTCCATGGCCTGGCCCCAGGAGATGCGCTCCCACTCGTTGGAACCGCGCTCGCCCTTGCGCTTCATGGGGTACTTGATGCGGTTGGGGTTGTACAGCGCTTGGATACCGGCCAGGCCCTTGGCACACGCTGCACCCTTGTTCATCGGGTCCTGCGGGTCGCCTTCAAGCTTGACCACCTTGCCGTCGCGCACGTGCGCGACCATGCCGCAGTTGTTCAAGCAGGCGCGGCAGATCGTGCGGATCTTCTGCGTCTCCCCCGTGGTGGCCGCCATCGCCGGCTTGACCTGCATGAGGTTCTGCGTCGTGGCGCTTGCCATGGCCACAGCGGCGCCGGCAAACGCGGACAGCTTCACGAAGCCGCGGCGGCTGATGCTCGTCTTAGCCAAAACACACCCTTCCTTTCCTTTTCTCACTCGTTTACTCATCCTTGCTTCAAGCGGCCAAGCGGCCGCGGAAAGCCATAGCTGTTTTCCCGGAAGCCGTTGCACGGAGCGCGGCGCCGCCGACCTAAAACAAGGCGCGACGGATGCGTGAGGATCTGCCCCGCTGCAAATGAAGGGAGGGGGAGGATGCAGCGGGACGTGCAAGGGAGGAGGGTTCGTCGCATGAACGCTGCGCGCCGTGCGACGGCTTCCGAGATATGAGGCGGACGATCTAGGCGATCGCGCGAAGGCCCGCCTGAGTTGCGCGCCATGCGCCATCCCAAACGATGCCGCCGGCGGTCTCGAGCGCATCCATGAAGTACTGCGGGTAGACGCGCTTGCCGTCCGGCGAGACGACGTTGCCGTCCTGCTCGACCGCCTGCTCGACCGCTTCGCGGCTCGCGCCATCGGAAGCGGCGCAAACGGAGATCACGCGAGCGAACACGTCGCGATAATGCGGACGGTCGGCCAACAAGGCACGCATGGTGAAATCAGGGTCGAGCGAAGCCGCCAGATCACGGCCCGCCTGGGTGATGGAAATGCCATCGGAGACCTCGGCCTCAAGCGGAACAGATTCGTCGCGCTGGATGTCCTCGAGCGTTCCGTCGTAGACCTGACCGTCAACGACGATCTGCTCGGCAAGCGCGCCGTTGCGCAAAAGCGATTCGATGATGGTGGCGGGAGCTTGCGAGTAGGATTCGCTCCACACCTGAGACAGCTGCTCCTCAAGCTGCGCACGGTCGAACGTCTCAACTTCGGCATACATGCCCAGCACACAGGTAACAGGCTCCTTGAGGCGCGGATTGTGCTCTACTAGATCGATTGCCATGATTCCCCCTTCGTCTCATCTCGTCGAAGGGGCTGGCGATATGCAGGTCCGGCTTGAGAAGCGCTCCCCCGTTTCGGGCTGTAGAGCGACAAACTTCGTCCGGTCCGTTTCCCCTTCGGCGTTTACGAACTCTACAAGGCGCACCTGGATGACCGCATGCTCGAAAATGAACGAAATCAAGGATGATTCGCAGGGTGATGAGCGCAAAGGACTAGTCACGCAAAATGGATTAGTGGGTTTGTTTTCCCAGTTGAGCGCTATTCTTATATGGGAATAGCTGCAGTATTTCGACCAAACCGACATCAAAGGCCGTATCAGGCCGGAAACAAGAAAAGCCCGCCCGAGCAACAGCTCGGACGGGCTTTGAAGAACTTCGTCGATATAACGACGATGCAAAGAAAAAGCTTAGTACAGCTTGGCGCCGGCCGGGATGCGGTCGGAGACCATGAGCAGGTTCAGACGCTCCTCGGTGGTGTCGTCGTCGACCTTCTCCTCGTGCACGGCGGACAGCAGCATGCCGCAGGAGGCGATGCCCATCATCTTGCGCGGCGGCAGGTTGGTGATGGCCACGAGCGTGCGGCCTACCAGCTCCTCCGGCTCGTAGTACGCGTGGATGCCGGACAGGATGGTGCGGTCTTCGCCCGTACCATCGTCAAGCGTGAACTGCAGCAGCTTCTTGCTCTTCGGCACGGCCACGCAATCCTTGACCTTGACGGCGCGGAAGTCGGACTTGCTGAACGTGTCGAAGTCCACCTCGTCGGCGAACAGCGGCTCGACGACCACCTTGGAGAAGTCGATGGGCTCCTCGGCGGGCTGCTCGACCGGAGCGGCCGGACGTGCGGCGGGCTTGGCGCCGGCAGGGGCCTCGTCGCGCATGTGCGGGAACAGCAGCACGTCGCGGATGGTCGGAGAATCGGTGAGCAGCATGGTCAGACGGTCGATGCCGATGCCCACGCCGCCTGCCGGAGGCATGCCGTACTCGAGCGCGCGGATGTAGTCGGCGTCATAACCCATGGCCTCGTCGTCGCCCATGTCCTTGGCCTCGACCTGGGCGCGGAAGCGCTCGGCCTGGTCGACCGGGTCGTTGAGCTCGTTGAAGGCGTTGGCGTACTCGTGGCCGCAGATGAACAGCTCGAAGCGCTCAGTGAGCTCGGGGTTGTTCGGCAGCTTCTTGGCCAGCGGGGAGATCTCCAGCGGATGCTCGGTGACGAACACGGGCTGGATGAGCTTTTCCTCGGCCACGGCCTCGAAGATCTCGGAGATGAGCTTGCCCTTGCCCCATGCGTCCTCGGCGCGTCCGCCGTTCTTCTCCAGAATGGCCACCAGGTCCTCACGGCTGCGGTCGAAGGACACCTCTTCGCCGGCATAGCGCGTCGCCAAGCCGCACATGGTCTCGCGCGGCCACTGGCCGGACAGGTCGATGTCGACGCCCTGGTAGCTGACCTTGAGCGTGCCGCAAGCGGCTTCTGCCGCTGCCTTGATGAAGCCCTCGGTGAGGTCCATCATGCCGTTGAGGTCGGAGAAGGCCTGGTATGCCTCCATGGTGGTGAACTCGGGGTTGTGGTACGGGTCCATGCCCTCGTTGCGGAACTGGCGGCCGATCTCGAACACCTTCTCGAAACCGCCTACAAGCAGGCGCTTGAGCGGCAGCTCGGTGGCGATGCGCAGGAAGTAATCGCGGTCGAGCGCGTTGAAGTGCGTCACGAACGGCTTTGCGTTCGCACCGCCCAGGATGGGATGCAGAAACGGCGTTTCCACCTCGTAGAAGCCCTGGTCCTCCATGTAGCGGCGGATGGCGGCGACGATCTTGAAGCGCTTCTCGAAGACCTGCTTGACTTCGGGATTCATGACCAGATCGACGTAACGCTGGCGATAACGCGTCTCCTTGTCCGCCAGGCCGTGGAACTTCTCGGGCAGCGGGCGAATGGACTTGCTGAGCAGCTCGAAGGACGACACGGCCACGGACAGCTGACCGCGACGCGTGCGCATCATAGCGCCCTCGACGCCGATCCAGTCGCCCACATCAAGGTCCTTCAGGCGGCCGAAGGCCTCTTCGCCCAGCTCGTTGATGCGGCAGAACAGCTGCATGTCGCCCGTGGCGTCGCGCAGGCCCAAAAAGGCGATCTTGCCCTGAACGCGCTTGGACATGATGCGGCCGGCGACCTTGACCAGGTCCTCGGTGGAGTCCCCGTCCTCAAGGTGCGCGTACAGCTGCTCGAGCTCGGCCAGGTGATGGCTGTAGTCGAACGCATGGCCATAGGGGTTCTGGCCTGCATCGAGCATGGCCTGGCGCTTGGCCTTGCGCACCTCGATGGGATCGTCTTCGATAACTTCAGGGGTATTGCTCATGGGAAAGCCCTTCTAAGTACAGGGATTTGGTTGAGTAAGCGAGAACGGCTGCGGTGCGTCGGGTTTGGCCGAAGCAAGCGGGCATAGGCCCGTCGCCTTGTCCGTGAAACCGAATGCGCAAGCGACGCGGCGCAGCCAGCCGCAACGTCGAGCAGCTCCGCTTACCCGCGGGCAAGCGGAGCTTGCAAATTTGCTAGTGCTCGATGTTGACGATCTTCATCTTGATGACGCGGCCGGTCGGGCCGGTGGTCTCGATCTCGTCGCCCTTCTTGTGGGCCAGCAGCGCAGCGCCCACCGGGGACTCGTTGGAGATCTTGCCGGCATGGCTGTCGGCCTCGGCGGCGCCCACGATGGTGAACACGCGCTCACGGCCGCCCATGTCGACGGTGACGGTGGAGCCGATGTGCACGGAGTTGGAGCGCTTCGGGGTTGCCACGACGGTGGCCTCGCCCAGGATACGGGTGATCTCGGCGATGCGCGCCTCGAGCATGCCCTGCTCGTTCTTCGCGTCATCGTACTCGGAGTTCTCGGAGATGTCGCCGAACTCGCGCGCTACCTTGATGCGCTCGCCCACCTCGGCGCGCTTCTCGGTTTCCAGGTAATGCAGCTCCTCTTCGAGCTGCTGCTTGCCCTCGGGGGTAAGGATGTAGTTGTCAGCCATGTTGTTCACCTATCTATACGAAAAAAGCGGTATGCGCCGGACCGCAGCCCGTTGCGCATACCGCGTACCAACCTTGTGAAGCTGCGATCTACTCGCTCTTCTTGCGGGCAGCGGTGGTCTTCTTCTTGGCGGCGTCCTCGTCGTCTTCCTCGACCTCGACCTCGTCGGCCTCTTCCTCGGCCTTCTTGCCCTCGCCCATGCCCTCGCGCAGGTTCTTCACGGTCTTGCCCAGAGCGCTACCGAGTTTTGGCAGATTCTTCGGGCCGAAGATAAGCAGGATCACCACGAGGATGATCAGAAGCTCAGGCACGCCCATTCCCAGAAATTTCATGTGTCCTCCAAGTACTCGTCCCAGCCCGGGCATCGGGCCGTGATATGCAACGCCGCGTACTTTAACATAACCGCAGCTTGCCGACGCACCTTCGATGAAAAGCACACGCGCTTGCGCGGCACTCCAACGGATATGCACGGTTGCACGAAAAAGGCTCGGTGCGAACACCGAGCCTTGACCATGCAATGGTCGGGATGACAGGATTTGAACCTGCGGCCTCTGCGTCCCGAACGCAGCGCTCTACCAAGCTGAGCCACATCCCGATTGCCGCTTTCGCAGCGGGGAATATATTAGCATAACCATCCGGCATCCGCGACGACTTTTTTCAAAATTTGTCGCCGCGTGCGCGCCTATCGCTTGAAATTCGACAAGATTCCCGGTCTGGCCTGGGGTTTCGGCAGATAGATGAAACGCGGCTCGAAATCGAACAGCTCGGTGATGCGCACCTGCGGGCTTACCGTGATGCACTTCTTCATGCACGCATCCACGCACAGGCCGCATTGCACGCACTCGGCGCAGGAGAACTCAAGGAAGCTGCCGCCATCGGGCGTGCCGTCTGCGTTGGGGCTGGGCTTGATGGGGCTTTTGCTGAGCGCGCCCGTAGGGCAGAACACCGCGCACATGCCGCACGAGTTGCACACGGAGGCATCGATCTCCACCCTGCCGAACAGGCGCGTGTCGACCTGCTCAACCGCAGGCTCGCCCAAACGGTCCATGGCATCGAGCACCTGGCTGCGGCGCCGCTCCTGGAACTGGGGAAGCGTGCCCGAAGCGCCCGCCCCCAGCTGCTCGCGCAGCGTGGCGTCCTTGGCCTTCATTCCGAGGTTTTTGCGGATGACCATCTCGGCGGTCTTGCCCGCCGCGCTGGCCGTCCACGAGGTTGCGCTGGTGAAGAAGCCGCGGCGCGCCTCGCCGAGCAGGCTGTTCGCGTTCTTGAGCGCCAGCCCTTCGGGGAACTCCGATGTGCGGGAGACCATTGCCGGCGCCCCCTGGGCCTGCATCAGGTTGTTCGCAGAAGCGATGGTTTCGTCCACGCCGGACGAGGTCGCCCTGAACCTGCATGTTTTGCAGCACCCGTCCACCAACACGATGTCCTTGGCGCCGACCGCCGCCAAACCGAGCAGCAGACTCTCATCGACGCGCGCCAGGCAGGGCACTTCGGCGAACTTATGCGGGTCGGCCAGGCCCTTCGAGGCGATGCGGGCGCAGGCGATGACCGCGCGCCCATCAAGGGCGGCCATGGCCTCTGCCGCCGCCTGCTCAAGCGCCTCGTCGGCAGGGCGCACGGGAATCAAGGCCTCGGTGGGGCAAACCACCGTGCAGGCGCCGCACGCCACGCAGGCCTTGTGGTCGACGCTGAGCACGTTGTTATGCACGCTGATGGCATCCGCCGGGCAGGCATCGATGCACTTGCGGCACGAGGCGTTGCGGTTGCGTACGGCCACGCAGCGCTTCGAAGCCGGCACGACGGCCTTGTCCTCAAGCTCCTCGGCCACTTCTATGATGTCTGCGATGTTCGGCATTCGCCTTCCCCCTCATTTACTCCCGCGCGTATATGCCGCGGCGAAGATTAGCGTACGACCGCTGCGCGCGACGGGCTCGCATCATAATCTGCGCGAAATCGGCGCGGGTCGGACTTAGGCGCTTCACATGGCGTTACTCGCACTCGATGCGCTCCTGCACGATGCGCTCGAGCGCCGCCAGCTCGTCGGGCGTGTTCGCGTTCATAAAGCACCCGCCCATAGGCTCGGCCTCAAGCACCTTCTTTTGCGGGAACTCGCACACGTTGACCTGGTTGAAAAACACCTGAGCGCGCTTCTCCCCCTCATTGAGCGCCTCGCGCACGGCCGGCAAGCAGCCCGAGCGGCGGTAGATCGCGTGAAACGGCTCGAAGCCGTGCTTGTTGACGGGCACCACCACATCGGCCCCCGTCCCGGTCATCTCGAGCGCTTCGGCGACCACGAGCGACGGCGACGCGAGCACCATGTCGCAGGCCACAACGGCCACGTAGGGGTTACGGGCGCAGCGAAGGGCCGTGTAAAGGCCCGGCAGCGCGCCGCGCTCGTTGATGACGTCGGACTCGAAGCGGATGCCCAGTTCGGGATACTGCTCCTGCAGAAACGCAAGCTCCTGCGGCTCGTTGGTGGTGATGATGAGCTCGTCGGCCACCGGCGAGAGCCGCTCGACCAAACGGCAGATAAGGGGACGCCCGCAGAACGGGACCGTGGCCTTGCTGCGGCCCATGCGACGGCTTTCCCCTCCCGCCTGGATGACCACTGAAACACGCGGACGAGCGAATCGGGCTTCCACGTAATCCGCCAACCCCGCCACGTCGTTTATATCGAAAGCCGGGATGCCGTATATGCTGGCGGCCTCTGCCGCCAGCGGGATGTCGGTGACCACCGCGACCGTTGCGGCCGTGGGCATCTTGTTGGAGATGTCGGCATGATCGGGATAGCTGCGCGCGAGGCGGTCCTCCTCGGCCTGGTCTAAAGGCTGCGCTGCGGGATGATCATCGGGATGAACCTCGGCCGCATGAGGCATGGAGCCGCGTCCGAACTGGGTGAAATCCGTGCCGAGCGCCCATCCCTTGCGAGCGCCCTCGGCGAACACCTCGGCGGTTCGGGCATCGGCCTTGTTGCCGGCGCGCATGACCTCGATGGTGGGCAGGCCGCTTTTGCGATAACCCTCGACGATCACCACGTCGTGGCCGGGCATGCTCGCCACGATGTCGGCGCATTCCGCTTCCCCATCGGTGGTTTGGATACGCGCCATCTGGCCCGGTGCCGCGATAACCGTCTCGCTGGCACCGGCGTGGCGATGCCGCCACGAGTCTTTCCCAGGGATGTCGATATCGAATCCGACATGGCTGTGGTGCTTGACGCTGCCCACGTCCAGACCACGGCCGACCAGCTCGGCGATGAGCTTCTCGATAAGGGTTGTCTTACCTGAATTGTGACGCCCGACGATGGAGACGGCGGGGCTGGGAAACTTGATCATGCGCATATCCTTTCGTGCGAAAAGTATAGCACGCGCCCTTCCGACGTACGCCCAGCGCACAAGGCCGGACCCGAGCTTCCATGCACCCCATCTAAGGAAGTGCTTATGATTGATAGAATTTATTGATATTCCGTGAAGAGATTGGTATAATGAATTTGCTTTTTTCGATAGCTTCGGCTTCGTTAAAAGGAAGAGAAGGGATTCCGTTTTTTGGAGGGGGCGGAATCCCTTTTTCTATGCCAAAACGAGGCCATCAGGCGAAACACGCGGGCCCCGCAGCCAAACGG
>CAKUJT010000020.1 GCA_934661765.1 uncultured Senegalimassilia sp.
TCCCGCATGACCGGCGAGGAGAAGGTCTCCGAGTTCATGACCCCGCTCGAGAAGCTGGTCACCGCCTCCGAGGACACTTCCCTCAAGGTCGCCAACGACATCATCTGGGACCACAAGCTGAACTCCCTGCCGCTGGTGGATGCCGAGGGCAATCTGGTCTACATGGTGTTCCGCAAGGACTACGACAGCCACAAGTCCAACCCCAACGAAATGCTGGACAGCCACAAGCGCTACATCGTGGGCGCGGGCATCAACTCCCGTGACTACGCCGAGCGCATCCCCGCGCTGGTCGAGGCAGGCGCCGACGTGCTGTGCATCGACAGCTCCGAGGGTTATTCCGACTGGCAGAAGATGACCATCGAGTGGGTGCGCGAGCACTACGGCGACTCCGTGAAGATCGGCGCCGGCAACGTGGTCGACGGCGAGGGCTTCCGCTTCCTGGCAGAGGCTGGCGCCGACTTCGTCAAGATCGGCATCGGCGGCGGTTCTATCTGCATCACCCGCGAGACCAAGGGCATCGGCCGCGGCCAGGCCACGGCAACCATCGAGGTGGCCAAGGCTCGCGACGAGTACTTCAAGGAGACCGGCATCTACGTGCCCATCTGCTCCGACGGCGGCATCGTCTACGACCATCACATCTCCCTGGCCCTGGCCATGGGCGCCGACTTCGTCATGCTGGGCCGTTACTTCGCCCGCTTCGACGAGTCCCCGTCTGCCAAGGTCATGGTCAACGGCACCTATATGAAGGAATACTGGGGCGAGGGTTCGGCCCGTGCTCGCAACTGGGGCCGTTACGACCTGGGCGGCAAGAAGAGCCTGTCGTTCGAGGAAGGCGTCGACTCCTACGTGCCCTACGCCGGTCCGCTTAAGGACAACATCGCGGTCACGCTGCTGAAGATCAAGTCCACCATGTGCAACTGCGGTGCGCTCACCATCCCCGAGTTCCAGGACAAGGCCAAGCTCACCGTCATCAGCTCCACTTCCATCGTCGAAGGCGGCGCGCACGACGTCGTGCTCAAGGATAAGGCTCCTTACGCCTCCAACATGCGCTAAGCCCATCGCCTAGCTAAACGAAAGCCTCGCCCGGTTCGTGTCGGGCGAGGCTTTTTGCTTGTGTGGCGTTTGCACACGCAGTCCCTGCGCGGGGCGAAGCTATTGCAGGGCCGCTATCGAGCGGTCACGCCCTCGCTTTCCCCGATGATGCGATGCAGCTCCTCGATGTAACGGTCCAGAAGCTCGGAGGGCTTGCGTTCGTTGTGCATGATGTATCCCACGGTCATGCGCTCGTCGGTGTCAAGCGGGATGCTGACGATGCCCGTATGCATCTCGCTTGAAAGCACGCCCGTGGAAAGCGTGTAGCCGTTGTAGCTGGTCAGCAGGTTGGAGAGCGTGCCGCGATCGGAGATGCGGATGTTGCGCGAGTGCTCGACGTAGCTCAGCGGCTCCTCAGAGTAATAGAACGAGTTTGCGGTGCCCTGCTCGAAGCTGTAGCGGGGCCATACGGTCAGCTCCTCGGGCTTGATGATGTCGCGCCCGGCCAGCGGGTGGTTCTCTCCCACGAACACATGCACGCCCGCGTCGAACAGCGGGTAGAACGATACGCCAGCGTCGTCGAAGGCCTTCTGCATGACGCGTTGGTTGAACGCATCCAGGTACAGAATGCCCACTTCGCTGCGGAACGACCGCACGTCGTCGATGATCTCGGCGGTGGTGGTTTCCCGAAGGATGAAATCGAAGAAATCCCCCTCGCACCGCTCGACCACGTTCACGAAGGCCTCCACGCTGAAGGCGTAGTGCTGGGTGGACACCGCCAGGCGCGCTTGGGGCTTCTCCTTGTTGGCGTAGCGAGATTCCAGCATGTTCGCCTGCTCAATGACCTGGCGCGCGTAGCCGAGCAGCTCGGTGCCGTCGTTGGTCAGCGTTACGCCGCGGTTGCTGCGCGTGAAGATGGAGATGCCGAGCTCCTGCTCAAGCTCCTTGATAGCCGTGGACAGGTTCGACTGCGACGCGTAAAGGTTCTGAGCGGCGGCGTTGATCGACCCGTATTCGGCAATGGCGATAAGGTAACGAAGCTGTTGAAGCGTCATGATTGCGTCCTTCGCGAAAGATAGCGTTGCAACGCATTGTAAGGCCCGGAGGTTGCAATTGCGGCGGCAAGATGAATTCCCCATTTTCCCGTTGACCGTTTCGTGGGGCACCGGTAGAATGAAAAGCCGCGCATATGCGAAGTGGGCCTTTAGCTCAGTCGGTAGAGCAGGGGACTTTTAATCCCAAGGTCGTGGGTTCGATCCCCACAGGGCCCACCATTTTTTTGCGCAGGGCCGCCATGGCGGTTTGAATGCACTGGGCCATCGTCCAACGGCAGGACTCTGGTTTTTGGTACCAGCTACCTAGGTTCGAATCCTAGTGGCCCAGCCATTTAACGTTTCAGCCTCCCGATTGGGAGGCTTTTTATTGCCCGAGAAGAGTCGGAACGCATGATTTCTTTTGCAATGCCCTTGACGCATCGCGGTAAAAGGGTATAGTTGCAAGAATCTGAACGCGAATCTCATCTCAATCATTCTCACGCGTTAAGCCGACAAGGCGGCTGCGCAATGCGCGAATACCTGGCGGCCTCGCCCAATCTCAGCGGCGAAGGCTGCGCGGCATCTAGACCGCACGCCTGACATGCAGGTATCGAAAAGCCACGAGCTCCTCTGGTCTTGTGCGCTTTGTGTATTTTCCCCACACAACTCAATAAGTTTGGTATCATTCCGGATTGCTGCGAAAAGACGAGATTAGTTTGAAGGAGCACCGTTGACCAAGCAAGATGTTATCGAACTGGGTGGTAAGGTTCTCGAAGCCCTGCCGAACGCCATGTTCAAGGTGGAGCTGGAAAACGGCCACCAAATCCTGGCCCACATTTCCGGCAAGATGCGTATGCATTACATCAAGATCTTGCCCGGTGACAAGGTGACGGTCGAACTGTCCGTCTACGACTTGAATCGCGGGCGCATCACGTACCGTTTCAAGTAGTCTCAGCCCGCGCGCAAGCCGGCGCGCCAGTGTCCCCGAGAATAATCACCTGCGGCTGGGTGTGTACATATAGGACCGCATTAACCGAAAGGAAATTGAAATGAAGGTACGTCCTTCGGTCAAGAAAATGTGCGACAAGTGCAAGATCATTCGACGCCATGGCAAGGTCCTCGTTATCTGCGAGAACCCCCGTCATAAGCAGCGTCAAGGCTAGGAAGAAAGAGGAGATAAACCCATGGCACGTCTTGTTGGTGTCGACCTTCCTCGCGACAAGCGCATTGAAGTCGGCTTGACCTACATCTACGGCATTGGCCTGACCACGTCCAAGAAGATCTTGGCTGAGACGGGCATCAATCCGGACACGCGCACGAACGACCTCACTGAAGAGGATCTCGTCAAGCTGCGCGACTACATCCAGAACAACATCAAGGTGGAGGGCGACCTGCACCGCGAGGTGTCTCAGAACATCAAGCGCCTTATGGAAATCGGCTGCTACCGTGGCCTGCGTCATCGCAAGGGCCTGCCCGTTCGCGGTCAGCGCACCCACACGAATGCCCGTACCCGCAAGGGTCCCCGCAAGCAAATCGGCGGCAAGAAGAAGTAAGTAAGGGAGCTAAGAAGTGGCAACTAAGAAAAACGTGCGCACGCGCATCAAGCGCTCCGAGCGCAAGAACATTGCCGTTGGCGCTGCGCATATCAAGTCTACGTTCAACAACACCATCGTCAGCATCACCGATCCTCAGGGCAACGTGATCTCTTGGCAGTCCGCCGGTACCGTCGGCTTCAAGGGTTCCCGTAAGTCCACGCCGTTTGCCGCGCAGATGGCTGCTGAGGCTGCTGCCAAGACGGCTATGGAGCACGGCCTGAAGAAGGTCGCCGTATACGTGAAGGGCCCTGGCTCTGGTCGCGAGACGGCTATTCGTTCGCTGCAGGCTACCGGTCTGGAAGTCGCCAGCATTCAGGACTGCACCCCCATTCCGCACAACGGCTGCCGCCCCAAGAAGCGTCGTCGCGTGTAACTGAAAGGATCTATTTACTATGGCTATCAATAGAACTCCGGTTCTTAAGCGCTGCCGCCAGCTGGGCCTGGATCCCGTCGTGCTGGGTTACAGCAGCTCCAAGACTTCCAAGCGCGAGCCCAAGCGTCGTCGTAAGGAATCTGAGTACGCGATGCAGCTTCGCGAGAAGCAGAAGGTCAAGTTCATCTACGGCGTGCTGGAGAAGCAGTTCCATGGCTACTTCAACAAGGCCAAGTCCATGCCGGGCATCACGGGTGACAACCTGATGATCATCCTGGAGTCCCGTCTGGACAGCGTGATCTTCCGTCTGGGCTTCGCCCGCACCCGTAAGGAAGCTCGTCAGATCGTGACCCACGGCCACATCACCGTCAACGGCCGCCGCGTGGACATCCCGTCCTACCGCGTCAAGGCCGGCGACAAGATCGCCGTTGCCGACAAGTCCAAGGAACTGCTGGTCATCAAGAGCGCCCTGGTCTCCAACGCCCGTTTCCAGGTTCCGGCTTGGCTTGAGGTTGACATCGAGAAGCTGCAGGGCAGCGTTCTGGCTCTTCCGACCCGCGATCAGATCGATCTCGACATCCGCGAACAGCTCATCGTCGAGCTCTACTCCAAGTAATCGCGCTAGTAAGGAGGCTTACCCAACATGACAGAGTTCATGAGGCCGACGGTAACAACGGAAGAAGTCAACGATACTGTTGCGCGTTTCATCGTGGAACCGCTGGAGCGTGGCTACGGCTATACGCTGGGTAACAGCATGCGTCGCGTTCTGCTGTCGTCTCTCGACGGCGCCAAGGCGACGGCCATCCAAATCGACGGTGTGCAGCACGAGTTCACCACGGCCGAAGGCGTTATCGAGGATATCACCGATATCGTCCTGAACGTCAAGGGCCTGGTCTTCTCGGCTCTCAATGACGACGTGGAAGAGGCCACGGCTCATGTTTCTGCCGAGGGCCCCTGCGTTGTGACCGGTGCGGACCTGCAGGTTCCCACCGAGTTCACGCTGATCAACCCCGAGCATGTCATCGCCACGGTTGCCGACGGCGGCCAGCTTGACATGACGGTGCGCATCGGCGTGGGCCGCGGTTACGTTTCCGCCGAGCGCAACAAGCGCACGGAGGATCCTATCGGCGTCATCCATGTCGACTCGCTGTTCTCTCCGGTTCGCCGTTGCACGATGAACGTGACCGACACCCGCGTGGGCCAGCGTACCGACTACGACAAGTTGGTTTTGGAGGTTGAGACGGACGGCTCCATCGAGCCTATCGATGCGGTCACCCGTGCTGCCAACATCATCAACCAGTACATGGGCGCGTTCCTCAGCCTGACCAGCACCCCCGAAGAGGAAGAGGGCGAAGTGCCGTCCATCTTCGCTCCGGAGGGTCAGGAGTCGAACGCCGAGCTGGACAAGCAGATCGAGGACCTGGACCTGTCCGTCCGCTCGTACAACTGCCTGAAGCGCGCCGGCATCCATTCGGTGCGCCAGCTGGTCGAGTTCTCCGAGAACGACCTGCTGAACATCAGGAACTTTGGTGCGAAGTCCATTGAGGAAGTGAAGGACAAGCTCATTTCCATGGACCTCAATTTGAAGCAATAGGAGAAACCTACCATGAGGCATAACTACAAGGGCCGCAAGCTGGGCACCGACTTTGCCCATACCAAGGCCATGAAGCGTAGTCTGGTGCAGGCGCTGTTCCTCAACGACCGCATCAAGACCATCGAGTCCCGCGCTAAGGAAATCCGCCCCGATGTCGACAAGATCATCACCTGGGCGAAGAAGGGCGACCTGCATAGCCGTCGTCTGGCCATCGCTGCGCTGGGCAACGACAAGGAACTGGTCCGCGAGATCTTCGAGAAGGTCGAGCAGGGCATGTTCGCCGATCGCCAGGGTGGCTACACCCGCATCATGAAGCTGGGCAACCGCAAGGGCGACAACGCCCCCATGGTCATCATGGAGCTCGTCACCGAGCCGGTGGCAAAGAAGGCTGAGAAGCCGGCCGCCAAGAAGGCTGCCCCGAAGAAGGTCGAGGCTGTCGAGGAGCCCAAGGCCGAGGAAGCTGCTGAGGCTGTCGAGGCTGCTGAGGAGAAGGCTGAATAAGCTTTTCGTCTCACATGCGTTTTTGAAAGGACCCTTCGGGGTCCTTTCTTTTTTTGTCGATGTGCTTCTGCGTTATACTTCACGCATGCAATTACGAGTTAACACCTATATCGACGGCGAATCCTTTGTGCATACCTGTGATGCGCGGGTGAAGGTTCTGCTTCTGTGCGCATATACCGCAACAGTCTTCTGGGCTGAAACGTGGGCTGGCCAATGCCTGCTTGCTATTTTGTGTCTGGTGCTGGCGTTGTCGGCGCGCGTACCGCTTGGCCGCATGCTGGCTATGGGTATTCCCGTGTACATGATGGCGGCTCTCACCGTGCTGTTTGCATCGATCAATAACCAGGTGGGGTTCGTGCTGGGCTTGTTCTACGGCGTGAGGATGATCCTGCTTGTTCTTGGCAGCTTCATCGTGGTTCTCACCACCACGTCGACGGCGCTTACCGATGCGCTGCGTTCGTTCGTGTCCCCTTTGCGGGTCCTGCATGTGCCCGTCGATGACATAGCTATGGTGTTCAGCATGGCTATCCGCTTCATCCCCTTGATGGCTCAAGAGATTTGCTCGATCCATGATGCCCAATTTTCGCGTGGCGCCTCGTTTCATCACGGTGGCTTATGGCAACGGTTGTCTGCATGGCCTCCTGTGTTCATCCCGTTGTTTGTCGGCATGTTCCGAAGAGCCGATAAACTTTCGGTCGCCATGGACGCCCGCTGCTATGGTGCCCGGGGCGGCAGGCGAACCTCGCTGCGCGAATACCGTATGACATCCGCTTCGGTTGCCGCGCTAGCCGTCGGGCTTGGTCTTCTTGCCGCTATAGCGCTTCTGCTCTAGTCTTAGACGCTTCTCAAGCCGTCGCCTTCGCACACGGCCGCGAATTCTGCCACGGCGAACGCCATCGCCTTCGCAAACGACGCGTATTCGGCCATGGCAAACGCCGCCGCCATCACACATGACGCAGACTCGGCCACGGCTGTTGCCGTCGCCATCGTCGTTCTCTGGCGATCGCCTCCATGCGCAAACGCATATCACCGTCCGGCACGTTCGCTAACGTGAAGCTGGCTAAGCCTTCGCCTCCGCGCACAGACGCATTTCGCCGTCCGCCCGCTGGTTCGCACATGTCGGGGCGGGCATGGTATCATTTGCCCGTATGGCCTGGTGCAAGGCGCCGGGCGCAAAAGGAAACATCCTACGAGGAGGCATTCAATGAGCGTCATCATCGATGTGTTCGGGCGTGAAATCCTGGACTCTCGCGGCAACCCCACGGTCGAGGTGGAAGTTGTGCTGGAGGATGGTTCCTTCGGTCGTGCGGCCGTTCCTTCCGGCGCGTCCACGGGCGCGTTCGAGGCCGTTGAGCTGCGCGATTGCGACAAGGGGCGTTATCTGGGCAAGGGCACGCTGGATGCCGTTGGCCATGTGAACGATGAGATCGCCGACGCGCTCGTCGGTTTCGAAGCCGACGATCAGCGCGCTATCGACGACGTGATGCTGGAGCTGGACGGCACGGACAACAAGGGCGCTCTGGGCGCTAACGCCATCCTGGGCGCGTCCCTGGCCTGCGCCAAGGCTGCTGCCGAGTCCGCCGGTCTGCCGCTGTACAAGTACGTGGGCGGCGTGAACGGCCATATCCTGCCCACGCCCATGATGAACATCCTCAACGGCGGCGTGCATGCCGACAACAACGTTGACTTCCAGGAGTTCATGATCATGCCGGTGGGCGCCGAGTCGTTCGCCGAGGCTCTGCGCTGGTGCGCCGAGATCTACCACACCCTGAAGAAGGTCCTGCATGAGGCCGGCCTGGGCGGCGGCGTCGGCGACGAGGGCGGTTTCGCTCCCAACTTCACCACCAACGAAGAGCCCCTGCAGTACATCGTGAAGGCTTGCGAGGCGGCTGGCTATAAGCCCGGCGATGACATCATGTTCGCCATGGACCCGGCTTCCACCGAGTTCTACAACGCCGAGACCGGCAAGTACGAGCTGAAGGGCGAGGGTCGCGAGCTGACCAGCTCCGAGATGGTGGACTACTGGGCCGCGCTGGTCGAGAAGTACCCGATCATCTCCATCGAGGACGGCATGGCCGAGGAGGACTGGGACGGCTGGAAGCAGCTGACCGATCGCATCGGCGACAAGGTGCAGCTGGTGGGCGACGACCTGTTCGTCACGAACTCCAAGCGCCTGGCGAAGGGCATCGAGCTCGGTTGCGCCAACGCCATCCTCATCAAGGTCAACCAGATCGGCAGCCTGTCCGAGACGCTGGACGCCATCGAGATGGCCAAGCAGGCGGGCTATGCATGCGTCATGAGCCATCGTTCCGGCGAGACCGAGGACACCACCATCGCCGACCTGTCCGTGGCCCTGAACACCGGCCAGATCAAGACCGGTGCTCCGTGCCGCAGCGACCGCGTTGCCAAGTACAACCAGCTGCTGCGCATCGAGGAGGAGCTCGACTCCCAGGCACAGTACGCCGGCAAGAACGCTTTCTACAACATCAAGCGTTAATCAAGGCCTCGCCGGGCCGGATTCGGCGAACAGCGTAAAGCATGCAGGCCGCTCAGGCGCGCCGTTCCGCTGCAGTTCGCATGATCAAGGGTAAACCTCGATCATGCGCTGCAAGCGGGATCGGGCCGCCTGGGCGGCTTGTCGTTTTCCGGCATCGGGCACGCAATACCGGCCCAAAAGCCGGACGAGTTTTCCCCAGGAGCCCGCTCGGCTTTCCTTGCCTGGGATGTTGCCGCTTTTTCCCCTCGCGAAAACGCGGGGCTGCTACAATAAACCCTATGTGTATTACCGCGTCAGCCAAGGAAGATGGACGATGAAACAGTACAACCCTCACGAGATCGAACCTCGTTGGCAGAAGGCTTGGGAAGATGCCGACCTGTACAAGGTCACGGAAGATCACGCCAAGCCCAAGAAGTACGTGCTCGAGATGTTCCCGTACCCGTCGGGCGACATCCACATGGGGCACGTGCGCAACTACACGATCGGCGACGTCATCGCCCGCTATTCCAAGATGCGCGGCTTCGACGTGCTGCATCCCATGGGTTGGGACGCGTTCGGCCTGCCGGCTGAGAACGCGGCCATCAAGCATCACAGCCATCCGGCGAAGTGGACCTACGCCAACATCGAGACGCAGAAGGCCAGCTTCAAGCGCATGGGCCTTTCCTACGATTGGGATCGCACCGTCGTGGCGTGCGACCCCGAGTACTACCGCTGGGGCCAGTGGATCTTCCTGCAGTTCTGGAAGCGCGGCCTTGTCGAGCGTCGCAACTCGCCGGTGAACTGGTGCCCGAAGTGCCAGACCGTGCTCGCCAACGAGCAGGTCACCGAGGGCGAGTGTTGGCGTTGCCATAGCGCCGTCGAGAAGCGTGACCTGACGCAGTGGTACCTCAAGATCACCGATTATGCGCAAGAGCTTCTGGACGACCTGGATCAGCTGGACGGCTGGCCGGAGCGCGTCAAGCAGATGCAGGCGAACTGGATCGGCCGCTCCGAGGGCGCCGAAGTGAAGTTCACGCTGTGCGACAAGCAGGGCAATGCGCCGGAGAACCCCACGGAAGACGATCTGATCACCGTGTTCACCACGCGTGCCGACACCCTGTTCGGCTGCAGCTTCTTCCTGCTCGCCCCTGAAAGCCCCATCCTGAAGGGCCTGGTCGAGGGCACGGAATACGAGGCCGCGGTCATGCGGGTGGTCGAGGACGCGAAGAAGATCACCGCCGTCGAGCGTGCGCAGGGCAACAAGGAGAAGCACGGCGCGTTTACCGGCCGTTACGTGGTGAACCCCATCAACGGCGAGAAGGTGCCCGTGTGGGTTGCCGACTATATCGTGGCCGATTACGGCACCGGCGCGGTCATGGCCGTGCCGTGCGGCGACCAGCGCGACTTCGAGTTCGCCAAGAAATACGACCTGCCCATCATCCCCATCATCCTGGGCGACGACGATCCGCTGTTCGAGCAGTTGAAAGACGAGCAGGGCCGCGTGGTCACCAGCGTCGATTGGGATAGCGCCATGGAAGCCGAGGGCCGACTGGTCCAGTCCGGCAAGTATACCGGCCTTACGGGCGGCAAGCATTCCGAGGGCGAGGAGGCCATCGTCGCCGATCTGGAGGCCGCGGGCCGTGGCAAGCGCAAGGTGGAGTTCCGTCTGCGCGATTGGCTGATCTCCCGTCAGCGCTATTGGGGCAACCCCATCCCGATGATCTACTGCGACAAGTGCGGCCTGGTGCCGGTGCCGGAAGAGGACCTGCCGGTGCGCCTGCCCGAGGACATCGACCTTTCCGCCGGTGAGACCCTGGCAACGCACGAGGGCTTTGCCAAGTGCACGTGCCCGAAGTGCGGCGGCGAGGCTCGTCGCGAGACCGACACTATGGATACGTTCACGTGCTCAAGCTGGTACTACCTGCGCTACACCGATCCGCACAACACCGAGCTGCCCTTCGATAGCGCGAAAACCAACCGCTGGATGCCGGTCGACCAGTACATCGGCGGCATCGAGCACGCCATCCTGCACCTGCTGTACAGCCGCTTCTTCACGAAGGTGCTGCGCGACCTGGGCATGCTGGACTTTGACGAGCCGTTCAAGAACCTGCTGTGCCAGGGCATGGTGCTCGATGAGCACGGCGATGTCATGAGCAAGTCCAAGGGCAACGTCATCTCCCCCGAGGAGATGATCGCGGGCTACGGTTGCGACGCCGTGCGCGCCTACATCCTGTTTATGGCCCCGCCCGATAAGGAGCTGCAGTGGAACGAGGACGGCCTGGCCGGCATGCATAAGTTCCTCAACCGCGTGTGGCGTATGGTCTACGACCTGGTGGGCAAGGCTGATGAGGATACGCTGTACCAGCCGGGCGCATCCGATGCCGAGGCGGCAGCGGCTCGCAAGGTGCTGCTGCGCGAGCGTCATCGCGTTGCGGGCAAGGTTGTGGACGATTTCGATCGCAACAACTTCAACACCGCCATTGCTGCCATCATGGAGCTGGTGAACGCCATCGGCGACTACCTGCGCAAGGTCGGCCCGGAGCAGCGCGCCGCATCCGTTGACGAACAGGCGCTTGCGACCGAGGTCGCTAACGTGCTGGTTAGGTTGCTGGCCCCCATCTGCCCGCATATGACCGATGAGCTGTGGCACGATGCGCTGGGTTGCGAAGGCTCCATCCATACGCAGGAGTGGCCCGAGTTCGACCCCGAGAAGGCCAAGGATGACGAGGTCGAGCTTGCCGTGCAGATCAACGGCAAGGTGAAGGCCCGCATCACGGTTGCCGCGGACGCCGATCAGGAAGCCGTGAAGGCAGTGGCGCTCGAGGCCGTGCAGGACGCTGTGGCGGGCAAGGACCTGAAGAAGGTCGTCGTGGTGCCCGGCCGTCTGGTGAACATCGTGGCGAAGTAACAATCACGTACACGACAGTCGAAACGACCCGGAGGATGCTCCGGGTCGTTTTGTTTTCGGGGTTGGGTTTCGGTGGCGTTGTTGCGCCGTTCCGGCGAAACGCTTGCCGTGGGGTTTCGGCGTTTGCTATTGTCTGTTTCCTATGAGTAGCGCGAAGAAACATAAGGGATGCCTGAGGCGGGTGCTGGATATGGTGCTGGCGGCGGTTTTGGCCGTGGCGGCGGTGTTCGCCACTACGAATGTGGTTACCATCGTGGGCTCGAAGGGGTCCATCGTCACCGCTGAGAAGGCCAGCATCGGAAACGCCGACGCCATCGTGGTGCTTGGCGCATCGGTGCTGCCCGATGGGACGCCTTCGGGTATTTTGGCCGACCGTCTGGATGATGGCATCGCGCTGTACTTCGCCGGCGTGGCCCCGAAGATCATCATGAGCGGCGACAACGGCACCGCTTCGTACAACGAGGTGAAGGCGATGAAGCAGTACGCCATCGCGCAAGGCGTGCCCAGTCAGGACATCTTCTGCGACCATGCGGGCTTCTCCACGTACGAGAGCATGTATCGGGCGAAATACGTGTTCGGGTGCGAGCGCATCGTGGTGGCAACGCAAACGTATCACCTGTATCGCGCGCTGTGGTCCGCAAAGAGCCTGGGGATGCAAGCCGAGGGCGTTCCCAGTGACTATCACGAGTATCAGAAGCAGCTGCAGTACGATATCCGGGAGATTCCCGCGCGCACGAAGGATTTCTTCAAGGCGCTGTTCCGTGTGCCGTCAACGTATGTCGGCGAAGCGATCAGCCTTGATCAAAGCGGGGATGTGACGAACTGAAACAAAACGGCCGCGCAGAATGCGCGGCCGTCGTTCGTTCGGGGGTTAATCTTCTAGGTCTTTCGGGTTGAACGTTTCCAGCAAGTCGACCAGTTCTTGTTTCTTGTGGATATCCAGCTTGGCGTAGATGCGCTTGCTGTGGGTTCGGATGGTGTTCTCCGAAACCACCAGCTGCTCGGCGATGCGCGCTACGGTGTTGCCTCGGGCGATAAGCTCCATGACCTCGGTCTCGCGCGCGGATAGGCGGTAATGCTGTCGAACCAGCGCAGCCTGCTTCGACAGACGGTCTTGGTAGTTCGGCGCTTCGGCGTCGTGCGTTTGACTTCGTTTTGCTGTGCTGGCGGGAGAGGTCCCGTTGCCGAGGTGGCTTGCGGATTCGCCGGTTGCCGCGCGGCCTTCGCTCTCCGCGCGCGCGATGACGATGGGCTTCGTTTCAAACGGGGAAGGACCCTGCGCGCCGAAGGGGCAGGTGTCGGCTCCCATGCATCCAGGGTTTGCCGCGGGGAGCGCCTCGCTTTCCGGCTCGGCCTCATCGAGGTCGGTTTGGCGCTCGTTGATATCGGCGATTTGCAGGGGAGCGCCGGCTACAAGCTCGATATCCTCCGCCTGGCTTGCGGCCAATGCTCGCTTGAAGCCGCCTTGCCCGATGAAGAACATGAGACCGAGCAGATAAACCGCCACCAGCGCGACCACGGCATCGGGCTGCATGCCGATGACGCGTATCTGCTCGGCGAAGGTACCGGCAAGGAATCCGACATCGTGCAGCGCGTACACGATGCCGGCGAAGAAGCCGTAGATGAACACGGGGTTGATGCCGCGGTCGCGCGATGCTTGCGCGCACTGGATCATCATGAGGGCGATTGCCACGCTGTAAACCGCATACAGGATGGCGGCCTGCCATCGAGCGTAGCCTCCACTGCAAAACGGGAGCACCAAAAACGAGGTGATGAGCAGCGGGAAGGCGACGCGGTAGGCGTTGGTCACGTTCATGCGGACGTTCTTGAACTGCCAGAGCACCAAGACGCCGACGCCCGCAACCAGGCATCCCGTCATGGACAGCAGGTTCACGAGGCTGCCGACCCGCGGATCGCCGATAGCCAGCGAGCGCATGACGCCGGTGCAGAATGCGATGGCGCCGACGCACAAGGCGCTGCGCCAGTAATCGCGCAGCACACGGCGATATACCTGCGGATGCTCGCGCGGAACGTCTTCGAACATGGGTTGCCGCAAGTCGATTTGGCGGCTTTTCAGCACGATGGCGAGCGCGAACAGCGGCATGAACACCAGCGGGATGAGGAATGCGGTCACGGCTTGCGGGATGGCATACAACGCGAAATATAGAAGTGCGCCATAGGCGGTGCCAAGGATCAGATCATGGTTGCCGTGGTCTGCGTCGAAGCTGGCGAACAGGCGCTGCCACAGCATGTAGAAACCGGCGGAGCCCAGGCCCAGAAGCGAGCCGCCGGCTACCACCAGCGCTTGAGCGATGCCGTGCAGGTAAATCGCTCCGATAAGGCAACACCAGCCAAGCAGGTAGGGCGCGCTGGCAAGCATCACCATGAAGCGGCGCGTGGGCCCCGGGAAGTAGTACACTCCAACGGCGCTGGCCAAATAGCACAGCGAGAACACGAGCGATTGCATCAAGAAGAACCAGAACATGACCTCCGGGGTTTGGAAGTTCATGGGCAAAAACGGGAACACGCCGCCCCATACGCCGGCTGCGTTGATGGCCAAAAAGAGCGCGTATCCAAGCGATGCGGTGTTGGGCTTGAACGTGCGGGCTATGTTGGAAATGCGTGTGCGTGCCACAGAGATCCTCGTCATCGGGCGCCGCCGTTCGCCTGCCTGAAAGTGCCGGCGGCGGACGATCGAGCGCTCTTCTCCCTTGCGCGATTTCGCCGCTGCATAGCAAGAACGCGAAATCGATTGCTGAAAACAGTATAGCGCGCAATCGGGTTCAGGCTGTCACATACTGTAATGGGTGATAGCCTGTGAACTGGGCAAACGCGAAATTCGCACGTTTTATGTGACACGGCAGGGCGGTCAAGGCGATAAGGTTTCACCACCAAATCCGCGCTTGGAGGGTAGACGAGCCCGAATCTAGCAAGCAAGGGTGGTGCGCGGCGAAAAGACCGCGAAAGGAAGAAGCCGTGTCGCGGCGCGCGATAGCGCAGCCGTTTCGGCAGTGGCGACGTAGGAAAGAATGAAGGGGGAGGCAATGCAAGACATGCCAAGCATGAACCGCCGCACGTTCGTCAAGTCGACGGGTGCGCTGGGTGCTCTGGCCACCGTCGGCGGCGCCGCTGCAACGGGCGCGAACCTGTTCGGCGCAACCGAGCCGGCGCTCGCGGAGTCCGAGGAGAAGATCACGTGGGGCCATTGCGCCATCAACTGCCCGGGCCGCTGCAGCCTGAAGTTCCATGTGAAGGACGATGAGGTTGTGTGGGTGGACACCTGCACGAGCAAGGACGCCGGGTTCGACGACCCGCAGCCCCGTGCGTGCCTGCGCGGTCGTACGTATCGTCGTTGGATGAACCATCCCGATCGCATCAACTACCCCATGAAGCGCGTCGGCAAGCGCGGCGAGGGCAAGTTCGAGCGCATCTCTTGGGATGAGGCTATCGACCTGGCGGCCACGAAGCTCAAGGAAGTCATCGAGAAGTACGGCAACGAGGCTGTGTACCTGCCGTATGCGACCGGCGTTTCCGCGACCACGGCTCGTCCGTTCAACCGTCTGCTGAACATGCTGGGCGGCAGCCTGAATCGCTACGGTGATTACTCCACCGCCCAGATCACGGCTATCACGCCTTATATGTACGGCTCTAAGAACAATGGCGGTAGCTCCTTCAAGAACGCTGAGGATGCCAAGCTCATCCTCATGTTCGGTACCAGCCCCACCGAAACGCGCCAGGGCGGTCTGACCACTCATTACGACTGGGTCCAGCTGCGCGAGAAGACCGGTGCGAAGATCTATGTGATCGACCCTCGCATGAACGACTCTATCATGGGCCATTCCGACCAGTGGTTGCCCATCAACCCCGGTACCGACGCCGCGTTGGTCGCGGGTATCGCCCATTACCTGATTCAGCACGACATGTGCGATATGGACTTCCTGCACACCTACTGCGTGGGCTTTGACGAGCAGACCATGCCTGAGGCGTACCAGGGCAAGAGCATGTCCTACTTCGATTACGTTATGGGCACGGGCTACGACAAGGTGGAGAAGACGCCGGCGTGGGCTGCCAAGGTCACCGGTATCCCCGAGAAGAAGATCGAGGAGCTGGCTGAAGAGATCGGCACCACCAAGCCGCTGTTCGTCTGCCAGGGCTGGGGCCCGCAGCGCCGCAGCAACGGCGAGTGGACGTCCTGGTCTATCATGGCCCTGCCGTGCCTGGTCGGCCAGGTTGGCTTGGCGGGTACCAACAACGGTTGCCGCGAGGCGCGCAACAGCCCGACGCTGCAGTCCCTGCCGGCGGGCACCAATCCGGTGAAGGCCTCCATCTCGTGCTTCGTGTGGACCGACGCCATCAAGCATGGCGCGGACATGACGGCCAAGAACTGGGGTGTGAAATACGTCGACAAGCTGAACACCGGCATCAAGTATATGATCAACTATGCCGGCAACTGCCTGACCAACCAGCATGGCGACATCAACTACGCGCATGACATCCTGGTGGACGAGTCGCTGTGCGAGTTCATCCTGGGCATCGACATCGTGATGACCGATTCCCTGAAGTATTCCGACGTCATTCTGCCCGACATGTTCCGCTTCGAGCAGAACTCGCAGATCGCCACGGGTTCGAACTGGGGCTATGTCATCACCGGCACCCCTGCTACGTCCGTGAAGTACGAGCGCAAGACCTGCTACGAAATGTGCGAGCTTATCGCCGACAAGTTCGGCGTCAAAGACAAGTTCACCGAAGGCAAGACCGAGCTTGAGTGGATGAAGGAGCTGTATGAGAAGTCTCGCGAGAAGGACGAGGAGCTGCCCGCGTGGGACGAGGCGGTGAAGATGGGCGTGTACACGCGCGAGTACGCCCCCACCATCTCCATGAAGAAGTTCCGCGACGACCCTGCGGCCAATGCCCTGACCACGCCTTCCGGTAAGATTGAGATCTTCTCCGAGAAGCTGCTGAAAGACACCGAAGGCTGGGAGCTGACCGACGGCGATACGCTTGCATGCCTGAACACGCTGGCGCCGATTCCCGCGTACATCCCCGAATGGGATGGCGTGGAAACGACCACCGACGAGTATCCGCTGGCGTTGGGCGGCTTCCATTATCGCGGTCGTCTGCATTCCTCTTGGGGCGGTATCGAGGAGCTGAAGGAGGTCAACCCGCAGGAGGCTTGGATCAATCCCGCCGACGCGGAACCTCGCGGCATCAAGCAGGGCGACACCGTCCAAGTGAAGAACGAGTTCGGCACCATCGAGCTGCTGGCGAAGGTCACGCCGCGCGTTATCCCGGGTATGGTCGCCATCTCCCAGGGCGCTTGGCACAATGCGGACATGTCCTCCTCCGATCCCAAGGCTCGTCTGGACAAGGGTGGTTGCATCAACACGCTGACCACGCATCGCCCGAGCCCGTTGGCTAAGGGCAATCCGCAGCATTCCAACATCTGCGAAGTCGTGAAGGCTTAAAGGCAGCGAGTACGAGAGGAGTAAGAGATGACTCGATACGCATTTCATTTCGACGGCACTCGCTGCACGGGTTGCAAAACCTGCGAGATGGCCTGCAAGGATTTCAAGGACCTGAGCGTCGGCACCGCATTCCGCAAGGTGTACGAGGTGACGCTGGGCACGACCGAGCGCGATGCAAACGGCTGCATCACCAGCAGCTGCGTGAGCTATCCGCTGTCGATGTCGTGCAATCACTGCGATGACCCGGCGTGCACCAAGGTGTGTCCGACCACAGCAATGCACAAAGACCCCGAAACCGGTCTGGTGTCCGTGGACGCTGACAAGTGCATCGGCTGCGGCTACTGCCACATGGCATGCCCGTACAACGCGCCGAAGGTCGATCGCAAAAAGGGCCACAGCGTGAAGTGCGACGGCTGCGCCGAGCGCGTCGCCGCAGGTGAGAAGCCGGTATGCGTGGAGGCGTGCCCGGCTCGCGCACTGGACTTCGGCACGATCGAGGAAATGGCCAAGCTGGGCGAGCGCGGGAACATCGCGCCCCTGCCCGAGCCCACCTACACGAAACTGAATCTGTACATCAAGGCTTCCGCTGATGCCCTGCCTGCAGGCGCGGAGGACGGCAAAGTCGTGAATCCCCTGGAGGTGATGTAGCATGATGGCCGAGCTGCCTTTGGCCCTGTTCACCACGCTGGCGCCTATCGGCGCGGGCGCGTTCATCGCGCTGGCCGTGGCTTTCTTCACCACGAAGTTCTCCGATGAGCAGCTGAAGAAGATCGACCGCATGACCGCTATCCCGGTCGTCGTGCTGGTGGCGGGCTTCATCTGCGCGTTCTTCCACCTGGCTAGCCCCATGCATGCTTTCGGCGTGTTCGCCGGCCTGGGCGCGAGCCCGCTGTCCAACGAGCTGCTCGCCGGCGTCGTGTTCGCCGTGCTGGCTATCGTGTACTGGATCGTGGCGCTCGCCGGCAAGCTTGGCGAGGGTGCTCGCAAGGGCTTTGCCGCCGTGGTGGCCGTGATGGCGATCGTGTTCGCGTGCTTCACGGGCGCCGCTTACATGATGGAGACCATCGCTTCCTGGAACACCCCGATGGTTCCCGTTGCCGTGCTGGGCTTCAGCCTGCTGGGCGGCGTTTCCCTGGGCGTGCTCGTGCTGGCGCTGTCCGGTGCACTTGAGGACGCTGCGAAGGGCGGCTTCAAGATGGCTGCGCTGGCGGTGCTGGTCGTCGGCCTGGTCCTTGGCGTCGCCGGCTTGATGGTGCAGGTCATGAGCGTGTCCGGTATGGGCAACGCGCTGGTCGACGGCGCGGACCTGGTCGCCGCCGCCTCCGCTCCCATGTGGATCGGCGTGGTGTGCATGGTCGTTGCCGCGGCAGCCGCCTTCATGGCTCTGCGCAACTCGAAGTCCACGGCGCTTGCCGCTGCGGCTCCGGTGTTGGCCATCGTGGGCGTGTTCGCTGCTCGCCTGGCGTTCTATGCGGTGCAGCTGAGCGTCGGCCTGTACATCGGCTAACCGCTGAGGGTCGATGCTTTTTCGGGGCGCGTCCGGTTTACGGGCGCGCCCCTTGCCTTATGATGGTTGCCTTAAGCGATAAGGAGAGGATCGCATGACGGATCTTGATGCTGCGACGCTTGAGGGCGTTGCGTTTCTGGGGAACACGCTGGCGCCGTTTTTCCTGCAGGACCCGCGAACGGGCTCTGCGGAGGCCGAGTTTGCGGCGGTCGCTGCGCTTGATGCGCAGGCTGCCGGCGCGGAATGGCCCTTCGTCAGCGAAGAGGAGGCTGCTCGCTGTTTGGCCATGATGGTCGAGGGCCTGGCGTCGAGCCGTGCTGCGGGAGCGGGCGGCGCTTTTGCCGCGGACGATGACCTGACGTGGGAGTATCGCCGTTTGTTCATCGGCCCGGGCGCAAAGCCGGCGCCGCCGTGGGGCTCGGTATACACCGATCGCGAGTGCGTGGTGTTCGGCGCGACTACGCTCGAGCTGCGCGCGTGGATGCGTGAACACGGCGTTGCGCGAACCGCTGACGAGAAAACGCCGGAGGATCATATCGGGCTCATGCTCGCCCTTATGGCGTGGCTTGCGCAGAATCGACCCGCCGACCTAGGCGAGTTCCTGAGCCTTCACTTCCTGACATGGGCGGGGCATCTCCTCGACGAGCTCGCCGACGCCGCTGAGCATCCTTTCTATGAGGGCCTTGCTCGCTTGACGCGCGCAAGCTTGGACGGCGTTCAGGAGACGTTGGGGTTGGAGGTCGTCGTGCCTCGCTTCTATCGTTAAAATACTAGGGAATCGTTTGGTCCGGTGCATCGCTGCAGGCTGATGCGCCGGACCATGCGGATGTTATGCGCGTTTCGCGTTGCGCAGTGCTGCAAAGAAGGGGAGCCGATGATTTCCGGGTTCGATACCGCGTTGAGCGAGGTGACGTTGGTGCTGTTCACCACGCTCGCCCCCTCGGGCGCCGTCGCCCTTGTTTTGGTTGCGGCGGTGCTGTTGTTTCCGAAGCTCGAATCGACGATGCGGGCACGCATCAGCACGTTCATGTGCATCCCCCTCGTGGTCACCATGGTGGGGCTTGTCGCATCGGCCACGCATCTCGGGAACCCGGCCAATGCGTTGTACGTGTTTCTGCACGTCGGGTCCAGCCCTCTTTCGAACGAAGTCGTCAGTGCGGTGGGGTTGCTGGCGTTCAGCGGCCTGTATTGGCTGTATTCGTTTTCGGTAAAGCCCTTTGTATGGCTGCAGCGGCTGCTGCTGACGATGATCGTGGCAATGGGCTTCGCGTTCGTGATGATGGTATCCCTTGCATATTCCGTCGACACCATCGTCACTTGGAGCCTGCCTACGGTTCCGATTTCGTTGTGGCTGAATGCCCTGATGGGAGGCCCTTTGCTGGCAGCGATCACGCTGTATGCCGCCCAGTGGCGCGCGCTTGCGGGGCGTTTCGGCCTGCTGCTTATGACGGTGCCCTTCATTGCGATTGCGGCGAATGCGGTCGTGTATATCGTGCAGGGCCGGCTGTTGGGCGGTGTTGCGAATTCAGTGGTCGCGGCAGCCGATCTTGTGCCGCATTACCATGCGATGCTGCTGGCGTTCGCGTTGATGTGCTTTGCCGGTTGCGTGCTTGCCGCCTTCACGATGCATGCCGTGTCGAGGGAAGCGGTGGTGCACGGCGGGGATGAGCTTGCATTCTCCAGGCGCGTGCTTGTTCGCATGGTTATAGCGTGCCTGCTGGTGTTCGCCGGCATCTTCGTCATGCGTTTCGCGTTCTACATGATGCATTTGACGGTCGGCCTTGCCGTATAGGCCCAGGAATGGCTTCAGGTTGCAAAAAATCCCACAACCGCAAATAGCGCGGTTGCGGGATTTTTGCGTTCAGGGGGCGCTCGCGTTGGGCTCCCCCCGTTTCACGCCTCAAAGCAGGGGCTCTACGCCCCGCGCTCCTCCAGGTATTTCTCCATGCTGAAGTGCGTGATGTCGCTTCGGTTGATAACGCCCACGATCACGCCGTCTTCGAGCACGGGCACCTTTTTCAGGTGGTTCTCGCCGAGCACGCGGCAGACTTCGGGCAGGTCGGCGTGCACGCTGACGCCGATGATTCCCTTCGCGCCGATATCGGAGGCTTTCATGCCCATAAGGTGTTCCAGTTTGTGGGCGTAGTCCTTGTGGTCGGAATACGCGTCTACGGTTTGCACGATCATCACCACGGGGTCCATGATCATCTGGCCGCGCTTGGATAGGTAGCGCATGATGTCGCCGTCGGAGATGAAGCCGGTCGGCTTGCCGGCGGCGTCGACCAGCGGCGCGGCGCTGATGTGGTTGTTCACCAGCAGCTGCATGGCTTCGAGCACGGTGGCGTTTTCGGGCAGCGTGTACACGTCGCGCTTCATGATCTGCTCGATGAGGGAGCGGTGCGCATTGCCCTCGTCGGCGGCTGCCTCGTCACCGGGTTTGTTGCGCACGAGCGCCACCGTCAGCACGAAGCCGATCGCGCACAGGGCTGTGGCCACGGCGAACGCCGCATGGATGCCGAGCACTCCGGCGGCCACGGCATCGGTCGACCCGGAAGCCATGTTGGTGGCAACGGTGGATGTCGAAACGATGACAGCGGTCCCCAGCGAGCCCGCTACCTGGCGAAACGTGTTCTGCACGGAGGTTCCGTGGTTCATCAGCTTGTCGGGCAGCGCGTTCATGCCCCAGGTGGAGATGGGCATGTTCACGAGCGACAGGCTGAACAGGCGCACCGTGTAGATGACGGTGAGCGTGATGAGCCCCGTGCCCGGACCCATGAACATGAACGTCGCGGTGGTCAGCGCCAGCATGCCGGTGCCGATGACTGCCAGCACGCGCGGGCCGTGCTTGTCGAACAGGCGGCCGGCGACCGGGCCCATGGCGCCCATGACGATGGCGCCGGGTAGGAGCACAAGGCCCGACGTGGTGGCCGAGAATCCCATGTAGGACTGCAGCAGGATGGGGATGAGGATGCCGCCTGCCAGCAGCGCGCCTTGCACGAGCATCACGATGATGGTGGAGATGAGGAACTTGCGGTTCGCCAGCACGCGCACCTGCAACATGGGCTGCTTCATCCGTAGCTGGCGGCGGAAGAAGAACACCAGTGCAACCACGCCGATGATGACGCCGGCCGCCGAATCGACGGTTGCGCCGTAGCTGCCGATGGCGGATAGGCCGTACAGCAGGCCGCCGAACCCGAGCGTTGACAGGACGACCGAAACCACGTCGAGCTTGACGTCCTTGTTCGTTTCGCCGCCGCGTTCAAGCGCTGCGCCGGCGAACACGATGACCGCAGCGCATAGCGCGGCGATGATCCAGAACATGATGTGCCAGTTCGCCTGGTCGATGATGATGCCTGCAACGGTGGGGCCGACGGCGGGGGCGAACGCAATGACGATGCCGAACACGCCCATGGCGGTGCCGCGACGGTCGATGGGGAACGTCCACATGAGCACCGTCATCACGAGCGGCATGAGGATGCCGGCACCGGCGGCTTGAATCAGGCGGCCGGAAAGCAGCACGGGGAAGTTCGGGCCCCAGGCTGCCAGCGCCGTGCCGGCGGTGAACAGGACCATGGACGCAAGGAACAGCCGGCGTGTGGTGAAGCGGTCGGTCAGAAACGCGGTGATGGGCACCATAATGGCGTTGACCAGGGTGAATCCGGTGGTCAGCCATTGCGCAACGGCGGCGTCGACGCTCATCTCGCTCATGATCGACGGCAGTGCCGGCGCCACGACCGTCTGGTTCAGCACGGTGACGAAGGTGCCGAACACCAGCACGATCAGCATGACGATTTGTTTGCGGGTAAGACCCCAATCAGCCATAGCGGCTCCTTTCCGCGCACGTCCTTTTCCCATAAGGGCGCGCGGGTCGGCCGACGAGCGCACGGGGCTAAGGCGGCTTTCGGGCTCGCTTAACGCGCTGCGTTGTCGGATTCGGTCAGAGAAAGCGTCAGACGAAAACAACGTCCCCGAAGCGCGAGGGCGCAACGGGGACGTCGCGGATGACGCCGTTGTGTTGCCGATAATCGTAACGCGCGAGAACATGCGCGGTGTGCGTTACGGGCGGCAGACCACACAATCCTTGCGCGCGTGTCAAATCTTGCCCACAAACGCCGGCGGCGTTTCTCCGACCGTTCGCCGGCACTATTTCGCGGCTGTTAATTCGCGAAAAATAGGGGTTGCGCATCTTCCCGGCATCCCCTATAGTTCGTGCCACAACTTAATACCTTGAAACCGTTGAGGCGAAAGTCAAGCCATCATAAGCGCTCACAGAGAGCGGGTGTTGCTGGGAATCCCGCAGAAATGCTGGGTGGTAAATGGTTCGCCGAGGGAAAGGGGAAAGGTTGGCGGATGCCGCGTTACCACGTGGAGGTCGTCAGCTGAGTATCTGGACCGTGAGCCTGCGTTAAGGGCAGAACATGTGTTGGCATGTTCGTGAGAGGGCTCCTTCGGGGGTCAAGTAAAGGTGGCACCGCAGATGTTACGTCTGTCCTTTATCTCAAAGGACAGACGTTTTTTATTTTGCGGGTTATTCGGGCCACGGGGCGCGGCGAGTCGCCATAGCTGCAAACCGGCCTTTGCTTGAAACCTGTAAGCCGATGATTCCTCATTCGCGTTCGTTGCCGGCAGACCGAAAGCCCGGGGACGGGCAATGACCGGCGGAAACCCCGCCAAGAAAGGAATGAGGATCATGACTCAGAACGTTGCAGCCCAGAAGCGTACGGTGGCGACCTCCGCGAAGAAGGAGGGCTTGTCCGTACAAGATCTTATTTTGGTAGCCGTGCTCATCGCAGCCGGCGCCGTCCTCAAGCTGACTGTTTCCAGCTTCCTCAGCTTTGCGGGCATGAAGCCCAATTTCATGATCGCCATGTACTGCCTGGCAATCATCCTCACGCGACCGAAAGTGTATCAATCCGTGGTGATCGGCCTGTTGGTGGGCCTGGTCAGCCAGCTTCCCATGCTGAACGCCACGCCGCTGGTGAACATCGCCTCCGAGATGCTGGGCGCTTTGGCGTGCGGCCTGCTGGTTACCGCGCTTGCGAAGGTTGCCGCCGATAACAAGGGCTTCCAGAACGTCGTAGCTCCCGTGATCATCACGTTCCTGTCCACCATCGTCTCCGGTTACACGTTCGCCATGATCGTGGGCGTCGCCGTTGCGCATCTTGAGCCGCTGGCGGTGTTCGGCGTGTACGCCGTCATGGTGCTCGGCACAGCAACCATGAACGCCGTGCTGGCGGCTATCCTGACCCCGGTTCTGCGCGCCGTCCTGAAGCGCTAACCGTTCAAGCGCGTGCTGGCAGCCGGATCGCCCGCCATCGCGACCGGCTGCGGCGCAGCCTTCGCTTTCGCTCGCATTGCTGGATACTCGCCTGTTTCGGTGAATCGGCGCATCGCTTCGACATCGTCGGCCTCCGCGCAAACCGCCTAATCATCTTCCGAGAACCCATCGCGAAGAAGGGAAATGTCCCATGATCGAGATCTCGCAATTATCGTTTCGCTATCGAGAGGGGGCCGAGCCCGTCCTGCACGGCATCGACCTTGCCATCCCCGACGGCTCGTTCGTGGGAATCACCGGCGCCGCGGGCAGCGGTAAATCCACGCTCACGTATGCGTTCAACGGCATCATTCCGCACTGCTATCCCGGTGATTTCTACGGCAGCGTAACCATTGATGGGCTGGACACGTGCGAGGCGTCCTTGACCGACATCAGCCGCCTGGTGGGCAGCGTGTGCCAGGACATCGACTCGCAGATGGTGTCGTCGATGGTCGAGGACGAGGTGCTGTACGGCCTTGAGAACTTCGGCGTGCCGAAAGACCAGGTGGAAGGGCGTATCGCCGAGGCGCTGGAGGCTATGGGCATCTCCGATCTGCGTCATCGCGGCATCGCCGAGCTTTCCGGCGGCCAGAAGCAGAAGGTGGCGGTGGCGTCGGTCATCGCGCTGAAGCCGCGCGTGCTGGTTCTCGACGAGCCCACGGCCGAGCTGGATCCGGCGTCATCGCTTGCCGTGTTCGAGCTGCTGGCGCGCTACGCTCGGGAAAACGGCACCACGGTCATCGTGGTGGAGCAGAAGATCGCGCTGCTGTCCGATTTCGCCGACATGCTGCTTATCGTGGACGGCGGCAAGATCCGCTTCCAAGGAGCGCCCGTCGAGGTGCTTGAGCATTCCGACGAGCTGTTGGAAATCGGCGTGAACTGCCCGCGCTCCATCAGCTTGGTGAATCGCTTGCGTGCACGGGGTCTGGTGGATGCGCCGGCGGCGCGCAACGTCGACGAGGCGGTCAAAGCGTGCAAGCAGGTTCTAAGCGGGGAAGGGGTTTCGGCATGATCGAGTTCGAGAACGTGGGCGCATCGTACGATGGCGAACTGCCTATCCTGCGCGATGTGAGCTTCCGCATCCCCGACGGTGATTTCGTTGCGTTCGTGGGTACGAACGGTGCGGGCAAATCCACCACGATGCGCCTGGTCAACGGCTTGTTGAAGCCGTCGTCAGGCCAGGTACTCATCGATGGCGTGCCTACCACGCAGCTGCGCACCAGCCAGCTTGCCGCGAAGGTGGGCTTCCTGTTCCAAAACCCTGATCGCCAGATCTGCTGTTCCACCGTGCGCGAGGAGCTGCTGTTCGGCTTCCGTGCGCAGGGCCGCGCCGACGCCGAGGCCGAGGCGAAGGTGGACGCGATGATCGAGCGATTCGGGTTCGACGGCGACGCCGAGCCGTTCCTGCTCAACCGCGGCACGCGCCAGCTGTTGGCGCTGGCGTCGATCATCGTGATGGAGCCGCCCGTGGTGGTGCTCGACGAGCCGACCACCGGCCTTGATTTCCGCGAGTGCGCCAAGGTGATGGACGTCATCGCCGAGCTGAACGCTCGCGGCACCACGGTGATCATGGTGTGCCACGACATGGAGGTGGTGGCCGACTACGCAAAGCGGGTGATCGCCATGACCGCAGGTCAGGTGGTCGCCGATGGCGAAACCTTCGCCGTGCTGCGCGACCGCGACGTGCTGGCGCGCACGCATCTGCTGCCGCCGCAGGTGGTGGACGTGTCGCTGCGCTTGGTCGAGGACGGCGCTGTGGCGGCGGCATCGCCGGTGGCGTTGGCCGATACGCTTGACGAGATGACCGATGCGCTTGCCGTTGCGGCAAACGCTTGCGAAAGGACGGGTGCGCAATGAAGGGCTTCCTGGAATACGTGCCGGGCGACAGCCTGCTGCACCGCATGAACCCGGTGGCGAAACTGGCGGCGGCGTTCCCGCTGGTGATCGCCTGTTTCGCCACCAGCAACCTTGCGTTGTTGGCGCTTGTGATCGTGCTTGATGCGGTGTTGGCCGTGCAGTGCAAGATGGTTCCGCAAACGCTGGGCCTGGCGAAGGCCGTGGCGCTGTTCTCTTTGGTGTTGGCGCTGATCGCGCTGTTGTTCACGCCGCAAGGCGATGTGCTGGCACAGCTGCCGTGGGGCTACATCGGCACGGAGAGCGTGGCCGCGGCCGTGCTCATCGTGGTGCGGCTGGTCGCGTGCGCGGTGCCGTTGTTCCTGGTGTTCTACGTGACCAAGCTCACCGATATGGCGAATGCGCTGGTCAAGGTGCTGCACGTGCCGTATAAGTATGCGTTCACGTTCATGTCCACCGTGCATTTCATCCCCGTGTTCATGAACGATATGGCGGGCATCATGGAGGCGCAGACAGCGTGCGGCGTGGAATTCGACGGCGGCTTCTTAAAGAAGATCCGCCTGATGATGCCGCTGTGCGTCCCGCTGCTGGTGTCGTCGGTGCGCAAGACCAACAGCGCCGCCATCGCGGCCGAGGTGCGAGGCTTCAATCTGCGAACCCGGGAAAGCGGCTTCAAGGAGTACCCGTTCGCAGGCATCGACTTCGCGGCGCTTGCCGTGGCCGTTGCGATCGCGGCGGCGGCCGTCGCGTTGAGCGTGCTGCTATAGCCTGTCGCTTCGCGGGGCGTGGGAAGGCGATGGCGGAGGGGACCCTACTCCTCCGCGTCGCTCGCGGGCTTCTCGTCTTCGCCGAGGATCGCGCGGTAGAAGTTCTCATCCTGCTCGGTGTACACGTCGAAGATGACGTGCATGTCGGCGCCGGGCTCATCGGCGGCGCGGGAGTCCAGCCATGCCTTCACCGCTTGCACGGCGATTTGCGCGCCCTCTTGCTGCGGGAACCCGAATACGCCGGTGGAGATGCAGCAGAACGCCACCGACTTCGCCTTCGCCGCACATGCCGCATCCAGACAGCTGATATAGCACTGCGTCAGCTGTTTGCGCTGCTCAAGCGTCGGTTTTCCTTTCGTCATGGGGCCGACCGTGTGGATGATGTTGTGCGATGGGAGGTTGTAGGCGGGCGTGACCTTCGCACGGCCGACCGGCTCCTCGTAGCCCTGCTCTTGCATGATCTGCGCGCACTTCAAACGCAGCTGCACGCCGGCGAAGGTGTGGATGGCGTTGTCGATGCACAGATGCCCGGGAATCCAGCAGCCCAGAAGCGCGCTGTTCGCGGCGTTGACGATGGCGTCGCAGCGCAGGGCGGTGATGTCCCCGCGCCAGATGCTCAGGCGTGGGTCGGAGGCGATACGCGCAAGCTCGTCGGCTTCGGTGATGCCCGGTTCGGCAACCATGAGCTGGAGCACACGGTCCTGCACTTTCAGAAACTCCGGCGAAGCAGACTTCGGCTCGCGCGTGTTCACCAGCGCGCGGAACTGCTCCCATTGCTCCATGAACCAGCGCGGGTCCTCTTGCGGTTCAACGTGCTTGCTCCCCGCGCCCCGTTCGTCCATCAGGTGATTCACCAAAAAGGCCATGTCCTTTACCAATTGCATCATGGGATTCGCGTCTCCTTGTCCGCTTCGCCGTCTTGCCGGGCGGGCCGTTGGCGGCGCGCCCGGGCGCTTCCCGCCTGCCGTCCGGGAATATCGATTCACACTGGACACCATAGCGCAAGGTTCGGGATACCGAGCGCGTGCGCCGGTGCTTCGGCGTTTTGCGGGGCGCAAACCGTACACCAGGGGATGTAATTCAGTGACATGCGGGTGACGAAACGATGCAAGCGCCGTCGAGGAGGGCCGCGGCGTGGTAAGGTTGCCCTGTCAAACAAAACGCAGGGCGATAAGGGCCCTGCTCCTCCGATAGCAAGGAGAATGCCATGACCGATCAGTTCAACAACCAAAACGGCTACGGCCAGTCCGGTCAGCAGCCCGGGCAGCCGATCCCGCCCGTGCAGGGCTACCAGCAGCCCGGCTATCAGCATTCCTATACGCAGCCGGTGGTCGACGCCCAAAGTCCTCGCAAAACCTCTTCCGGCCGCACGTTCGGCACGGCCTTCGCGGGTGCGGCGCTTGCCTGCGTTATCGCGTTCGGCGGCTTCACCGTGTATCAGAATGTGACGGGGACCCCTTCGGGCGGCAACGTTACGCTGGGCGCGTCCACGAACACCGAGATCCAGGCCCAGTCCACCGATGACACGCTGCCCGAGGCCGTGGCGCAGAAATGCCTGCCTTCCGTGGCCGCCATCGACGTGTACACGGCGCAAACCTCCACCGACATGTTCGGCCGCAGCACGTCCAGCTCCGGAACGCTCACCGAAAGCTCCCTGGGCAGCGGCGTGGTGCTCTCCGAGGACGGCTACATCATCACGAACAACCATGTGGTCGCAGGCGCCGACGCCTTGAAGGTCACCGTGGGCGGCGAGGAGTACGATGCCGACGTGGTGGGCACCGACGAGTCCAGCGACATCGCCGTTATCAAGCTGCGCAACGCCAGCGGCCTGACCCCCGTCGAGATCGGCGATTCCGACAACCTGACCATCGGCGAATGGGT
>CAKUJT010000021.1 GCA_934661765.1 uncultured Senegalimassilia sp.
AGGCGCGGGTCGCGGCGAACGAGCTTCGCGCCTGAAAGGATATGCTGGCCGAACGGCCACACCACGCCAGGATAATCAGCGGATATGCCCAGGTCATGCGCATGCAGGTGACTTACGGTGATAACTTTCCAGCCTCGATCGAGCAGCATGTCGGGTATACCCATGTTCAGCGCCGGGTCCACGATGCCGTAGTTGCGCGTGATCAGCACGATAACGCACTCTCCTGGTTTCAGACCGGCCAGCAGTTGATCGCCCAGCTCCTCGGTTTTGCGCGCGAACTCCGTGACGGCGAACCCGCCGGCCAGCATGGCGCGCGCCGTTTCCTGCGGCGTACGGCCAAGTTGCGCTCCGACCTGCAGCATGACCTCCGCCATGGCACCCTGTCCGAAATCAAGATTCATCAGGGGATTCAACAGCGTGATGCCGTGGCCTTCGTAGTCCAGTTCGGACGCCACGATGGCCGGGATGGACTGCATATACGTGCACGCGTAGTTGTGCGGCACCGTCGACTTCAGATGGCGAATGGTGTGCACGCTGGGCATGAACACGTAGTCGACGTCCATATCAAGCAGCTGCGCCATGTGACCGTGCACCAGCTTCACGGGGTAGCATGTCTCGCCTTGTGCGCTTGCCTGCGCAAGGCGTACCGTCTCCTCATCGGATGCGTCGGTCAGCACCACGTTGAAGCCGAGCTGAAGGGCTTATAGGACAAAATGTGTGTCCGGGCAACCGTCGTCGCACCAGGTGGATAGCCTTTTTCCGACACGTTAAAACGCTTATCGGAAGAGGTGGCGCCATGAAGGCGGTCAAATGCCCTTACTGCGGCGGTCCGACGAAGAGGAACGGCAGAACCTCCTCGGGGGCGCAGAGATGGAGATGCACCGCCTGCGGCGCGTCGACCACCGTGCGCTACGACGACACCGCCGCCCGCTTCGACGAGTTCCTGTCGTGGCTTCTGTCGAAGGACACGCAGCTCGAGATGCCCGGCGCTGGCCGGACCTTCAGGCGCAGGACCGCGGGGTTCTGGGAGGTCTGGCCCATGCCGGTGCCCGACGGCGAGTTCCACCGGGTCCTCTTCGTCGACGGAATCTGGCTCGCGGAACGCCTGGTCGTGCTGATCTGCTGCAGCGAGGAGCGGGTGGTCTCGTGGTACATGGCGCAATCCGAGAACTCGAGGGCGTGGTCGGCGCTCATGGAGCCGATACCGGCGCCCGACGTCGTGGTCGCCGACGGCGGCAGCGGCTTCGCCAAGGCCGTGCGCGCGGCCTGGCCCCGGACCAAGGTGCAGAGATGCCTGTTCCATGCGTACGCCCAGGTCAGGATGTGCACGACGACGAGGCCGAAGCTCCAGGCGGGACGGGAGCTGTACCAGATCGCCCTCGACCTCACGCACATCAAGACGCTGCACCAGGCGGAGCTGTGGCGCGAGCGCTATCTCGACTGGTGCGGCTTCTGGGCCGACTTCCTGGAGGACACCACGCTCGTCGATGGCAAGCGGGCCTATACGCACGAGAGGCTCAGGAAGGCGAGGAGGCCGCTCTCGTCGCTGGTCTCCGCGGGGACGCTGTTCACCTACCTCGACCCCGAGCTCACGAAGGCCGGGCCGCTCCCATACACCAATAACAAGATAGAGGGAGGCGTGAACGCCCAGCTCAGGGCCGTCCTTCGAAACCATAGGGGCCTCACGACCCTGAAGCGCGTGAAGGCGGTGTTCTGGTGGTGCCACGCGCACTCCGGGGACGCGAGGACCGCCAAGGAGAAGCTGGCTACCATGCCGAGGGACTCCGACGTCGACCTGCTCTACGACGTCTATTCGGCGTCCCGGAAGCACGACGACGGGAGGCCGGAATGGGGCGATAGGGTCGTTTGGGAAGAGCTTCACCGCAAAGACCCATTCCCGTTTTGGCTAGATTAGCAACGGGGAACACATGTTCCGTAGGGACACACATTTTGTCCTATAAGCCCAAACCTGAGCGTTTTCATAGACGAATCTGGGGATTTCGGTCCTTGTGAAGCGCACAACCCTTTCTATCTCATCACGCTTGTCTTCCAAAGACAGACGCGCGTTGCACGTGGGATTGGTCGTTGCAGAGGCTTCGCATCCGTCAGATCGCGCTTGGCGTTCCCTCTAGCCGAAGGGCTACTACCTATAGCACGCGGATGAAGCGGCCATCCACTTCTAGCACGCCTTCTTTTTGCAGGGTGCTTAGTTCGCGAATGAGCGATTTGTCGGCGGCACGCAGATACGTGGCCCATTCCTGGCGATTCATGGGAACCTCTACGCGACCGTCCGCGTCCTGGGGTAGCGTGCGCAAATACGCCATGATGCGGTCGGAAAGACGCGGCTCGCCCACCACGGAGAGCGTTTGCGTAAGCACGCCTATCTTCTTCGACATTTCGGTCGACAGGTTTTCGCGCAGCAGAAACGCATGCGAGCTCGTGCACGATTCGAGTTGCTTTGCGGGGATGCACAGTATGCTCGTGGGCTCAAGCGCACGAATATTCACCGGCGTATGCTTAAGCGTCGCCGGCACGGCCTCGGCAAACGACTCACCCGAGCCGAACTGCGCCACCGGGCGGTCTTGCCCACCTTGCGGCATGCTTGCTTGCACGATGCCCGAAACAACCACTGGGTAAAAATCCATGCAATCGCCGGCACGACGCAGCAGCTGGCCTTCCGGCAAATCGATACTGCGCGCATCCACCTCACGCAGCAGCTCTAGGCGACTTTGGCCGGGAATGCCGCTGAACACGGGCGATGCGTGCAATAGGCGAATATCTTCCTGCGTAAGCTTCATGCGTGCCTGCTCCCAGCGCATGCCTTTGGCGCGAACGTCCCGAAACCACCCGCTCATTCGCCATCGGTCCGCGGATGTTCGCGCCGACGGCAAAACCGGGCCGCAAAACCGGCTGCGGTAACATTTACAACCAAAAGTTATCTTTGTCTAATCAATTATCGCACTGCGCCGTATTTTGTAAACACGATGTCACATTTTTCCCAGACAAGAAGGGCAGCCCCTTCGGCCGCCCTTCCCAAAAGCCAGCAATTCGCAACCGCTTTTCGCAAGCCGTCTGCGCGCAAAAACGTGACGCACACCCATCCCTTGTCACGTTTCAAGGAAGAAAACGCGAAAAAGCTCACAAACCCTGCAGCAAGCTTGAGAATCGAAGCTATTAGGGCTCTTCTATCCGGTCTGCATCAGGGCGGGAATCGGAGAGGATGCCGAGGAAGTACTCGTCTATCATGCCGATAGCGTCGATGAGCGGGCGGTAGGCTACGTTGGCTTGGTAGGACTCCATCGTGTCGACGAACGATCCGCCCGCGCCGCGAGCGACGGCGAAGATCTCCCAAGCGCGGGCAAAGACCTCGGTGGGGGTCTCGCAGTAATCCCTCTTGCGCTCGCCTATACCCTTCGTGTCGAAATTTTCCCTGAAGCAGTGCAGAATGCTGCTAAACCCCTCTTGGATGGAGAGCTGCCCCTTCTCGAAATCGTAAGCATGCGCGAACTCATGCAGCAGCGATCGCGGAGCACGGGGATCGACTGCGACGGCGTTGAGCGACGGCGCGTAGAGGCCTAGGGCCTGATGGCGCCCGCATTTGCGGAATCGCAGGGAGATTGCCGACTTGTTGACCGGAGGCAGCTCGCCCGCCGCATCGCGGGTGCGGAACTCCTCGACAAGGGACTGGAAAACCGAGAGGTCCACATCCTCGTCGACCTCAACGTTGCGGAACGTCTCGGCAAGGTAGCCCGTCTGGGCGACGACGCGATGCGCCTTGTCGCAGCTCTTCTTGTCCTCGAAAACGCAGGCGCTGTGCTCGGCGTATCGACGGTTGAGCTCGCGGCAGGCCTCTTCGTCCCAACGCCGCTGCGCAAGCTCGCGCAGAGCGTCACCGACCATGACGGGGGAATCGAAGAAGCCGTCCTCTGTCAGGACGCGGCGCACGTCCTCCATGGCCCAATGCTTTTGATTTTCGGCTTCACACTCAGCGAAGTTATCAATTTCGGAAGGCGAACCGTAGACGAACAAACGATGCACTTCGCCGAGGACCAAGCAGCCCGTTTCGCCATGCTCGTCGTGCATGCGGATGATCGCCCATGCCTCCTCCCCGGGATTCATCTCCACGCAGCCGCGCTCCTCCATCGTCTCGAAGTAGCGGCGAAAGCGAGCCGCTCTCTCGAGCCAAGCCCTCTTCACGGTCGTGCACACCAAGTCCTCAAGAGCCTCGGCGCTGCCTGCGCTTGATACGATATCCATGAGGCCAAGCACGGTCGGAAGCTTAACCACTTCCAAATTGCCCTCGTCGGTCGTGCACAGCAAGTCCTCAAGAGCCTCGTTAACCACTTCCAAATTGCCCTCGTTCGCATAGCCGATTATCCAGCCGTGGCGAAAACGCGCCCGCTTCTTTGCCTTGCCATGATGAGCCACGACCAGGATCTTCGCGGGTTCTTTTGCGAGAAAGCAGCTGTACGGGCCATCCACGTTTCTCTCGATTAACCGCTTCTCGCGTTCCGGGGGATCGAACGGAGAAAGGTCAGATGCGGGTGCGTCCAGAGCCCACGCCGCGCAGGATTTGGCTATCGCCCCGATACGCGCTTCATCGACGCCAGAGAGCAGATAGCGCCCGAGCTTGGCCGCTATGGCCCACATCGACCACTTTAGGTCGAGCTTGCCCATTCGCCTCTTCGGCGCAAATGTAGGTTCCTTGTACGGAATCAGGGTATCGATCCTAGCGAATTGCACGGCGTTTTCCATGCCCTGTCCCCCTTCGTCGTGTTTTTCTTCGCCCTGTTGAACCAGAATCGACCGTGCAGGGCACGGCCTAGGCGGGCAGGTGTCGCCACCGTGCCTCCACTCTCCCTTGTCCCATTTCGCCGACATGGCGGGATTCCCGCTCTCTGGCTTTTCTCATTTGCACATTGCTTTCTCCTGCATTGCAAGTTGCAATGCAGGTAGAATATATTGTCTATAATATTCATATCGTAGATTGTAGTCAATGTATATTTTCGGACATCTGGGAGAGATGCCTTAATAGCCCTAATCTTTATATGCGACTGAATTACGAGGTAGTTATTATGGTTGCGGGTACATACAAAATGCTTCGACATTCTTGAACCGGTAAATATTTACTAGCATAAAACACTATAAATCTTAAGCTTTATGTATTATGCTCGGTACATCTTTTGTTCAACAGGATAGGATAAAGATATGAGAAAACGTTGGGATGACTACGCAGGCGCTGCCGAAAGGCTCGCAGCTGCGGAGGGCGAATCGCCCACGCTTATGCGCAAGCAGGCGCAGGACATCACCGGGATGTCTCCTGCTGTGTTCGGCCGGGAGGTGCTTGCTAACCCCATGTGGATAGCCAGGAACACCGAGGATGTCCATCCCGGCGCAACCTATTTCCGCACAGCCGACCTCGTCCGCCATTTCGAGCGAATGCGCGACAAGCGGGAATGCGCTCGCCTCCTGTACGACTACTTTTACTTGTCCGATCAGGCGTTCCTAGACGAGTACGGAAAGCCCAAAGAGGTCGTTTTCGCTCCCGGGACAACCCTGACGGTTACGGTCGACGGCGAGGAGTTGGTGGCGCGATGAAGATCTACGCGATGTCTGATATCCATGGGTGTCTTGAGCCGTTCAAAGAGGCGCTTTCCACCATCGACCTTGACGACCCGGATTCGAAGCTGGTCCTGCTCGGCGATTACTGCGACAGGGGCCCCGATTCGCTCGGCGTCTTCGAGCTGATCATGCAGCTCGAAGAGCGCTACGGGGAGCGCATCATGGCCTTGAGGGGCAACCACGAGGAGATGCTGCTCGAGTACGTCGACGGGGTCGGGGGCGCGGACTCCGCCCGCACCTGGATGCTTACCGACAGCAACCTCAGCACCGCGGCGAGCTTCCTGACCCCAGAGGAGTTCGGGCAAGTACGCGACCTGCTGCTAGCGAAAAGGTTCGAGGACGCCTACCGTCTTGCCGTCGAGCGCATCGTGGAGGGCCACGGTGACGTAGTAGAGTGGATACGGTCGCTTCTGTACTATTACGAATCCGAGTTCGGCCAGGTCTTCGTACATGCCGGCATCGACGAGGAGGCCGGCGACCTTTGGAAGGCGTGCACGCCACCCGAGTGGTTCACCGCGATGTCGCCCGAGTACGCCGGCCGGCATTTCGAGCTTGACGTGATCGCGGGGCACATCAACACCGAGACCGTGAGCGGGATACCCGGTTACCGTGGCATATGGCATGACGGGGCAAGCCACTACTACGTCGACGGAAACGTTGTGCGATATGGCGAGGTGCCTTTGCTCACCTTCGACTCGAAGACGGGCAAGTACTCGGGCCCGGGGCTATCTTAGCAGGCCGCCTGCCGCCGAAGTCTGCTGCCGCGGGGCCAACGCCCAAGCGCGGCGAGACGCGCCGACCGAATGCGCAGGCGGCGCAGACGCGGCGGAATGGGGCCGCAAGCCGGCAGCGGCAGACATGGGCCGGCTTGCAGCAAGGCGCATATCATGCTGATGAACACGCCGTTTTTGCCCGATGTGAGGAGGGATTGCTATGGGGTATCTTAGATTCGAGAAGCCCGGTTTTGTGAGCGATTATGCGGAAGCGCTGATCGAATACTCGAAGGCGCCAGACGAAGCGGGCAGCGAATCACCTGGTGGGATAGGCGACGATCTGTATATGGATCCCGATGGGGTACAAGACCTCCAGAGCACTTCTTACTACAATTGGCTGACCCTATTCTTGAATCTTCGGGCTGAAGAATGCAAAAAGCCCTACGAATTCGTTTCCCCCACCAAAGCGGGCATCAATGTGCGCTCAGAGGCCAAAAATCCAGAGGGCGATCTTGGAAACAGCGGCAAGACTGAGTCCGATGAGTCGAAAATACTTGTTTTCGATAAGGAAGGCAACAAAGTGCTCAGGCTGACCTCCGATCAGCTCGGATTCAGCGCATTGTTCGGCACATACAAATATATGAATGAGAGAAGGGATAACGAAGAAAGTTTCTACCCCCTGTATAGATACTTCGGGTTGGCTGAAGACAAGGAAATGGCAGCAGCGTTTATTTCCGAATACGTGCATGACACAAGAACCCTCGGCGGCGCATTTGTCTGGCCGACGAACAGCGTCGAGGGCGACCGTAAATGCACGTACAACTGCAAAAGGGGCGCTAAAAGCAATATAGAAGATCGCCCTGATTTAACGTTGCTCGAAGTGAAGAGCTATTTCGAAAAGTTCGAAATCAAGGATGTCGAAGGGAACGAAAAGATCGCCCTTTTGAAAAACGAGGTTAAGAACCCCTCGGGCGAAAACAGCATGGAAACCTTTTTAGATATGTTCAGCAGCTTCGATGATTACGTGGACTTCTTCATGCTCGACGATTTTGTGGAGGATCTGGGCAAGGGAGGAAACAAAGACTACGCTCCCAAAGACATTGCAACAGGCAGGCCTTTTGAGAGAAGCGAACATGGCGATTTCGTTATCGGCAAACGATTGAGAGATAGAGCCCTTTCAGAAAGCGAGCTCGAGGAGATTCTGGGTCGAGTTCAAAAATGGGCGATGGAACGCACGGAAAAGATGGAAGGCTACCTGGCGGACCAGCAAGAACAACCGGCAAAGGTTCTCCCATTCACGCTTTGCCGATTCTCCTTGAGCGCCATGGGCCACGTTAACTCAGAGTCACGCTACTCCAAACAAGAAAGGCGGCCTACACGGCCGCCTTTCTCTAAACCAGCAATTTGCAAGTGCCTCTCGCAACCAACGTAATACACGGAAAACGCGGCAAGTCGCCCGAACGGAGCAGGCCGCTCAGCCCCTGCCGCGCTTTCACATGCGACGCCGTTGCGCGCCGACCGCTTACGCCAACAGTTTGCGACCTGCCTCCTCCAGCTCGTCGAGCAGCGCGTCGGCTGCCTCGCGGCTGGAGTCCTTCGCGAACACGTACAGCTTGATCTTCGGCTCGGTGCCGCTCGGGCGCACGATGACCTTGTTGCCGCCCTCCACGTCGAACTCCACCACGTTGGCGGAAGGCAGGCCGTTCACGCCGCCCTGGTAGTCGACCACGGCCTCGACCTTGCGGCCGGCAAGCTCAGCCGGTGCGTTCGTGCGCAGGCCCGCCATGAGGTCGGCCATCTTCGCCGCGCCGTCGGCGCCGGGGTAGGACAGCGACACGGTGCGGTTGAGCCACCAGCCGTGCTTGGCGTACAGGTCGCGCATGGCCTGCGCCAGGTTCTTGCCCGCCAGCTTGTACTCCTGAGCCATCTGGCAGATGAGCAGGCTGGCGTTCACGGCGTCCTTGTCGCGCACGTGGTCGCCGGACAGGTAGCCGTAGCTCTCCTCGAAGCCGAAGATGAAGCGGTCGGCCTGGCCCGCGTCGGCCAGCTCGGTGATGATGTCGCCGATGTACTTGAAGCCGGTCAGGCAACGGCGCAGCTCGAAGCCGTATTCCGCGGCCAGCGCGTCGACCATGGCCGACGACACGATGGTGGTCACGGCCACCTTGCTCGCCAGGTCCTCGCCGCGCTCGGCGCGCATGCGGCACACGTAGTCAAGCAGCAGCACGCCCATCTCGTTGCCGGTCAGCAGCGTATAGTCGTCGCCATCCTTGCAGGCCACGCCCACGCGGTCGGCGTCGGGGTCGGTGGCCAGCAGCAGGTCGGGATGCACCTGCTCGCACAGGTCGATGCCCTTCTGCATGGCCTCGCGGATCTCGGGGTTGGGGTACGGGCACGTGGGGAAGTTGCCGTCGGGCTGCTCCTGCTCGGGCACCACGGTGACGTCGGAGACGCCCGCGCGCGCGAGCACGGTGGTCACGGGAACCAGGCCCGTGCCGTTGAGCGGCGTGTACACCAGCTTCAGCGGGGCGGCGGCGATCTGCTCGTCGGACAGGTTGTTCACCGACTGCGCCAGCACCGCGTCGTAGTAGCGCTCGAGCACGGCGTCTTCGATCCACTTGACCTTGCCCGATGCCACGGCCTCATCGAAGTCCATGGACTTCACGCCGGAGAACGCGTCGGTTTCGGCGATGGCAGCGGAGATGGCGGCGGCAGCCTGACTGGTGATCTGACAGCCGTCGGGACCGTAGGCCTTGTAGCCGTTGTACGGCGCGGGGTTGTGGCTGGCGGTCATGCAGATGCCGCCCGAGCAGCCCAGGTCGCGCACGGCCCACGAAAGCGTGGGAACCGGGGAGATGCGCGGGTACACGTAGGCCGTCACGCCGTTGGCGGCCATGATGGCGGCCGTGGTGCGCACGAACAGCTCGCCGTTGTTGCGGCTGTCACGTGCGATGGCGACGGAGGGGTTGTCGAAGTTCGCGTTCAGGTAATCGGCGAAGCCCTGCGTGGCGCGGCCCACCGTGTAGATGTTCATGCGGTTCGTGCCGGCGCCCAGCACGCCGCGCAAGCCGGCGGTGCCGAACGACAGGTTCTGGAAGAAGGCGTCAGTCATCGCGGCGTCGTCGCCGGCGTCGGCCTTCGTCTGCATATCGGCCAGCTCGGCCGCCAGATCGGCATCCTGCACGTTCTCAATCCAATGCGCAAGCTCGGCGCGCACATCGATATCGCTCATAAGGTTTCCTTCGCTTCTAGCGGTTTCTCCCCGGTTGCGCGGGCGCGATCGGGCGCGTCGCGGGCATACGCCCTACGCGGCCGGCCTCAGTCCGATGCGGCACGGGCACGCGCCCGCCCTCCAACCAGGCTTTCCTGCATATGCCGCCCATTGTAAACGACCCGCCGGCGAAGCGGGCGAACCCGACAGCATCAGCGCAGTTGCGCGCCGGACGGCGCAGCGGCACCGCGATCCTCGATGAACACGCGGCACCCTCGGCGCGCCATCAAGGGCATCATCGAGCTCGCCCGCGACCACAGCGCCGAGCCCGAGCGCCTGCTCGACGACCGGCAACGCACCGACGAACCGTCGAGCCGCCGTCCACCGTGGTGGTCGACCGCGTGGACACGAGAGACTCCGTCGCGCCGCCGACAAACGAGCCGGATGGCGCCGCAAACGCAAAATTCGCCGGCGAAGCAGGGCGAATCGCCGATTCCGCCGGCATTAACGGGTATGATGGGATTTGGCACCCCGCTGACAAACTCGACAAGGCCGACGCTGCGGGCGCCGACCTCGCCGATGATGGCGGCGATGGCTCGGGCGACGACGCGGGCAGCGATGCCGCCGCCCGCCCGGCTGCCGAGGCCACGAAAGCTCGCCCAACCGATACGGAACCTTCGACCAGCGCCGAAACCACGCCGGCCGAGCACTAGGAGGAATCCAGTATGCATATGCGCACCAACCGCCACGCCGCAGCCAGCAGCGCGGAAAGCGTCCCTGCCGCGCGCGACCACGGCAACCGCCATGCGGAAAGCGTCACCAAGGAAGGCTGCGGCAGCTATCGCAGCCGCAGCACGGGCCGCATCCGCCCCCGAAAAGCCGCGCTTGCCGCGTTCGCCCTTGCCGGCATCCTTGCGGCAACGCTATCCACCGGCTGCGCCGACGACGGCGGGAAAGCCGCCGTCAAGCTGGACCCGAGCAACCCCACCACCATCACCGTATGGGATTACTACAACGGCGCCCAGCAGGCGTCCTTCGACAGCCTGGTATCCGAGTTCAACTCCACCGTGGGCAAGGAGAAGGGCATCTACGTGAAGAGCAAGACCCAAGGGTCGGTCGCCGAGCTGGAGAAGGCCGTCGCCGACTCGTCGTCAGGCGAAGTCGGCGCCGACCAGATGCCCAACGTGTTCTCCTCCTACGCCGACACGGCCTACAACGTGCAGAAGCAGGGCAAGCTCGTAGACCTAACGGACTACTTCACCTCCGACGAGCTTTCCAGCTACGTGCCCGACTACCTTGACGAAGGCCGCTTCGATAACGACGACTCCCTGTACCTACTGCCGGTGGCGAAGTCCACCGAGGTGACCATGCTCGACGAAACCGACTGGGAGCCGTTCGCCCAGGCCACCGGCGCAACCGTCGACGACCTGGCAACGCAAGAGGGCATCGCGGCCACCGCGAAGCGCTACTACGAGTACACCGACGCGCTGACGCCCGACATCCCTAACGACGGCAAAGCCTTCTACGGCCGAGACTCCCTGTCCAACTACTTCATCATCGGCATGAAGCAGATGGGCGTCGACCTGCTCGCGCCCGACACCAGCGGCAAAGCCCAGGTGAACGCCGACAAGGACAAGATCCGCCGCCTGTGGGACAACTACTACGTTCCCTTCGTCAGCGGCTATTTCGACGCCAAGGGCAAGTTCCGCTCCGACGACATGAAGACGGGTGACATCATCTGCTACACGGGTTCCACCGCATCGGCGGCGTACTTCCCCGACCAGGTGGTCGACGACGACGGGACGCACGAGATCGGCTATCGTATCATCATGCCGCCCACCTTCGAGGGCGGAAACGCCGTGGCCCCTCAGCAAGGAGCCAGCATGGCGGTGGCGAAATCCGACGAGCAACACGAATACGCTTCCTGCGAGTTCCTGAAATGGTTCACGGAGAAGCAGAACAACCTGCGCTTCGCGGCGACGTCGTCGTACCTGCCCGTGCGAACCGACGCGAACAACATCGACGAGCTCGATAGCGCGATTCGGGATGAAAACCTCTCCGTGAGCCCTAAGACCCGCGACTGCATCGCCATGGCCATGGACTCCTTCGATGACGTGGAACTGTACTCGCTTAAGAGCTTCGACAACGCCTATGCCGCGCGCAAGGTGCTCGACTATTCGCTCAGCGACAAGGCAACCGCCGACAAAGAGGCTGTTCAGGCAGCCATGGCCGCCGGCCAGTCGCACGCCGAGGCGCTTGAGCCGTACGTGGGCGATGCCGCGTTCGAGCAATGGTACGCATCCTTCCGCCAGCAGCTCCAAGCCGCAGCCGAGGGCACGGAGTAGCAAAAAGTGCATAACGAACGCAAGAACATAGGCTCTGGCGCAGGCGCGGGTACGAGCACAGGCGCGAGCACGGGCAAAAGCGCCGCAAAGGGGAAGCGAAAGATATCTTTCTTTCGAGTGCTCATAATCTCGCTTGCCGCGATCGTCCTGATCCAGGGCGCCTTGCCCATCTCGGTCCTCACGTTCAGCGGAGTGAAGAGCACGCTTGAGGGTAACGCCATCTCCATCGACGCACGCGCGGTGGACAACCGCAAGGTGAACCTGGAAAGCGCTATGGTCAAAAGCTGGTCCGGCATATCCCGCGAGACCGTCATCTTCAACTCCGCCCTCTCCGACCAACTTGCCCAATCGGGCCTCGACGTGTCGGAGTTCCTTGCCGATGACGATCAGAAGGAGGCCTTCGTAGCCGCCACCTTCCCGCGGCTGCTCTCCGTTATCGGAGCCAACACCACCAGCGGCGTGTACCTGATTTTGGGAAACGGCGGCGACCTTTCCGTCGCGCAAGACCACGTCGGGGCGTTCCTGCGCGATTCCGACCCCACCGGCACCTCGGACACCTATTCCGACCTGCTGCTCGAGCGAGGGGACAAGGAAATCGCCCGCGACGCGTCCATCGCCCTTGACAACACCTGGGCGCCGAAGCTGCACCTTGCCGGCAGCGGCGTGCGCAGCGCCGACGACTTCTTCTACAAGCCCTACGAGGCCGCCCTGCAAAACCCGGGCGCCGATGCGAAGGCCATGGCATATTGGTCGCAGCCGTTCGTGCTGGAGGGCAATCCGAGCGACAGCTACCGCATGATCGCCTACTCGGTGCCGCTCATGCTCAACGGTCAAGTGTACGGCGTGCTGGGAATCGAGGTGTCCACCGCGTATCTGGCGGACACGTGCTTCCCCATATCCGAGCTGAGCGGCAGCGAAGCCGGCGGCTACGCCCTTGCTCTGGAAGACGGCGACGGCTCGTACCGGATCATCGCAGGAAACGGCGTGCTCTACAACGCGGTGAACGCCGAAGGGCCCACCTTCGCACTCGAGGAAACGCGCAATGCGGGCCTTATGAAGGTCAAGGACGTCAGCATAGGCGATCAGCAAGTGTACGCGATCGCAGAACCGCTCAAGCTGTACTCAGGCATCGTGCCTTATGACGACACGAGCTGGACGGTCGTCGGGCTGTTCTCCAAGGATTCCATCTTCGCCGCAGGCAACTCGCTGTACCACCGCCTGGGCGTGACCATCGGCCTTACCACCCTCGGATGCCTGGTGCTGGTGGCGCTGGTCTCGCGTGCCATCAACCGACCGCTCAGGGGTCTGATCGAAAGCGTGCAAGGAGGCATTGAGAAGCTGCGCGCGTTCCGCACCCCCGTCACCGAGGTCGACCAACTCCATGGCGTCATCATCGACCTCACCGAGGACGGCCTGGAGAAGCAGCACATGCTCAACGAGGAGAAAGAGCGTTACCGCCTTGCCGTCAAGGGCACGAACGACGCGTTCTTCACCTACTGCCCCGACAAGGGCACCATCGAGATCGTGAACTCCCTCGACGACGGCGTGTACGAGACGGAGCGCTTCTGGGACCTGTTCCGTCGCGATAGCGCGCATCCCGAGGCGATAGACGCCATCGAGCAGGCTGTAAGCCAGATGCAGGAGACGACCATCCAGGTGGAGGCCGTGACCGAGTGCTCGCCGCAAGGACGTTGGCTCGAGGTGAGCTCGTCGCGTGTTCAGGACGCCGATAACGAGCAGGACTGCATGGTATGCGTCATCCACGACATCGACGACCGAAAGCGTCGCGAAATCGAAGCCGCGCGCAAGCAGGCGCTCGACCCCGCGACGTCGACATATCGTTTCGAGCCTGGCATGGACGCCATCGCCGCGGCGCGCGCGGACGCGGACGCGGACGCGGACGCGGGGCAGCTTGTCGTCGTCGAGATCGACGGGTTCGCGAACATCGTGCGCGACTACGGCATCCCCTTCGGCGACGTGCTGCTCAATGAGCTGGCCAAGGTCATGCGCGCCTTCAACCGCGACAGAGGCAACCACGACGCCATCCTGGTGCGCGTCGGCGCCGGGCAGTTCGCCTGCTGGCTTCCCGGCAAATGCGCCAGCGATGCGATCGGCGAGGCGGCCGAGCTGCAGCGCCGGTTCGCGCGATTGGTCCGCCCCGGAGTGCTGGAGCTGAGCTTCCACGTAGGCGCGGCATCGGCGGAGGACGCCAGGAGCAGCACCTCCGAGCTGCTTCGCCGGGCGCGCACGGCGCTTCAGGCATCGATAGGGCATCGCGCAGCCTGCGCATGCTGGGACCCGTCTATGGACGGCGCGTTCGAGCCGAGGCCGTTCGACCCCATATCCTCGTTCAGCCACGTCGAGGACATGACCTTGCCGGCTCTGACGCTGAACCTGCTCGACCGACGCCTTTCGCTGGCGGCGGGCATGGACCTGCTCATGCGGCGGCTGAACGAGAAACTCGACGTGACCAACCTGTTCATCACGTCGTTCCAGGAAGACTATCAGACGGCATCGGTGCGCTACTTCTTCGGCCCCATCCCGGGCATCGACGAGGGGGCCGTGTTCCCGCTTTCGCGGGAGGCCGTCGACACGCTGCAGCGATTCGGCGAGCAGGGCCTGGTGCATCCCGTGAGCGAGATGCCCATCTTCGCCATGTGCCAGGAGGTGCGCGCTTGCTGCGACGGCGTCGCGTTCACTATGACGAACGCGGGGAAATACTCGGGGGCCGTGTTCTTCCTGAGCAACGCCGGCAAGGCCTTCGACGACGATGAGACCGCGAACACTCTGCGCGAGGTGGGCACGATCATCCAAAACCGCATCAACCAAGAGGAACTCGACCTATCTGCGCAGGCGAAGTCCGACTTCCTCGCGCGCATGTCGCACGAGATCCGCACGCCCATGAACGGCATCATCGGCATGACCGAGATAGCCTTGAAGCCCGAGCAGAGCGATGAGCGCCGCGTCGATTGCCTGAACAAGGTGCACGCGTCGTCGCTGTATCTGCTCGACCTGCTCAACGGCATCTTGGATATGACGAAGATCGAGAACAACAAGATGCTGCTCGGCGATGCGCCCTTCAGCATGAGCCATGTAGTCGAGGAGCTCAACGCCGTAAGCGCCGGCCGCCTTGCCGCGCGCAACCAGAAGCTGGTCGTGGACATGCGGATGCAGCACGATTGGTTCATGGGCGATGCGCTGCGCCTTAACCAGGTGCTCATCAACCTGGTGGGCAACGCGGTGAAGTACTCCGACGACGGCAGCACCATCACGGTGACCATCGAGGAGCGGACTGCCGGCGCCGCAGGGGCGCTGCCGGCGGGCTGCGAGGCCGCGCGGGCTGACGCGCGGGCAACGGAAGGCGCGGCGGCGGATATGCTTTCGGCGGGCTGCGAGGCTGCTGATGCCGGCACGCAGGCTGCGAGGGTCGGCGTCCGGGCGAACGACACCCGAACGGCGAACGTGTACTTCGCCGTCACCGATAAGGGCGTGGGCATCGCCGAGGAGGACATCGATCGCATCTTCGCCAAATTCGAGCAGGTAGACACCACAGACGCCCGCCAACAAGGCACGGGGCTGGGACTTGCCATCAGCAACCGCATCGTGCTCATGATGGGCGATCGCATCCACGCGAACAGCCGCCTGGGGCAAGGCAGCACGTTCTATTTCGAGATACCGCTGCCGATAACCGACGCGGTCGGCAAGTCGGTGGGCGCAAACGCCGAGCACGTCGATTTCACCGGAAAGCACGCCTTGGTCGCCGAGGACAACGAGCTGAACATGGAGATCATCACGTACGTGCTCGGCGACATGGGATTCACTGTGGATAAGGCGATAAACGGCCAGGAGGCGGTGGACGCGTTCAGGCAGTCCCCTGTTGGGCGCTACGACATCGTCTTGATGGACGTCATGATGCCGGTCATGGACGGGCTTACCGCCGCGCACCGCATCCGCTGCCTGAACCGCACCGACGCCGCCGATGTGCCCATCGTGGCGACCAGCGCGAACGCGTTCGCCGAGGATGTGAAGCGCTCGCTAGCCAGCGGAATGAACGCCCACGTCTCCAAGCCCATCGACCCGGAGAAGCTAGCCAAAGTGCTAGCCAAGGTGATGCGATAGGAGCGCCTGCACGCAGAGCTCTTTGCCCCATAACGCACGAGGAGCCGCTTATCAGCGGCTCCTCGTTTGCGTTTGCGATTGCGTTTGCGTTGGCTCCCCGCCTCGACTGCGGACCGCGCCCTCGCAACCAACCAGCTACCGCGTACACAGCCAGCAAGTCGCTAAACGCAACCCGCAAGCTGCGCTTGCGCTATTCTGCCAGCTTCTTCGCCAGCAGCTGGTTGATGATCTTCGGGTTGCCCTGGCCGCGCATCTCCTTCATGCACTGGCCCACGAAGAACCCGATGACCTTCGTGTTGCCTTCCTTGTAGCGGGCAACCTCGTCGGGGTTGGCCGCGATGATGGCGTCCACGACGGCCTCGATGGCGCCGGTATCCGACACCTGCTTCATGCCGCGCTCCTCGACGATGGCCGAGGGGTCCTTGTCCTCGTCCATGATGGCGGAGAACACCTGCTTAGCCTGCTTGGACGAGATGGCGTCCTCGGCGAGCAGCTTCACCAGCTCCACCGCGCGGGCGGGCGTAAGCGGGCTTTGCGCAAGATCGGCATCCTCGCTGGCGTTGAGCCATGCGGTGACGTCGTTGATGGCCAGGTTGGCAACGGGCTTCGCCAGCTTGACGGCGTCCTTGCCCGCAACCTCCATGCATGCCTCGAAGAAGTCGGCCGTGGCGCGATGGTCGACCAGATGGCGAGCATCGTACGCGGACAGACCGAACTCCTCGGCGAAGCGAGCGGCCTTCTGGTCCGGCAGCTCGGGCAGCTTGGCGCGGACGCCTTCGATGAACTCATCGGAAAGGTCATAGGGCGCCAAGTCGGGCTCAGGGAACAGGCGGTAGTCGTCAGCGGTTTCCTTCACGCGCATGACGATGGTGTGCTTCATGGTGGGGTCCCAATGGCGGGTTTCCTGGTAAATCTGGCCACCCTCTTCCAGAACCTCGGCCTGACGGCAAATCTCGTAGGCCAAGCCGTCATGCAGGTTCTTGAAGGAGTTCATGTTCTTCAGCTCGGTCTTCACGCCCAGCTTCGTGGAGCCGCGGCGACGCAGGCTGACGTTGCCGTCGCAACGCATGGAGCCTTCCTCCATGGAGCAGTCGGAGATGCCGATGGCCAGATAGATCTGGCGCAGCTTCTGCATGAACAGGCGCGCCTCCTCGGGCGTACGCAAATCAGGCTCGGTGACCAGCTCGATAAGCGGCGTGCCAGCGCGGTTGTAGTCAACCAGCGAGTGCGTAGCGCCCGCGATACGGCCCTCGTCGCCGCCGACGTGGATCATCTTGCCAGCGTCTTCCTCCATATGGATACGCGTGATGCCCACGTGCGCCGTGTAACCGGAATCGGTGACGGTGACGTTCTCGCACGTCTCGCCCGGCTTCAGGCCGGCGATATCGCCGCGCTCCTTGGCCGCCGGACCATCGACGTCCAGGTCGAGATGACCGCGCATGCAGAATGCCACCGGACCCTGCGTGGTCTGGAAGTTCTTGGCCATGTCGGGGTACATATAGTTCTTGCGATAGAACATGCTGTGCTTCTCGATATCGCAGTTCGTGGCCAGGCCGGCAAGCACGATGGACTCGATAGCAGCCTTGTTCGGCACGGGCAGAGCGCCCGGAAGGCCCAGGCACACCGGGCAGGTGTGCGTGTTCGGGTCGGCGCCGAACTCAAGCTTGCAGCCGCAGAACATCTTCGTGTTCAACGTGGTCAGCTCGGCATGGATCTCCAGACCGATGACTGCCTCCCAATCCTGCAAAACCTCTTCAAGTTTACGCATTACTCAATCACCTTCCCGTCGGCGAAGTTCGGGGCCACGGGGGCTTTGCCGTAGGCGGCCTCGAGCGCCATGGCGGCGCGGAACATGTTCTCGTCCTTGAACTGCGGGGCGATAAGCTGCACGCCCACGGGCATGCCGCTTTGCGCACCCAAGCCGCACGGCACGCTCATGCCGCCGTTGCCGGCGATGTTGATGGAGATGGTGAACACGTCGGACAGGTACATGGTTGCCGGATCGGCGATCTCGCCGAACTTGAACGCCGTAGCCGGGGCCGTGGGCGCCAAGATGACGTCGCACTGCTCGTAGGCGTTGCGGTAGTCCTGCGTGATGAGCGTGCGGACCTGCTGGGCCGGATAGTAGTACTGCTCGTACACGCCGGCGGAAAGCAGGTAGCTGCCCAGCATGATGCGGCGCTTCGCCTCTTCACCGAAACCATGGGCTCGGCTTGCCTCGTACTGGCTGCCCAGGTCCTTGTGGCCTTCCTCGCAGTAGCCGTAGCGCACGCTGTCGAAGCGGGCCAGGTTGGAGAACGCCTCGCACGGGCCCAACACGTAGTAAGCGCTGATGGCGGCGTCGATATGCGGCAGGTCGACCTCGACGATGGTGGCGCCGGCGGCTTCGAGCTTGGCAGCGGCCTCGGACACGCGCTCCGAAACCTCGGAGGACAGGCCCTTGGCATCCATGAAGCTGCGGACCACGCCGACGCGCATGCCCGCGACATCCTGCTGGCATGCAGCGCGGAAGCCGGCCTTCACGTCCTGCGACGTGCAGTCCAGGGGGTCATGGCCGCACAAGGCGTCCATCGCGGCGGCGGCGTCCTCGACGCTGCGTGCGAACGGGCCGACCTGGTCGAGCGAGCTGCCGAAGGCCACGACGCCGTAACGGCTGACCGTACCGTAGGTGGGCTTGACGCCCACGATGCCGCAGAAGCTGGCGGGCTGGCGGATGGAGCCGCCCGTGTCGGAGCCCAGCGTAACGCACGCCATGCCAGCGGCGACGGCCGCCGCCGAACCGCCCGAGCTGCCGCCCGGGACGCGACCCAGGTCCCACGGGTTGCGCGTGGGGCCGAACGCGGAGGACTCGGTGGTGGAGCCGAACGCGAACTCGTCCATGTTCAGCTTGCCCAGCGGCACGCCACCGGCGTCGATGATGCGTTGCACGCACGTTGCGGTGTACGGGGACACGTAGTTCTCCAGCATGCGGGAGGAGCAGGTGGTGTGCGTGCCCGTCATGTTCATGTTGTCCTTGAACGCCACCGGCACGCCGGCGAGCGGGCCGAGCGCATCGAACGTGCCGTCGGCGATGGCCTGGTCCACGCGCTGCGCGGCGGCCATGGCGGCCTCGGAGGTGACCTCCAGGAACGCATGCACCTGAGAATCAGCCTGCGCGATGCGGTCGAGGCTTGCCTGCGCGACCTCGCAGGCGGTGAACTGCTTGGATGCCAGACCCTCGCGGATCTGCGCGATGCCCATATCGGAGATGGCCATTACGCATCGCCCCCTTCGCCCAGGATGGACGGGATCAGGAAACTGCCGTCCTGCTGCTTCGGCGCGTTCTCAAGCGCGACCTGCTGCGTGAACGACTCGGTTTCCACATCCTCACGCATGACGTTGGACAGGCTTCCGATGGGATGGAACGTAGGCTCCACGCCCTCGAGGTCCAGCTGCTTGATGGACTGCAGCGTTTCAATGATGTTGTTCAGATCGACCGTCATCTCGGAGAGCTCCTCCCCGGAAAGGCCGATACGCGCGTATTCCGCGATTCCGCGGACCTCGCGCTCGGTAAGGTATTGGGTCATTGGTTTCTTTCCTTTCGATTCCAACGCACGTGTTAGCGGCCACGCTGCAAAGCGACAACTACCCCGCATCCGATTGTCGCCGATGCAGTAGCAGCACCCGCGGGCACACCCGGGGAAGCCGGCGCAATCGCGACACTTGCGGACGCGCCCGGGGAAGCCGACACGATGGCGGCACCTGCGGACACGCCGGGGAAGCCGGCGCAACCCAGCTCCACGCGCGCTGAAAGCGGTTAGACCGTTAACTTGGCTATGATAGCAAACAAGCCCGCCCATCAGGCCGCGAACCCTCAGGCGACAGCGATTCGATAGACACGGGAAATGCCGCCTATTTCGAGTTCGCGCCAACATCCGATTAAGGACCTTCGCCTTACGTACGTCCACCGCATTCGGCTAGAAGACGACTCAAATACCGAACATCGTGACGATGCCCACGAGAACGCACGACATGGTTTCGCACCGCACCATCAGCACCGATTTAAGAAGCCTTTACTTGCCGCCTCTTCTTGCCAAGTCTCGCTCGATATCATGCTTCCACGAGCCGTCTACCATGGGCGCTCCCGCACGCATGGACACCGTGGCCGCGCACCTTGCACGATGCATCGCGCGCGTTCCCTCGGCATCGGCTACGTACGTTGCGGCGAAATCCGGCGATATCCCCATGCGTCCCGCTTCTGCCGCCGCATCGATGTTCGCACCCAGGAACAGGAAGTTCCATCCATCCCCCTCTTTCTGCATGATAAGCTGTTTTACCTGTTCATAGCTATATTCCCGACTGGCGTTCTCCATGCCATCGGTGGTGATCACCACGATCGTGTGCTCAGGGCGATACTCTTCGGGCAGGTAGCCGTGTACGCGGCCTATGTGGGCTACCGCCCCGCCCACTGCATCAAGCAGCGCCGTACAGCCGCGAACCCAATACTCTTTGTTCGTGATGGGCGCCACATTGGCGATAGGCAACCGGTCGTGCAGCACCTCCACCTTGTTATCGAAAAGCACCGTGGACACCACCGCTTCGCCCGCCTCTTTGCGATGCGCCTCCGGCGTGGCATTGAACCCGCCGATCGTGTCGCTTTCCAGCCCGGCCATCGACCCGCTGCGGTCGATTACGAAAACCAGCTCAGTAAGGCCTTTCTTCATGATGCGTCCTTCCCATCGTACGGGCAGCCCGATTGCCGCCGCGCTTCTGGGAAAGACTCTACGCCGCCCGTCGCTACCGCAGGTCAACTGACGGTTGACATCCCACTGCGTTACAGAAGCGGCTGGTCAAATGCGTAAAGGGCCTCGTTAATCTCAAAAATATCGAACTTGTTTCGGGTTATGAAGTACTCGATGATAACGTCTGCCTTGCTGCTATGCGACAACGTGAAGCCTGCGCGTGCCAAAAGGTCGTTCGTTTCACCAAGATTCAGCTCAAGGGCAACCGCCAGGGCGAGGGCGGTCTTTTTCGTGGGGCGGTAAGCCGCATCCGAGCGAATCTTGCTGAACAGCTGACGACTCATGTTCGCGCGCTTGTACACCTGCGCATCCGTCATGCCTCGCTCGTCGATAAGCGCAAGCAGCGTGGACGAAAACGGAGCATCAAGCGAGTCCAGGAAACCCCTCAAATCTTCCGACGGCATACAGGAAGAAGCCATCAGCGGCGCTGCGGACACCTCCCCCGCATCGGCATCCAACGCATCCGCGCGGCAAATTTGCCCGCTTTCAGCAGTCTCGCATATATGGAAGGACGAGTCTTCCGGTTCGTGCGCGACGCGTTCCCGCGTGGGGGACTTGGCACCGACAAACCGCGACCTCCGAGCAGCGGACGAGCCGAACACGGCACTGCGGCGATTAGGGCGAGCGTCAACGTACGTGTCGTCTATGTATTCGGAGATGTCCAGATACGCCGCCATACCGGCCGACACCGACTCCCTGCTGTAAAGCACCAGCACAACGTCAACCCCGTCATGCAGGTTCAGAAACGCCCGCACTGATTCGCGAGCAACGGCCAGCGAAACCTCTACCGGAAAACCGTACGTTCCCGCTGATAGGAGGGGTAAAGCGATTGATTGCGCCCCGTGCACCGCTGCGCAATCAAGAGCAGAGTCGTACGCGTTGCGCAAAAGGGCCGCTTCACCGTGCGCCCCGTCAACCCAAACAGGCCCGACCGCGTGAATCACTATGTTCGCCTTCAGCGCGAACGCCGGCGTTGCGACCGCCGAGCCGCAGGGGCAAAAGCCAACCTTGGCGCACGCTGCCTGAAGCTGCTCGAATCCAGCGGCATGGGCAACGGCCGCCCCAACGCCGCCGGTGATTTCCAAGCGCTCGTTTGCAGCAACGACGATAGCGTCCGCCTCAACGGCAGCAAGATCGTTTCGCTCTATCGTGAACGGCATGAAACCTCGATTCGTATGCGGACATAGTCCTTAGGAAATCGCTAACTGAGCGCATCGGCACCCACAAATCGCAACGAGAACCAGCCCACTCGCTCTATGCAATGCCAGCGAACTTCAAGTCTTCATCTACCAGATGGCGAAGATATTCCGACCGCTTCATTCCCAGCTGCGCCGCACGAATATCAATGAGCAGGATTTTATTCACCGGCTCTTTAAACCCCACCTGCTTCATTTCCTCATCGAACATAAGCGGGCGGCCTGGACCATAACCCGGCGCGTACACAACAGGACCGCTGGGCTCGCCATGGAAAACGCCCGCCGTTGCATCAGCTTCCATCTTGTCGAGTTGTTCAGGAGCGTATCCGAACCGCTTTTCAACTTCTTCAGCAGTTAACACCGTCATCGCTTCCTCCTTACAAGCCCCAGTTCCTTTAAGACCTTTTCGGTAGGCGGCTTCATCGCATGATAGACAAGGACACCTTGCCATTTCAGCGAGGCAACCAATTCGATGGCCTCGCCCTTTGCCGAAAGGCCGATTGCGACGATCGTTTCCTCGCATGGTGCCGTTCTGAGTCTCATGGCCACGATGCTGTTCCATGCTTGCAAGATCTCATCGCTTGTGACGCCATGTTTGAAAGCATGCACATCTATCTGTACGTCATCCATTAATTCCTCGAATTTCGTACAACGATATTCTAGCAAGCTTTACCTGCGAAAACTATCGTTGCATTCCGTGGTTTCGAGGATCTTGCAGAAGAGGAAAGGGCATCCCGGAGACGGATACCGGCCACGACATTCCCGCAGGCACAACGCCCGAAGGGGAAAGCATCTGCACTGGCTCATGTGATGCAAGGATTCTAGCACGCGCACAGATGTTCGTGCAAGTCGAAAGCCGAACGTATTTTCGCTCTTACATGCGCGGGCGGCCACACGCCATGCGTGGCCGCCCGCTGCTCAGGTTGCTAGTTGCCGGCCCCTACCTCCACTCTGCCCAGATCACATCGCCGGGCTTGGGGGCCTCGATGCCCGGACCGTTGGGCAACATATAGTAGGCGTTGGCCTCGAAGCTCTCGGGGCTACCGGGGCGCCCGGGCACGGGCCAGGCTCGCAGCGTGCCGTCCTCGGCATGCTCGGCGCGCAGCAGCTTGATGCCGAAGAACTCGGGCTCGCCGGGCTTGTGCGCCGGATGCTCCGCGGGCCTGTCCTCGCCGCGGACCGGGCCGCCATGCCCCTTCGGGCCGTGCCCACCCGCCGGGAACGCCTCGGCCAGCACCATGGGCGTGCGCGGCACCTCGGGATCCAGGCCCGAGAACGCGCGCATGAGCGGGCGCAGGTAGAAGTTCAGCGTGAACGACGCGCCGGCGCTGGGGCCCGAGATGCCCACGATGGGCGTGCCGTCGACGATCGCGAAGCTGGAATGGTGCCCCGGGCCGTGGTTCGTCTGATGGCAGATCATCTGCCCCATCTGCTCCATGACCTCGCAAGACCAGTCGTCGCTTCCCTTCGAGGACCCGGCGTTGAGCACCACGATGTCGGCCTGCTCAACGGCTTGCGCAATGGCCTCCTCGATGGCGTCGCGGCGGTCGGGGACGATATCGAACGGAATGAAGCACCCGCCCCACTGCTCGCACTTCGCCTTCACAAGCACGCTGTTCGTCTCGAAGTTGCGCCCGCGGGCGGCGAAGGACGCAGCGCGCTCGGGGTCGAAGGGCACGCCGGGAGCCACCAGCTCGTTGCCCGTGGGGATGAACGCCACGCGGGGGCGGCGCACCACCGGCACCGACCCGTTGTTGCCCGAACCCATGCGAGCCGCCAGATCGGGCGTGATCAGCTGGCCGGCGCGGCCCAGCACGTCGCCGCGACGCATGGCGCTGCCCACCGGGCGCGTGCCAGCGCCGGGCTTCGACGGCACCGCGTCGATGACCACGTGCTGCTCATCTGCGGAAACCTGCGCATGCTCGATGACGATGGCCGTGTCGAACCCTTCCGGCATGGCAACGCCGGTGTTGGCGAACTGCCAATCCCGGCCGCGCACCCACGAGCTGGTGTCGGGCACTTCGCCATCTGCCAGGTCGGCAAAATCGGACCAGTGCAGCGCGATGGAATCCATGGCGCAGGTGAGCGCGCTGGGCATATCGTTCGCGGCGCACACGTCGTACGCCAGCACGCGCCCCACCGATTCCGTCAGGGAAACGCGCTCCACCAGCTTGCGTTCCACCTTGCCCGCATGGTCGGCGGACGCCTGCGCGCCACGCCAGCCGAAGCCCTCCGGCTGCGCGTCCAGCGCCGCCAACGTTGCCGCCACCGCATCCTCGCGCGACAGCTGTATATGTTGCGAATGGTCCCTCATGGGCACCTCTTTCCCTGATGCTCAGCGCGAAGCCGGAGCATTACGCGCACGCAACCCGCCGCCCGGCACCCGACCGCCCGGATGACGACGAGACGCAACACGCGCGTCGCCCGCTTACGCCGAGAGCTTGCCCTCGGCAAGCTATTCTCGGTTGAATACAACCCAAACTATAGTCCAACTTCATCTGTTTGCGTGCCTTTCATTTGGATTCGGAATCGAATGCCCATGGCGCTTGCATCGGCGCTTCGCCACGGCGTATACTGCCCCCTCGTAAAGGAGCGCGGGTGACCCGGAGCAAGTCTAGGCATCCAGCCTCGCAGCAAAGAAACGAAAGGCACTGACGTGACCATATCGGTTGGTTCGTGCCCCGCAGAACGTGACGCGCGCTTGCGCGTGGGGTTCGTGGGAGCCGGCAAAATCGGGTTCGCCCTGGGAACGCATCTGTTCGAACACGGTTCGAAGGTCTCAGGCTATGCAAGCCGCACGCAAAAGGCGGCGCTTTGGGCATCGCAGTGCACGCATTCCGTTTCCTTTTCCTCGCTGCAAGCGCTTCTTGATTCCACGGACCTCATCTTCATAACCGTGCCCGATGGCGCCATCGCCGAAGCGGCAGGCCAGCTGGCCGATGCCGCGGCGAACACGCCGGCAGGCGGCCTTTCCGGAAAACTGGTGTGCCACGCAAGCGGCGCGCTGACCTCCGGAGAGCTCGACGCATGCCGAAAAGCCGGGGCAGCCTGCGCAAGCGTTCACCCGCTGTGCGCCGTGCCCGACGTCCCGACCAGCGCCGATGCGCCCGATCGCCTTGCCGGCATGTTCTTCACGCTTGAAGGCGACCAGGCCGCGGTCGACGCGGCAGGCGCGCTGCTGGATGCGGCGGGCAACCCGCATTGCACCATCGCAGCCGACGCGAAGGTTCGCTACCACGCCGCGGCGGTGTTCCTGAGCAATCTGGTGTGCGGCCTTGCCTCCGAGGGGCTGGGCATTCTGGAGGGCTGCGGGTTCACACCCGAGCAAGCTCTGCAGGCAGCCGGCCCCCTGTTCACCGGCAATTGCGCCGCCATCGCGCAAAAGGGCCCGCAAAACGCCCTGTCCGGCCCCATCGAGCGCAACGACATCGAAACGGTGCGCAAGCATCTGGCCGCATTGGACGGGCAGGCGCGCGAAACCTACGCCACGCTGTCGCTTTCCGTTTGCGAACTGGCCGCGCGGCGCCACCCCGAGCGCGATCACGCTCCGATGAGGAATCTGCTGGAATCAGCACAAACCCGCAGGTAAAGCGAAGGAGAGAGACCCATGAAGAACACCGTGGCAACGTTCGCCCAGGCCAAGGCCGAGGGCCGCAAGCTCGCAATGCTCACGGCCTACGACTATTCCACCGCAAAGCTCGAGGATGAGGCCGGCATCGACGGCATCCTCATCGGCGACTCGCTGGGCAACGTGGTGCTCGGTTACGAGGACACCCTGTCCGTAACCGTTGAGGACATGATCCACCACAGCGCCGCCGTCGCCCGCGGCGCCAAGAACGCTCTGATCGTCTGCGATATGCCGTTCTTGTCCTACGAGGTCAGCGTGCCCGATGCCGTGCGCAACGCCGGCCGTCTGCTCAAGGAAGGCCGCGCGAACTGCGTGAAGCTGGAGGGCGGCGAAGAGGTGTGCCCGCAGGTTGCCGCCATGGTGGCCGCCGGCATCCCCGTCATGGGGCACCTGGGCCTGACGCCGCAATCCATCAACGCGTTCGGCGGCTTCAAGGTGCAGGGCAAGAGCGAGGCCGCTGCCCGCAAGCTGATCTCCGACGCGAAGGCGCTCGAGGCCGCCGGCGCGTTCGCCATCGTGCTCGAGGCCGTGCCCGCCAAGCTTGCCGCCCTGGTCACCAAGGAAGTGGGCGTCCCCACCATCGGCATCGGCGCCGGCGCCGGCTGCGACGGCCAGATTCTCGTCTACCAGGACATGCTGGGCATGTTCAGCGACTTCTGCCCGAAGTTCGTCAAGCGCTTTGCGAACGTGGGAGAGGCCATGCGCGACGGCTTCGCCAACTACATCAACGAGGTGCGCGAGGGCTCCTTCCCCTCCGCCGAGCACACGTTCAAGATCGACGACGAAGTGCTCGAGAAGCTGTACTAGCCGATAACGGGCAGGCGCGGCGCGGCCAAGGCGCCCTTGCCACGCCCGCCCGCCCCATCAGCCCCACGATCATATCGGCTCGCGATGGATTCGAACGCCGGCGCGCCCGGATCCATCGCGAGCCGATCAGAACCCCAATGCAATAAGCCGCGTGTCGGGGTGCCGAGACCCGCTGCGTCCACGGCGCTTCGATTCCCGCCGCTTCCCGATTTACCGCACCCGAAAGGAAACCTACCAAAATGCTTACCGTTGCCAACACCCCCGAACAGGCGAAAGAGGTTATCAGCGAGTGGAAGGCGCAGGGCCTGAGCGTAGGCCTCGTCCCCACCATGGGCTACCTGCATGAGGGTCACGAGAGCCTGATCAAGCGCGCCGTCGCCGAGAACGACCGCGTCATGGTCAGCGTGTTCGTCAACCCCATCCAGTTCGCCCCGGGCGAGGACCTGGAAACCTACCCGCGCGACTTCGAGGCCGACAAGCGCCTGATCGAGGGCGCCGGCGCCACGCTGGTGTTCCATCCCGAGCCCGCCGACCTGTACTTCCCCGATGCGTGCACCTACGTCAACGTGGAGGGTATCACCGCCGAGCTGTGCGGCAAGACGCGCCCGACGCACTTCCGCGGCGTGTGCACCGTGGTCAACAAGCTCATGAACATCTCCCAGGCCGACCGCGCCTACTTCGGCCAGAAGGACGCCCAGCAGCTGGCCGTCATCCGCCGCATGGTGCGCGACCTGAACATGAACGTGCAGGTCGTGGGCTGCCCCATCGTGCGCGAAGAGGACGGTCTGGCGAAAAGCTCGCGCAACACCTACCTGTCCGCCGAAGAGCGCGCAGCCGCGCTCGTGCTCTCGCGCGCCGTGGCCGAAGGCCAGCGCCTGATGGAGGCTGGTGAGCGCTCCGCCGCCACGGTGCTGGGCGCCATGAAGCAGCTCATCGAGGCCGAGCCCCTGGCGTGCATCGACTACGTCGAGATGGTGTCGTGGGACGGCATCAAGCCTGTCGAGACCGTCGACGGCCCGGTCCTGGTGGCCATGGCCGTCTACATCGGCAAGACGCGCCTCATCGACAACTTCATCTTCGGCGAATAACTTCTATTTTCAAAACCTACGAAAGGACCAACAACCGTGTTCTCTACCATGCTGAAGGGCAAGATCCACCGCGCCACCGTCGTCCAGGCCGAGCTTGACTACGTGGGCAGCATCACCGTCGACGAAGACTTGATGGACGCCGCAGGCATCCGCGAGTACGAGCAGGTGCAGATTGTCGATGTGAACAACGGCCAGCGCTTCGAGACCTACGTCATCGCAGGTCAGCGCGGCAGCGGCATGATCTGCCTCAACGGCGCCGCCGCCCGCTGCGTCTCGGTTGGCGACAAGGTGATCATCATGTGCTACGCCCTGATGACCCCCGAGGAAGCCGACGCGAACCCGCCGCGCGTGGTGTTCGTCGACGACGACAACCGCCCCGAGCGCATCACCCGCTACGAGCGTCATGGCCGACTGGAGGACATGGACCGCTAGCGCTCCGACGGAAACGGACGCCAGGCGCTACGTCCACGAAGCGGTCCGCGCAAAGCGCACGGACCGCCAGCGTGCTTTGACGGAATGACAGTCAGGGTTACGTCGCCAAAGCGGCTCGAAACTCAAGGACGAAGGCGCCGAAAACGAAGAGAGGCCGGGATGCGCAGAGCAGCTG
>CAKUJT010000022.1 GCA_934661765.1 uncultured Senegalimassilia sp.
CCGTTTGTTCCGTTCGGTGTTTGGGATTCTACCCCACTTCATCCCACTTCGCAACATCTTGCGGCACGTTTTGGGCGCTTTTGCACAGGCGTTGACCCCTTGTAACCTGCCTGATTCATTCGTAAAACAGGTGTTTTCAGGGGTGGTTTCCATATGGTGCGCAAGGTGGTTCGCCAACCACAATATATAGATTTGCGCTTGGGCGAAAATGGGGTGGGATGAAGTGGGATTGCATTTGTGCGGATTCGGTGGCGTGGGACGATGTGGGGCGAGTGGGACGAAGTGGGAGGCGTTGGCGCGGAGCCCGGCGCCGTGCTGTTGGAGAAGTCGGAACAGCGGCAGCCGCCGCATCATGTGAGACGTTGGCGCGACGCGGACCGTATGCCGGAGGATGCTGCGCCGGTAACCGTGTTTAACCGGAAGCAGGACCGGTTAAAGACGGTTTATAGGGAAGACCGCGAAAGAAGGCGCCGGGGGCAGGAGCGCACCGCAGAAGCTCGAGGCCGACCCGCATGCAGTCGTCCGGCTCGCGCCCCTTCGCCTTTGATGCCTACGCGCGCGGGTGCGCGTGCAGGTATTCCTCGCGCAGGTGGCTGCGATCGACGTGGGTGTAGACCTGCGTGGTCGAGATGTCGGAATGCCCCAGGATGTCCTGGATGACGCGCAGGTCCGCCCCGCCCTGCAGCATATGCGTGGCGAACGAATGGCGCAGCGTGTGCGGATGCAGGTTGTCCACGCCGATGGCAAGGCCCGCGCGCGCCACCACTTTGAACACGCTTTGGCGCGTCAGGCGGCCGCCGCGGGCGTTCAAGAACACGGCATCGGTGGGTTTGGCGTAAGGCTTGCACAGCTGCGGGCGCGCGTTTTCCAGGTAGTCGGCCAACGCGGTTGCCGCCGCACCCGATATCGGGGAGATGCGCTGCTTGCCGCCCTTGCCGAGCACGAGCAGATAGCCCTGGTCGAGCACCACGTCGGACAGGTCGAGGCCGCACAGCTCGCTGACGCGCAGACCGCATCCGTAGAGCACCTCGAGCATGGCGCGGTTACGCACGGCCGCGGGGCCGCCCTCCTGCCCCTCAAGCTCTTCGAACAAGCGTTGCACCTGGTCGATGGACAGAACGTCGGGCAGGCGCTCCGGGGTTTTCGGCAGCGGCAGCCCTGCCGCAGGGTTGCTTTCGGTGTAATCCTCGGCCACGCAAAACCGGTGAAAGCCCTTCACCACCGATGCCCTGCGGCATACCGTGGAAGCGGCGTAGCCCTGCGCGAACAGATGCTCCTGATACGCCACGATGGACTCGCGCGACACCTGCGAGAGCTTCTCGATGCCCTGCGAAGACAGGAAATCCCGGTAGGTTTCCAGGTCGGCCTCGTAGGCCTCGATGGTGCGCGGCGAGCTGCCGCGCTCGATGCGCAGGTAGGCGATGTACTCCGCCGCCAAATCGATCAAATCGTCGGTATCGATGCTCTCGTCCACTAGCGCTTTCCTTCCCTATCGGTCCATCTTTATATACCCCACCACGCGGAAAAGGCCGCCCGATACGGCGGCCTTTTCGCAACAACAACATTATGTAAACCTTCAACCGGTTTAGTCCGAACCCCGGAACCTGCCGGATTACTCGCGATGATCCAGTGCCGCGGCGACGAAGTCGCGGAACAAGGGGTGTGGCCTGGTCGGACGGCTTTTGAACTCAGGGTGGCCCTGGCTTGCCACGAACCACGGATGATCAGGCAGCTCGATCATCTCAACCAGGCGACCATCAGGGGAAACACCCGAGATGACCAGACCCGCCTCCGCCAAGCGGTCGCGGAACGCGTTGTTCACCTCATAGCGATGGCGATGGCGTTCGTAGATGAGCTCCTCGCCGTAGGCCTTGAAGGCCATGGACGCGGGAGCGACCTTGCACGGGTAGGCGCCCAGTCGCATGGTGCCGCCCTTATCCTCGACGTCCTCCTGCTCGGGCATCAGGTCGATGACGGGGAACTCGGCGTTCTCGTCGAACTCCGCCGACGTCGCGCCGGGCATGCCCGCCACATCGCGCGCGAATTCGCACACCGCCGCCTGCATGCCCAGGCAGATGCCCAAAAACGGCACGTCATGGGTGCGGGCGTAGCGCACCGCGCAGATCTTGCCCTCGAAGGCGCGCTGGCCGAAGCCGCCGGGCACCAGGATGCCGTCCATGGACCCCAGCACCTCTTCGACGTTGCCGTCGTTAAGCTCTTCGCCATCGATAAGATGCACATTGACCTGGGTGTTGTTGTACACGCCTGCATGATGCAGCGCCTCAATGACCGAAAGGTACGCGTCGGGCAGGCTGGTGTACTTGCCGACGATGGCCACGTCGCAGTCATGCTCCACATGAGCGGCCGCATCCACGAAAGAGCGCAAGGGGCTCAAGTCGATTTGACGCTCGGGAAGGCCCAAGCGCTCGAGCACCTTCGCGTCGAAACGCTGATCGTACAGGCCGAACGGCACCTCGTAGATGGAAGGGCTATCGGTGCACGCGAGCACCTCGTCGGGCCGCACATCGCAGAACAGGGCGATTTTCTCGCGCACCTTGTCCGAGATCTCATGGTCACTGCGGCAGACGATGAAGTCGGGCTGCACGCCGATGGAGCGCAGCTCCTTGACGGAATGCTGCGTGGGCTTGGTCTTCACCTCGTGGGCTGCGGCGATGTAGGGAACCAGCGTGACGTGGATGAACAGAACGTCGCCGCGCTCCTTTTCCTTCCTGAACTGACGCGCGGCCTCGATGAAGGGCTGGGACTCGATGTCGCCGATGGTGCCGCCGATCTCGGAGATCACGATGTCGGCGCCGGACTGGTCGGCGATGCGGCGCAGGCGCTCCTTGATGGCCTCGGTCACATGCGGGATCACCTGCACGGTGCCGCCAAGGAAGTCGCCGCGACGCTCGCGGGCGATGAGGGTCTTGTAAATGGAACCCTGCGTGAAATTCGATTCGCGGGACAGGCTCTCGTCGATGAATCGCTCGTAATGTCCCAGGTCAAGGTCGCCTTCATGGCCGTCTTCGGTGACGAAGACCTCGCCATGCTGAAACGGGCTCATGGTACCCGGGTCGACGTTGAGGTACGGGTCCATCTTCTGCATGGTCACCTTGTAGCCGCGGGCCTTCAGCAAATGCCCCAGGGAGGCGGCCGTGATGCCCTTGCCCAAAGACGACACGACGCCGCCGGTTACGAAAATATGCTTGGCCATGGTTCTCCTTCGCGCTTAGAAACCGGTGTATTTCCCCACCGCCGATCGAGCTGCGCCCAGGCCGATACGCCTGCAGCACGCCAGCGGCAAACTCCAAACGTTGGTTTATTGTACGCGCCGCGCAACTTCCACCCCAGCGCCGGGCGCGCCTTTTAACAGAAGGGAAACGAAACCGAAACGAGATGGACGGCAAGGGCAACAGCGCTGCTTTCGAGGCTTTTGCGAAACCGGCGCAACGAAGCCGAGCTCCTTTGCGCCGAATCGGGTTCCCGCCGCTGCGTCTTGCCTTTTCCTCTTCCCCGGACGCAATCGGTAAGCCTTCGTCCGCTTTTCGCGTGTGGATGGACGCTTCGCTTCACGCGTGCGCGCGCGAGCTTTATACTGGTTCGGTTAAACCTACCGTCATGGAAAGGGGTTGCGCCCATGCGCATCGGTTTCGACAACGATAAATACCTGGCTTTGCAGGCCGAGCATATCCGTGAGAGGATCGGCCAGTTCGGCGGCAAACTGTATCTGGAGTTCGGCGGCAAGCTGTTCGACGACTACCATGCCTCGCGCGTGCTGCCGGGCTTTCAACCGGACAGCAAGATCCGCATGCTGCAGCAGATGGCGGAAGACGTTGAGATCATCATCGCCATCAACGCCAACGATATCGAGAAGAACAAGGTTCGCGGCGACTTGGGCATCACCTACGACGAGGACGTGCTGCGCCTGTTGGACATTTTCCGCTCCATGGGCTTCGCCACGGCCGGCGTGGTGATCACTCGCTTCGAGAACCAGCCTAACGCGCTGGCCTTCCGCCATCGCCTGGACAGCCTGGGCATCAAAAGCTACTTGCACTACCCCATTGCCGGGTATCCTTATGACACCGCGCGCATTGTTTCCTCCGAGGGCTACGGCAAGAACGAGTTCGTGGAGACCACGCATCCTTTGGTAGTGGTCACCGCCCCTGGCCCCGGCTCGGGCAAGATGGCCACGTGCCTCTCCCAGCTGTATCACGAGCACGAGCGCGGCGTTGAGGCAGGCTATGCGAAGTACGAGACCTTCCCTATTTGGAACCTCCCGCTCAAGCACCCGGTGAACGTGGCGTACGAGGCCGCAACCGTCGACCTTGACGACGCCAATACCATCGATCCCTTCCATCTTGAGGCGTACGGCGAAACCACCGTCAACTACAACCGCGACGTCGAGATCTTCCCCGTGCTCAAGGCCATGATGGAGCGCATCCTGGGCACCAGCCCCTACCAATCCCCCACCGATATGGGCGTGAACATGGCGGGCATGGCCATCGTCGACGATGATGCTGTGCGAGAGGCCGCGAAAATGGAGATCGTGCGCCGCTACTTCCAGGCTGCGGTCGACGAGCGCCGCACCGGCCTGCATCACGAATATGTCGAGCACCTTGAGCTGCTCATGAACCAGGTGGGCGTGGACACGAACTTCTCGCCTGCGCGCTCGGCCGCCCTGCTGAAGGCCGAGGCCACCGGCGCTCCCGCCGGTGCCATGGTGCTGCCCGATGGCCGCGTGGTCACTGGCAAAACGTCGGATCTGCTGGGCGCCGCCTCCTCGCTGCTCATGAACGCGCTCAAGGGCGTGGCAGGCGTCGACGAGGATCTGTTCGTCATCTCCGATGAGGTCATCGAGCCGATCTGCGACCTGAAGACCTCCACGCTGCACGCGAAGAACCCGCGCCTGCACTCCGACGAAACGCTGCTGGCGCTTTCCGTGTCCAGCGCCACCGACCCGGTTGCCAAACAGCTGGTGGATGCAGCCGACCAGCTGCGCGGCTGCGATGCGTTCTTCAGCGTGATTTTGAGCCCCACCGACGAGAAGCTCTACCGCACGCTCGGTATCAACATCTGCTGCGAGCCGAAGTACGAACAGCGCAGGTACTTCCACAAGTAAGGCTTAGCTACATATATGCTTGGCACGCATTGCCAAGGCGCTTACGCCCCGCGAGGTTGCTCGCGGGGCGTTTTTGTTTGGGTATGCGGTTGCGTGAAATGAAGCGCTTTCGTATAAGGGCGCATTCGAACCAGGATGCACTCGGATAAGGGCGCATTTGCGGGCTTTTGCGGCGTCGCATGCGATACAAACGGTTTAGGAAGATTACTTGATAAAGTAGCGCTTTACCTGGTGCGTATCGGTTATTCCTGTTGCTTCTTGATTGGCATCGGCTTTTCCTATTTACCCAGATAAATCACTAGTTAGCCTAGAAACACCCTCTCAGCGGGTCGTAGAGGTCATCTTGAGGCGACCAATGAAACGAAAGGGCTACGGTTCAAATTACCTTCAGCAAAAAAGGGCGGCACCCGTTGGACGCACAGTAGGAGAAAGCCCCAATGAGAAGCATCAGGATGACCTACATGCTGGGCAATGCCAGCTACATATTGAGGCGCTGTCTCGAGCGGGCAGCAAACAAGGAATCGATGATAGAGAGCATCTGACGCGCCCATACTGAAGGTTCGCCTACAGACTCCCATCGGCAGCCACAAGGATATCGACGGCTTCCTAGCCGCCCTGCGGGAGATTCTGTCGTAACAGGGTCCGACGAACCCGACACCAGAGCGCGTCAGAACCCTTGGTAAGCAAAGCGAGCAAAGGCGTTATGGCCAAACCATAACGAGGCGGAGTTTAAGAAGGATGGGAGAAAGCAGCCAAGGATTCCAACACGACATCAAAACACGTCAGAACCCAGCAAAGCAAAGCGGGGGAACAGTTACGGCCAATCAAGCGCACACCAAACGGAATAAGGGGAGCGCGGGCAAAGCAACGCAAAAGCCTAAAAACAAACGTGCCCTGCGCTCTTCAAACAGCGCAGGGCACGTCAGGAATCGGGGGAATCAGAAAGCAGCAAGCAAAGCGCACCGCCCTATCAAAGGAGGAACGACTAGCGGCCCAGCTTCCCGCCGATCTTGCGAACGATGGTGTTGATGAAGGCGGCCTCGGGCACATTGAGCTTGCAAGCCGGCACGAACGTGACGGCCAAGGCAACCAGCCCGCCGGCAACGACATACGCCAAAGCCTGCACGATAGAACCGGACAGCGGGGAAACCAGCGTCTGCAGCAACCACAGCACGCCAGCGCCGGCAGCAGCACCGGCACCACCGAGCAACACGGCCGTAGCCAAAGCACGCGCCACGGAGCGCAGACCAAACGGGCCCAACGTACGTCGCAGATACCCGAACAGGCACACATCCAAAACCAAGTAGAACAGCGCCTCGGCAACGGCGATGGAGCTGATGGGCATAACATCGGAATGACTTGCAGCGAACATGGTCAGGCCGATCTGCACGGCGCCCGCAACGAAATTGAAACCGGCGAACACGCCCATACGGCGAAGGCTGGAGAACGTCTTCTGCAAGTACGTGTTCACGCCGTACAAGGGCAAGGCAACGGCCCACACGGCCAGATATGTGGCGATAGCGGATACGTTCTCCATGGTGAAGGCGCCAGCATGATACAGGGTAACCAGAGGCATGCTGAACACTGCCAAGTACATGGCGAACGGGATCATGAAGAACAGGATCTGGTTGGTACCCGACACGATTCCGCGCTTGACACCTTCCATATTCCCTTCCGCCTGCATGTCCGAAAGCTCGGTGAACATGGCGGTGGTAATGGGCACGGCCAAGAACGAATACGGCAGCGTGAACCACAGGCGTGCGTAGGCCAGAATGGAAGGGCCGTTGTCGGCGAAGTTGTAAGAAGCGGCGTTTTGCACCGACACGATGGCGAAGGAGCACAGCATGACGAGCACCGCGGGAACGCCGATGCCCAACGTCTCGCGAAGCGCCGGGTCGCGCAGGTTCACACGCGGGCGGATGCGGATGCCGTTACGCTTGAGCGCGGGCAGCTGGATGGCCATCTGGACGAACACGCCGGCAGGATTGCCGATGGCGATGATATACAACGCAAGCTGCTGGTCATACGGGGCCACGAACGAGTACGCCAAGAACGTGACGATGACGATCAGGTTGTTGGCCACCGGCGCTATGGAAGACCACAAGTAGTCACGGCTTGCGTTAAGCAAGCCCGACACGATAGCCGAACAGCCATAGAACACGATCTGTATGGCGAAGAACTGGAAGAAGAACACCGAGGTGGCCATCTGCGACTGGTCGGAATAGAAGCTTTGCGTGTAGATGACCGCGGAGGGGAACAACATGCACAGAAGCGAAACCGCACCGAGCAGCAACACCACCAACGTAAGCAAGTTCGAAGCGTATTCGTTGCCGGCACGCTGCCCCAGCTTCTTCTTCACCGAAACGTATACCGGCAGAAACGCGGTGACGATCATGCCGCCGCACACCAGCTCGTAGAGCTGGTTGGGAAGGTTGTTCGCCACCTGGTAGGAACTTGACAGCAGCGTGGAACCGAGTGCGAAAGCCATGGCCCAGGTGCGGGCGAAACCGGTGATGCGGGAGACGATAGTGCAGATGCTGATAAGGGCCGCAGACCCGCCGATGGCGGCAGTGGAGCCTTGATCGGCACCGCCCTGAGAAGGGCGAGGATTGCCAGATGTGTTATCCGCCTCGTGCATGGCTTGCTGGGTTTGCGGGGAAGCGGCCGAGGCCGCGGAATCGGCAGAGCGTGTGTGTCGAGCTCGTGCGAGCTTGTCGGACATGAAAATGCGCTTTCTCGTGATGGTATGATTGCTCATCATAGCAAACACGGAAAGAGGCCCCGCATGCACATCCTCATCGTGCGTAATAATTCCAACTCGCAGGCGATCGATGCATCGTTGCTGCTGGTAACGTACCTGGCCACGCAGGGAATCGACTACACCGTGGTGGACTCCTCGAAGCTTGCCTCCCCCTTGGCGGCTCCCGAGCTTTCCGAGCTGTTCGATCATGGGGTGGACATGGCGGTGGCCTTGGGCGGGGACGGGACCATCCTGCGAACGGCGCGTCAGGTGGGCTTCCACGGCACGCCTATCCTGGGCATCAACTACGGCCGTTTGGGCTTTTTGGCTAACCCGAACGAATCGGGGGTCATGGAACCGCTGGCTGCGGCGCTTTCCGGCGACGCAGCCCACGAGGTTCGCACGAACCTGAACATACAGGTGGTGTGCGAAGGCGAAGCCGACCCCTATGCCGACGATGGCGCCGGCGCCGAGCCGGACGAACCACGCGAATTCTTCGCGTTGAACGAGGTGGCCGTCACCCGCGGCGCCAACGGCCGCATCATCGACTTCGGGCTGGGCGTTTCGGGGTCGCACCTGGCGAACATGCGCGGCGACGGCCTGGTGGTGGCAAGCGCCACGGGCTCCACGGCCTATGCGCTGTCGGCAGGCGGACCGCTGGTGGCGCCGGGCTTCACGGGCCTGGTTGCCGTACCTATAGCGCCGCACACGCTGCACTCCCGCGCGGTGGTCACGGCCCCGTCCGATGTGGTGGAGATGGACCTGTCAGAAAACCAGGATGATCGCGATGCCACCCTGTTCATTGACGGCGAGCTGGTTGAGCTTGATCGCCCCTTGCGCCGCCTGTACATACGCCGAGGCGACGTGCCCACCACCCTTCTGCGTTACAAGGACGAAGGGTTCTACAACCACGCAGCGAAGGTGTTCTTCTAGGAAATGCGCCCCATAGAAAAGGACAAAGAGCTCGCAGGCCTCGAATAGGCTTGCGAGCTCTTTACGATAGCATGTGGAAACACTAGAAGCGAACCACATACCGTTGACGGATTCCGCGAAAAGGCTTTTCCAATAGCGCACGGAAACATCCTGAGCCGGCATATGCAGAAGAACGCGCAAATGAACGTCCGCGATTTCAGCTGCAACCAACCAACCTGCTGGCACGATGCGTCCAATTGCTTTACCAGGGAAGACGGCAACAACGCTTACCCAAACAGAAAAGCGAACCCGAAACCTTACAGTTCAACTCGCTCGAAGAACTCCTTGCCAACGCCGCAGACGGGGCAAACAAAGTCATCGGGGAGCTCGTCGACATACTCCATATGCCCGCAAATAGTGCAACGCCAGGCAACCTTGGGCTGTTCGGCACCGTTCGACTCAGCCGGCGCAGCGGCAGGTTGTTCGTCGCCCAGATAGCTGGACGCCTTCGGAGGGGTTTTGCCGCCCTTGACCTGATGATAGAACGCATACGTCATAGGAGCGGCCGCACCGGCGACCTTGGCGCACTCCTGCACCTCCCCTACGAAAAGCACGTGCGTGCCCAGGTCAAGTTCGGAGACCACCTTCGCGGAAAACCACGCGCAGCATTGCTCAGCCACATAGGGCATGCCGGCCTCATCACGCGCGCTTGCATGCTGCGCGAATTTATCGAGCTCGGTGGAGGTATGGAACCCGAACGTGCCGATCAGCTGCATATCAGCCTGCTCGGACAAGCAAGATGCTGTGAACCGACCAGCTTGACGCACGGCGGCAGTGGTGGCGTTTTCCTTGTTGAGCGCCACGCTCACCTGCAACGGAGATGAAGTGACCTGGGCGAACGTGTTTGCTACGCATCCGTAGTCCCTGCCATCGCAACGCGCGCCGATAACGTACATGCCGTAGCTGAGCGAATGGAACGCCTGCTTATCGAACATAGGAGCCTCCTTAGTCCCGCTGTTCTCGTTTTACATTTAATGATAACGCTTCCTAATAATGTTAACTTACCACTCCTGTACCAACGGCAGGAAGGGAGGGATGACGAACATCGGAAGGCTGAAGCACCCAGAGACGATGCAGCGAAAAGCGCAGAGCCGAAAACGCAAAGCGATCTGATGCGGCACGACCCCAGCAGCGCCTTCGACTGCATGTCGCACAGCGCTCTTCACCCCTCCACACCTTCGACTATACGCCGCTCGGCGCCCCGATTACGGCGCAAAAGCAAAGCGTTGCCGATATGCTGCATACACGCAATGCCCCCGACATGCAGGAAGGCCCGCTTTCGCGGGCCTTCCTGTTGCTTTTTGTGCAGTGCTATTTGTGCTTGGTGCTGTGGTGCTATTCGGCAGCGGTCTCGGCAGCAGCCTCAACCTCGGCCTCTGCGGGAGCCTCGACGGCCTCGGCAGCGGCGGTAGCGGCCTCGATCTCGGCAGCCTTCTGAGCCTCGGCAGCAGCCTTCTTGGCGAACTCCTCGGCACGCTTTGCCTTAGCGGCGGCCTTAGCCTCACGCTCGGCCTTCTTAGCGGCCTCGATCTCAGCGGCCTTAGCGGCGCGCTCGGCCTTCTTGGCGGCCTCGCGAGCAGCCACCTGCTCCTTAGCGGAACCGAACTTGTCGGCGAAGCGCTGGACGCGTCCGCCGGTGTCGACGAAGCGCTGCTGGCCGGTGTAGAACGGATGACACACGTTGCAGATGTCGACCTTCAGCTCGGACTTCGTCGAGCGGGTGGTGAAGGTGTTGCCGCAGCTGCACTTGACGGTGCACTCCACGTACTCCGGATGGATTCCTTGTTTCATAGTCTGGTACTCCTTTTACCGTGCCTTGGTTTCCGACCAAGGCGGAAGACAAGCCTTTGCATTATAGCACGGAAAACGCCGCGTGCGATAACGTTCGCACGCGGCGTTCACATGTTTTCCGCGAATGGGAGCCTCGGGGAAAGAGCGCCGATGCCAGCTATAAGCAGGCTCCGGCTCAGCGCTCCCCTGACCGCCCCGCAACCGATCTTACGCCCTACTCGGCCTTCTCAGCCACAGGCTCCTCGGACACGGTGATATCGGCATGCTCGAGCAGCCAGCGATTGGCCTTCAGGCGGCCTGCGGTCTCGCGCAGCACGAAGGCCTGGCCGTTGCCCTCCATCTGACGGCGAGCCGTGGTGGGGTCGGCAGGGTTCATGGCGCGGCAGGCGGCCATGATATCCTCGTCGTCGAGCGTCATCTTCTCGTGACGGAACACCGCGTCGAGCGCGTAGCCCTGCACGAGCATCTGACGGGCCTGTATCATGAGCATCATGCCGAACTGCTGCTCGCCGCCCTGCGACTCGACGAACTGCTCGAAGGGGATGCCCTGCTGGGCAAGGGAGCCGCGCACGTTCTGCATGAGCGTGTCACGCATGGACTCGTACACCTCGTCGGAGATGGCGCCCTGGAAGCGACGGGAAAGCTCGTCGGCCACCATGGTCAGCTGCATCTCCTGATACTGGGCGCGCTGCTCGGCCTGCAGGCGCTCGGAAACAACCTGACGCAGAGATTCCACGTCGCGGGCCATGGGCATGTTCTTCTCGATGAACTCTTGGTCCACCTCCGGCACACGCTTCTCCTGGCACTCGACCACCGTGACCTTGCAGTCAAGAGGCGCCTCGCCCTCAGGTGCGCCGGGCATATCGAAGGCGAACTCCTTGACGTCGCCCTCGGTCATGCCGATGAGGTTCTTCTCGAACTCGTCGGGCATAAGGCCCATGCCCAGAATGTAGGTGCGCCCGTCGGTGCACAGGTTGTCCAGGCGCTTGCCGGCCTGGGAGACCTCGAGGGCGATCTTGGCGGCACCGGAGGCGTCGAGCGGCTTAGCGTCGCACTTCTCATAGGTGGCGAAGCTCTCGGCAAGCTGCTGAATCTGCTGGTCGACCATGGACTCGTCGAAATTCAGCGGCGGTACGGTGATGGAAACCGGCTCGTAGCTGGTCAGCTCATAATCGGGCTTGGGGGTCACCTGAACCTTGAACTCGAAGACCTGGCCGCGCTTGATGGGCTGGTCGACGATGGGCGTGGGCGGGAACGCCGGGCACAGGTTGCGCTTGTCCACGGCGAACGGCACGAGGTAGTCGATGGCCATCTGCTGGGAAACGGAATCCAGGTCCTTGATGCCGAGCTTATCCTCGGCGGCCTGGGCCGGCGTCTGACCCTGCGGCACTTCCACGCCCATGCTCGCGCAGAACGAATAGTGCGCCACGTTGAACGCCTGCGCCACCTCGGCGGTTGCGGCGGCGGCGGTGAGCTCGATGAGGCCGTCCTCGAGCTTCTTCTCGGTAACCTTCATGGGATCCCCTTCTGATTGATGATGAAACGCTCACATTGTAACGCAACCCGGCGGCGTGCAACCCCTCATGCGGCAAGGCCGCAAGCCGTTGCGTCGCGTCAGGCGCGGAGCCCGGTTCGGTTAGCCCCACGCCCCCGCATCGTCGCGGCAAGCAGCTGGCGGCGCAGGGTATGACACCCGCTGTTTCGCCCGCTACTCGTTGGACTTCAGGCTCTCCACCATGTCGATGCGACGCAGCTTGCCGCGCATGGCGAGGGCCACGACGCCTGAGAACGCCATGGTAAGCGCGAACGCGATGGCGAAGCTTGCCGCATGGATGTCGCGGCCGAACATGACCTGATCGACCTCGGCGGTGGTGATGACGAAGCCCTCCATGAAGATGCCGAGCACCAAGCCGATGGCGGCGCCGATCACCGACAGCAGGATGGTTTCGCGGAAGATGTACGCATCCACCTCGCGCGACGTGAAGCCGAGCACTTTGAGCGTGGCGATCTCCCGCGCACGCTCAGTGATGTTGATGTTCGTGAGGTTGTACAGCACCACGAACGCCAGCAGCGCCGCGGCCACCACGAGCACCACCACCACGCTATTGACCGACTTGAGCATGGTGCGATAGCTGTTGATGGTCTCGTCGCTGTAGGTGACGGTTTTCACGCCGTCCATGGAAAGCAGCTGGTCAGAGAACGCATCACGGTCAACGCCGTCCCCAAGATCGGCGTAGACGGTGGCGAAATCGGCCGGCTGGCCCATAGCCTGCTCGTACACGTCGGCGGTGACGTAGGCGTACTGCGCCACGTAGTTCTCCATGACACCGGCGACGGTCACCGTGCGCCCAGCCCCCACCAGGTTGCCGATGTCGTCCTCGTCGTAGAACGTCAGGGTATCGCCAATGGAAACCCCCAGCTGGCTGGCAAGCTTCTCGCTGATGATAGCGCCGCTCCCGTCGAGCGCGAGGGCCTGGCCCCCGACGCGCTCGCGCATCTGCACGAAGCGCTGCAGCTGCTCGGGATCCTGGGCGCACACCAGCTCGAAGCGATGCTCCGCACCGTCATCAGGGGCGCACGCAATCTTGTTCTCGGTGGAAACCCAGACGAAGTCCTGACCGTCGGAGCCGACCGCGGCCGAGACCGCATCCTTGGCCTTCTGATCTGCCTCGTCGGCGTCCATGCGCACGATGGTGTTGAAGCTGTACACTTCGCCGTATTGCTTGTCGATGATGTCGTTGATGGCGTTTTGCAGCCCCAGGCCCGTGAGCAGCAGCGCAGTGCAGCCGGCGATGCCGATGATGGCCATGAAGAAGCGGCGCTTGTACCGGAACAGGTTTCGCGCCGTCACCTTCCAGCTGAACGTCATCCTGCTCCACAGCGGGCGGATCCGCTCAAGTAGGATGCGCTTGCCGGCCTTCGGCGCACGCGGCAACATGAGCGACGCCGGGCACTCGCGCAGGGTCGCCGCCGCCGCGAACCAGGTTGCAGCCACGGTGATGCCCACGCCCAAGGCGGCGGCGCTTGCAGCTACGCCCGGGTTCACGGGAGTGGGCATACAAGGCACCATGTACATGATGGAGTACGCTTTCATGATGAACCAGGGCAGGAACTGGGACAGCAGCGCAATGCCCACGGCCGCCCCCACGCCCGATGCCACCACCGCGTAAACGAGGTACTTCGACGTGATTCGCGCATTGGAATAACCCAGCGCTTTGTACGTGCCGATGAGCACGCGCTCCTCCTCCACCATGCGGGTCATGGTGGTCAGCGACACCAAAGCGGCAACCAGGAAGAACATGAGCGGGAACACCGCCGCGATCTGATCCATACGGCCCGCATCGCTGCGGAAGCTCTCCGCGCCCAGGTTCTTCGAGCGGTCAAGCACGTACACGTTGGCGTCCTTGTCGGCGATGGCATCGATCTCAGCCTGCGCGTCGGCTAGCTGCTGCTCGGCATCGGCGAAGCGCTGCTGCGCCTCGGCGCGCTTCCCGTCAAGTTCGGATTGCCCGCTTCGCTGCTCGGCCAGGCCGCTTTCGTACTCAGCGCGACCCTGCTCGTAGCTTTGCTGCCCGGCGGCATATTGCGCACGTCCCGACGCCAGACGAGCCTCGGCGTCGTCGAGCTGGGACTGCGCGCTATCAAGCTGAGCCTGTGCCGCGGAAAGCTGCGCCGCGGCCCGTTCGCGCTGCGCGTCGAGCTCGGCTCGTCCCGCGGCAAGCTGATCGGGTGCGCCTGCGGTCTGCGCATCGATCTGCGCGATGGCGGCCTCCAGCTGCGCGGCCACGTCGGCAAGCTGAGCCGCGCGCGCCTGCTCAAGCTGGGCCTCGAGCTGGCTGCGCTGAGCCATGGCCTGGTCGTACTGCGCCTGCGCGGCGTCAAGCTGGGCCTGCGCCTGCGCTATGGCCGACTGGGCTTGTTCACGCTGCTCGGCAAGCTGGGCCGTACCGCTGTCATGCTGCGCCCGGCCGCTGGCAAGCTCCGCTTCGCCCTGGGCAAGCTGCGCCTGGCTGCTGGAGAGCTGTTGGGCCGCCGAGGAAAGCTGCGCCGCGGCGCTATCCAACTGCGCGCTGGCGTCATCCAGCCGTGCTTGGGCATCGTCCATCTGCGCGACGGCATCTGCTTTCTCGCGCTCGAATTCTGCACGCTTGTCGTCAAGCTCTGCCTGTGCATCGCGTTGCAGCTGCTCGATGCGCGATGCGGACAGCTGCGGGGAAAGGTCGTTCAACCGCTGCGTAACCGCATCGACGCGCTGCTGGTAGGCATCATCGGGCCACGCTTCGCCAGCCGCCCCGTCGACGGTGAGGAACGCTTCCGTATAGGGATAATCGGCCGCGAACGCCCCTTCGGGCACGAACACGAAAGACGAGAGCTCTCCCGAGCCAAGCGACGTGGCACCGGTATTGGTGGTGCACGTGTAATACGAGGACCGCACGAAACCCGTAACGGTGAAGCTGCGCGTGGTGAACACGCCGTCAAGGTCCTGCGTTCCCTCAAGCAGCTCGACGGTATCGCCGATGTGCACCGGAGACGTCCATACGTTGTCAGCGGACAGCAAGCACTCGTCGTCCGATTCCGGCCAGCTGCCCTCAACCAGAATGGGCCGGTTCACGTAATCGGCATCGTCGGACTCCACGCGCAGGCCATCCGAGCAACTGCTCGCCTTCGCAGCGTCCACGTCAAGCGAATGGTAACGAAGTGTATACTGCGTTCCTGCCAACTGCGATATGGCATCCGCCTCGTAAGCGGACATGACGCCCGAAACGCCTTCGACGTCGCGCAGCATGTCGACCTGTTCGTCGGACATACCCAGCGACGAGACCACGCGTAAATCGCACAGCTCGGTGGCATCGTAGTACTCATCGCCCGCCAAACGCATATCGGGGCCGGTCATGCGCAAGCCGGCATAGAAGCCGCAACCCAGCGCCGCCATCACGGCGATGGCAAGGAACCTCCCCCACGAATGCGTAATGGAGCGCAGAACCTCTTTGCGGAAAGCTCCCATGGCTACCACTCCAAATCTGCGGCGTTACCCGGGCTCGGATTGACGAAGCAGCTGGCAACGCGGCCTTCGCGCACATGGATGACGCGATCGGCGATGTCGGCGAATGCGGAGTTGTGGGTGATGAGCACCACGGTCTTGCCGGTGGTGCGGCAGGTGTCCTGCAGCAGCTTCAGAATAGCCTTGCCGGTTTTGTAGTCCAAGGCGCCGGTGGGCTCATCGCACAGCAGCAGCTTAGGGTTCTTGGCAAGCGCACGGGCGATGGCCACGCGCTGCTGCTCGCCGCCGGAAAGCTGCGCGGGGAAGTTATCCATGCGATGCGCAAGGCCAACCTGGGCAAGCACCTGCGCCGCGTCAAGCGGATGCGGGCAGATCTGGCTGGCAAGCTCGACGTTCTCAAGAGCGGTGAGATTCTGAACCAGGTTGTAGAACTGGAACACGAAGCCGATGTCCAAGCGGCGGTACTGGGTGAGCTCGCGCTCGGAGAAGCGGCTGATATCACGCCCATCGAGCATGATGGTGCCGGACGTGCACGAGTCCATGCCGCCGAGCATGTTGAGCAGCGTGGTCTTACCGGCGCCCGACGGGCCGACCACCACCACGAACTCGCCGGCTTCGGCGGTAAAGGTCATGCCATCGGCAGCGGCAACCTCCACCTCGCCCATCTTGTACACCTTGCGAACATCGTTGAATTCCACGAACGCCATGTCCCCACCTTGCTCTTCGGGTGCTTTCCTTCCCCTGATTATACAAAAGAGCGCCCCAGCATAAATGCCGGGGCGCTCTAAGCGGTTAAAGCGTTAGCTTGGTGTAACGTCAACCTTAGTTGGCGCCGAACAGCTCGATGGTATCGCCTTCCTTCAGCGTGACCATGGCCTTCTTCCACGTACGGGTCTGACCGACCTGATAACGCACGCGCTTGGGCTTCGGCTTGACGTTCAGGGTGTTCACCTTGACCACGGAGACGTTGAAGATAGCCTCGATGGCCTGGCGGATCTCAACCTTGTTGGAGTCCTTGGCCACCTCGAAGGTGTACACGTTGTTCTCCATCTGGTCGTAGCTGTGCTCCGTCACGATAGGACGGATGATGACCTCGCGGGGATCCTTCATTATGCGAGCACCTCCTCGATGCGCTTCAGGGCCTCAGCGGTGAACACCAGCTGCTTGTTGTCGAGCAGCTCGTAGGTGTTGGCCTCGGCGACGGGCAGGATGTTGACCTTCTCCAGGTTGCGGAAGGACAGCCACGTGGTGACGTCGTCGTTGCCGATGACCAGCGTGGTGCGCTGGCCCTCGAAACCCATGGCCTTGATGAACGCCTTGGCGTCCTTGGTGCAGGGCTTCTCGAACTTGAACTCGTCGACAACGGTGAACTGACCGTCAGCCACCTTGGCGGACAGAGCGGAGCGCATGGCCAGCTTGACTTCCTTGTTGTTCACGCGGAAGGCGTAGCTGCGCGGATGCGGACCGAACACGGTACCGCCGCCAGCCCACTGAGGGGAGCGGATGGAGCCCTGGCGGGCACGGCCGGTGCCCTTCTGGCGCCACGGCTTCTTGCCGCCGCCGCGGACCTGGCCGCGGGTGAGGGTGTTGCTGGTGCCGGCACGCCAAGACGCACGCTGAGCGCGCACAACCTGGTGCATGACGGGCACGTTCGGCTCGATGCCGAACACGGAAGCGGAAAGCTCGGCGTCGCCGGCCTTCTTACCGCTTGCGTCCTTGATCTCGATAGTCGTCATGGTAGTGAAAACTCCTTATAGATAGTCCAGGTTACGCCATGCGCACGCGCACGATGCCGTTCTTGCCGCCGGGGATGGCGCCCTTGACCAGGATCAGGTTCTGCTCCTCGTCGACGCGCATCACGGTCAGGTTCTTGACGGTGACGGTGTCGCAGCCCATGTGACCAGGCAGGCGCATGCCCTTGAGCACGCGGGAAGGCGTGGCGCACATGCCCACCGAACCGGGAGCGCGGTGGAAGTGAGCACCATGGCCGCCCGGACCGCCGGCGAAGCCGTAGCGCTTCATGACGCCGGCGAAGCCCTTACCCTTGGAGGTACCGGTGACGTCGACCTTCTTGACCTCGGCGAAAGCCGCCACGGTCTGCTGGTCGCCGGCCTTGTACTCGGCGGCGTCCTCGACGCGCACCTCGCGCAGGTAGCGGGTAGGCTCGATGCCCTGCTTGGCGAAATGGCCGCCCATGGGCTTGTTGACCTTCTTGGCCTTGATCTCGCCGAAGCCCAGCTGCACGGCCTCGTAGCCGTCGGTGGCCTTCGTCTTGACCTGGCACACCGTGTTCGGCTCAGCCTGGATCACGGTCACGGGGATGAGCTTGTCCTCCTCGTTGAAGATCTGGGTCATGCCGATCTTCTTACCAAAAATAGCGTTAATCATGCTAATTGACACCCCTTACAGCTTGATCTCGATGTCGACGCCGGCAGGGAGGTCCAGACGCATCAGGGAATCCACCGTGTTGGGGGTGGGCTCCAGGATGTCGATCAGGCGCTTATGGGTGCGCATCTCGAACTGCTCGCGCGAATCCTTGTCCACATGGGGGCCCTTGACGACGGTGAACAGGTTGCGCTCCGTCGGCAGCGGGATGGGACCGGACACCTTGGCACCCGTCTTCTGAGCGGTATCGACGATGAGCTTCGTGGACTGGTCCACGATCTCATGATCGTATCCCTTGAGGCGGATGCGAATCTTCTGATTAGCCACTTTCATTTCCTCCGTTAAGCTTTCGGACGTTCAACGCTTAAGCGTTGCCGCCGGCCTTGCTGATAATCTCTGCAGCGACGTTCTTGGGAACCGGCTCGTAAGAGTCGAACTGCATGGTGTAGGTTGCGCGACCCTGCGTACCGGAACGCAGATCGGTTGCGTAGCCGAACATCATGCCCAGCGGCACCTTCGCGGAGATGGCGACGGAACCGGTGCGCTGCTCCTGACCCTGGATCATGCCACGGCGAGACGGGATGTCGCCCATGACGAAGCCCGTGTACTCCTCCGGGGTCTCGACCTCGACTGCCATGACAGGCTCGAGGATGACCGGATCGGACTTGCGCAGAGCTTCCTTGATGGCCATGGAACCGGCAACCTTAAAGGCAGCTTCCGAAGAGTCGACGTCGTGGTAAGAACCGTCGATGAGCTCGACGCGAACGTCCTCGACGGGGTAACCGGCCAGAACACCCGTGTTGAGGGCTTCCTGGATACCCTTGTCGATGGAAGGAATGTATTCCTTCGGCACGACGCCGCCGACGATCTTGTTCTCGAACTCGTAGCCCTTGCCGGCCTCCTGCGGGTACATGTTGATGACCGCATGGCCGTACTGGCCGCGACCGCCGGACTGGCGGACGAACTTGCCCTCGGCGGAGAGGACCTCGTGGCCCGGACGCTCGCGGTAGGCGACCTGCGGCTTGCCGACGTTAGCCTCGACCTTGAACTCGCGCATCAGGCGGTCGACGATGATCTCCAGGTGCAGCTCGCCCATGCCGGCGATGATGGTCTGGCCGGTCTCATGGTTGGTGGACACGCGGAACGTCGGGTCCTCCTCGGCCAGCTTCTGCAGGGCGATCTCCATCTTGGTCTGGTCAGCCTTCGTCTTCGGCTCGACGGCGATGTCGATAACCGGGTCGGCGAACTCCATGGACTCCAGGATGATCGGAGCGTTGTCGTCGCACAGGGTGTCACCGGTGGTGGTGTTCTTCAGGCCGACGACGGCGACGATGTCGCCAGCGGAGCAGGAGTCGATGTCGACGCGCTGGTTGGAGTGCATCTGCAGCAGACGGCCGACGCGCTCCTTCTTGTCCTTCGTGGCGTTGGTCACGTAGGAACCGGCGTCCAGAGAGCCCGAGTACACGCGCAGGTAGGTCAGCTTACCCACGAACGGGTCGGTCATGATCTTGAACGCCAGGGCGCTGAACGGGGCCTTCGGGTCGGAAGGACGCTCGTCCTCCTCGCCGGTGCCGGGCGTGGTGCCCTTGATGGCGGGAACGTCGACGGGAGCCGGCAGGTAGTCGACGACGGCGTCGAGCAGCTCCTGGACGCCCTTGTTCTTGTAGGCGGAGCCCACGAACACGGGGTTGATCTTGCAGGAGATGACGCCCTTGCGCAGAGCGGCCTTCAGCTCCTCGACGGAGACTTCCTCCTCCATGAGGACCTTCTCCATGAGCTCGTCGTCGCAGTCGGCGGCAGCCTCGACCAGTTCCTGGTGAGCCAGCTCGGCCTCCTCGGCGAACTCGGCGGGGATGGCATCCATGGGCTCGGGGTAGGTCATGCCCTTCTCGTCGGCCTTGAAGTCCCAAGCGGTCATGGTGACCAGGTCGATGACGCCCCAGAAGTTGTCCTCGGCGCCCATGGGCAGCTGAGCGGCGACGGCGTTGGCATGCAGACGATCCTTCATGGTCTGGATAGCATGCTCGAAGTCTGCGCCGACGCGGTCGTACTTGTTGATGAACGCGATGCGCGGCACGCCGTAGTTCTCGGCCTGACGCCACACGGTCTCGGACTGCGGCTGCACGCCTGCAACGGCGTCGAAGACGGCGACGGTGCCGTCGAGGACGCGCAGGGAGCGCTCGACCTCGGCGGTGAAGTCCACGTGGCCGGGGGTGTCGATGATCTGGAAGCGGTACGTCTCGTCGTCCTTCTTCCAGAAGCACGTGGTGGCGGCAGCGGTGATGGTCACGCCGCGCTCCTGCTCCTGGACCATCCAGTCCATGGTAGCGGCGCCGTCGTGCACCTCGCCGATCTTGTGCGTCTTGCCCGTGTAGTACAGGATACGCTCGGTAGTGGTGGTCTTACCGGCATCGATGTGGGCCATGATGCCGAAGTTACGCGTGAGTTTCAGATCATTAGCTTTAGCCATGTTAGGTCACGCCCTAGAAGCGGTAGTGCGAGAACGCACGGTTGGACTCGGCCATCTTGTACAGGTCCTCGCGCTTCTTCACGGAGGCGCCGGTGTTCTCGGCGGCGTCCATGATCTCGGCGGCCAGGCGCTGCTTCATGGTGTGCTCCTTGCGCTTACGGGAGAAGTCCACGATCCAGCGGATGGCCAGCGTGGTGGCGCGGCGGGAGTTGACCTCCATGGGCACCTGGTAGGTGGCGCCGCCGACACGCTTCGGCTTGACCTCGAGGGTGGGGCGGACGTTGTCCATGGCCTTCTTGAAGATAGCCAGCGGATCCTCGCCCGTCTTGGCCTGAACCAGCTCGAAAGCACCGTAGACGATGCCCTCGGCGGTGGACTTCTTGCCGTCCAGCAGGATCTTGTTGATCAACTGGGTGACAAGGCGGTTGTTGTAGACGGCGTCCGGCTGAACTTCACGGCGGACTGCTGCTGCACGACGCGGCATGTAAAACTCCTTCTGATTCCTGCGCGCTTCGGGGAAGCTTTCTCCTTCCCATTAGGTTGCCGCCTTCCCGACCCTTTCGGGAGAGGCGCTTTCATGCAACCCGCGCGTCTTAGCGGTTACTTATTTCGGGCGCTTGGCACCGTAGCGGCTGCGAGCCTGCTTGCGGTTGTCCACGGCGGCGCAGTCCAGCGCGGCGCGGATGACCTTGTAGCGCACACCGGGGAGGTCCTTAACACGACCGCCGCGGATGAGCACCATGGAGTGCTCCTGCAGGTTGTGGCCGATACCGGGGATGTAGGCCGTGACCTCCATGCCGTTGACCAGGCGCACACGGCAGACCTTACGCAGAGCCGAGTTCGGCTTCTTGGGGGTGGTGGTGTACACGCGGGTGCACACGCCACGCTTCTGCGGGTTGCCCTTCAGAGCCGGCGTCTTCTTCTTGTCGACCGACTTCTTGCGGCCCTTGCGGACCAGCTGGTTGATGGTAGGCAAAATCTTCTCCTTCTATATTTGCCTCCGGCGGTGTACGAGACCACCGCCGCATTACTCTTGGGTTTCCAAGTGCGTTCAGCTGATACGCACGCGAAAACCCTGCCCCTTTCGGAGCGCGAGTTGGAACTTTATCACCGGGTATAGGGGCTGTCAAACGCCACGCACCCGGGCGTGTCTATAGGTATTCTACCGCGTTTTGGCAGGTCATGCAACGTTTTGCTGTTCTGCGATGCACGTTTTGCACACAAATTCGCAAAAAGTTGTTGCAAAAGCGGCGAAACGGTGCGCGGGCAGGTTTTGCGGTCGCGCCAAGCCCGCTCCAAGTCCTTCCCTGCCTCGAAAACCGGTACTTTTGCGTTACGGATGCGCTATTCGCGGGCCTCGAGCACGAGCTGCTCGACCAGGCGCGCGCATCCGTTCAGGTTGTCCACGGTGATGTATTCCTCGCAGGAATGGTAGTTCGCCATGCCCGTGGCAAGCGTGATCGCCGATACGCCGCACCCCGCCAGGATGTTGGCGTCGGCGCCGCCGCCGGATGCGGCAAGGTTGGGATGCAGGCCGGCCGCGCGGGCCGCGCGCAGGGCGCCTTCGACCACCGGGTGATCGGCAGCGTAGGAAATTGGCAGGTAGTCGGTGCGCCAGTCGATGTCGACGCTGCCGCCGGCCTGCGCCGCTGCGGCGAGCATGGCATCGTCCATGGCGGTGCGCTCGGCGCGTGCGCGCTCAAGCGAGGTGGAGCGGCATTCGCCCGACAGCCAGCAGGTCCCGGGCACCACGTTCGTAGCGCCGTCGCACTCGATGACGCCCACGTTGGACGTGGTGTGCGCGGAGATGCGCCCCAAGGGCATATGGCAGACCGCCTGGGCCGCCATGGCAAGCGCCGAGATCCCGCGCTCGGGCTCCACGCCGGCATGCGCCGACTTTCCGCGGAAGGTCGCGGTGAACGTGCAGTGGCACGGCGCCTGGTTGATGATGGTGCCCGGATCGCCGTCGGCATCCAAGACGTAGCAGGGCGTGCCTTCCGGTAGGAACGAGGCGTCGAGCGCGCCTGCGCCCAGCAGATGCATCTCCTCGCATGTGGTCAAGACGACGTGCACATCGGGAAGCGCCTCCCCCGCTTCGATGAGGCTGCGCAGCCCCTCGAAGATGGCGGCCACACCCGCCTTATCGTCGGCCGACAGGATGGTATCCCCCGCGCTGCGGATCACGCCGTCTTCCACCACGGGTTCGATCCCGTTGCATGGGCGCACGGTGTCCATATGCCCGCACAGCGCAACGGCGCCGGGAACGCTGCCGGCGCGGAAAGCAATCAGGTTGCCCGTGTCGGAACCGGTCTGTTCCGCGGAATCATCGAAACGGACGGTGAACCCCAGGCCCTCGAGCTCGGCCCTGCACCGTGTCGCCATAGGGGCCTCGTGGCGCGACGGGCTTTCGATACGTGCAAGTTCGCAGAACAGATCGAGCAGGCGGTCGGGCTTCACGGGCTCCCCTTTCGGTCGGGATGTCGGTTCATCGGGATGTCGATTCGCCGGGATGCGCGGAAAGCCGCACTCGGGCGGCTTTCCGAAATGATTCATATATATAGATATAGGCCAGCACCCGCGACGACGCAAGGGATGCTCGAAACGACCATGCGCTGCGGGCCTGCGCCGTTATCGCGCGGCGCGCGCTTGCGCCATGGCGTCCTGCGCGTCCTCTTCTTTGCGCAGCCGATCGCGCTCACGGTCGATGGCGCAGTTGCGGAAGTACACGACCCAATTGGCGGCGATGCAGACAACGTTGATGAAGTACACGGCCAGCACCCAATTGATGGTGCCGGACACGAACTTCGCGGCGATGCCGGCAACGTAGCCGAGCGTGATCAGCAGGATGAACTGCCAGCTGGTTCCCGCCGCCGTGCGAGCCTTGAAGTTCTTGTACGCGTTCATAGGCCACGAAAGCCCGAAGCAAATGAGCATGGCCGCCTCAAGCGCCTCCGCCATTTCCGTCATCTCCCTTGGTGGAATTCTGCAGGTTCGCCGTAGGCGCACGCCCCCGGCGATTCGCTATGGTAAAACTGTCTACATTATAGGTTAAGCGTTTTCGATAATCTGCGCGTTATCGTCACATTGAGCCGAAGACGGAGGTTGGCATGGAGCTGTTGCAGCTGCGCTATTTTCACGAGGTGGCGCAAACCCAGCATATGACGAACTCGGCGAAGCGCCTTGGCGTGGCGCAGCCGGCGCTGACGCAGGCCATCCGCCGCCTTGAGGGCGAGCTGGATGCGAAGCTGTTCGAACGCGTCGGACGCAACATTCGGCTGACCCCCTGCGGCGAGGCGCTTGAGAGCAAAGTCGCACCGTTGCTTGCCGCCTTCGATGAGATTCCCCAAGCCATCGCGCAGGCGAAGGGCCAGGAGCGTAACACGGTGCGCATCGACGTCGAGGCCGCCACGTCCATGACCGTCGACGCCATCGCGGCGTTTCGCGCAACGGTTCCGCAGGCAGCGTTCGTCATCAACCAGGCCAACAGCGAGGCTCGCTGGGACGTACGGGTGCGCACGGTGGCGCACGGGAGCGCCGGCAAACCGGATGCGCGCGCGTCCGAGGTGTTCCGCGAGCGCATATGCCTGGCCGTTCCCAAGGCGCAGGCGAAAGGCGAGGCGATTCGCCTGGCGGATTTCGCCGACGCGCCGTTCGTGTGCCTGGCCGGAACGCGCGGGTTCCGCGGCGTATGCGACGAGCTGTGTTTGAAGACAGGGTTCGCGCCGAACGTGGTGTTCGAATCGGACAGCCCCGATGTGGTCCGCAAGTTCATCGCGCTGGGGCTGGGCGTGGGGTTTTGGCCCGAGCGCAGCTGGGGCGCGTTGGAAGGACAGGATGTGGTGCTGGCGCCGATCGCGGATGCGGGGTTCGAACGCGATATCGTTGTGGAGACGGCCAAGCACCCGCTTGGGCAAAAAGCCGCCGAGTTCCATGCGTTTCTGCTCGAGTTCATAAGGGGGCAGATGGGGGAAACGGACGCGTAAGGCGGAATGGGGTTTCGCAATCGGAAGCTGCGCGCCCGGATTGCGCGAATCGCGCAGCAAGAGATAGGCAGCCGGCAGGCGAAGCCGAGCTGGGAGAACGTGACAGATAACGCTACGCCCCCAAAATGTCAGCGCGCGGGCGCGAGGAAGCGGCACTGCTTCGGTTTGCGATGCCGACGCGAACAATGTGACAGATAACGCTACGCCCCGAAGCGTCCGGAAACGACAGGAAGCCCTCGCGCGATTGCGCGGGGGCTTCCTTATGCGATGACGTTTGCTAACGCAGAGCTAGAGCGCCAGGATGGGTGCGGCGACCTGCTTCTTACGGGAGAGCACGCCGGGCATCCAGACGGACTTGTCGGTGCAGTCGATGTCGAAGGCGCGGTTGACGAAGTCGGTGTCGCCCTCACAGATGAACTGGCTGCCCTCGGCCAGGATGTCGGTGGCGAAGAACAGCACGAACTGGTAGCCCTTGTCCGCGACCAGGCCCTTGATGGCCTCGCGGATCTCGGCCTCGCGGCCGAGCACGGCCTGCAGGTCGACCGTTTCGTACTGGCCGATGTAGACCTTGTTGCCGTTGGACAGCTCGAACTCCTTGGCGTCGGCGTTGACCAGCTTGTCGACGGGCAGCTCGGCGGGGTTGGAGCGGCACTTGAAGATGGACATGCCGTACTCGACCGGATCGACGCCCACGGCCGCGGCCGTGCGGGCGATGATGTCGCAATCGAAGTCGGTGGTGGTGGGCGACTTCATGATGACGGTATCGGTGAGCATCGCGCCGAGCAGCAGCGCGGCAATGCCCTTCGGCAGTTCCACGCCCTCGATCTCGAACTCGCGCGCCACGATGGCGGCGGTGGAGCCCACGGGCTTGGCGTTGAAGCGCAGCGGCTGCGCGGTGACCAGGCCGCCCAGGCGATGATGGTCGACGATCTCGACGATCTCGGCGGCGTCAAGGCCGTCGGCGGACTGCAGGGCCTCGTTGTGGTCGACGAGGATGACCTGCTGGCCCTCGGAAAGGGACTCGATCAGACGCGGCGTCTCGATGCCGTTCTCGCCCAGGATCCACTCGGTCTCCGGCGGAAGGCCGCCCAGACGGCACGCCTCGTAGACGGCGTCGGAACCGGCGCGCTTGGCCAGCTCGTTTTTCAGGTACGCATAGCCAACAGCTGCGCTGATGGCATCGTTGTCGGGGTTCTTGTGACCGAACACCAGGATGGGTGCCGCCATGTGATCGCTCCTTCGCTAGCCGGGTTACGCCCGGCCCTTCTTCGTCCTACCCTTTTCGACGCCGTATCCGCGAAGACGCGACGCCGACCAACTATTATAACCTCGCTTGGCACACATGCCCAAAACCCTAGCGAACAGCCACGAACCGAGCGCAAACGGGGGCGGTGGCAACAGCGCTACGAGGCGAGCACGGTTTCCTCCACGTGTTGGAACCGTTAACCGCGCGTAAACCGCTACGCGCGCCGGCGGCAAGCCGGTATAGTGTACGGAAACGGAAACGCCGGCTGAAACGGCAGCTATGCGCGAAGGAGCGAACATGGAGACGATTGGGTTGACCGATATCATCGGACCGGTGATGGTGGGGCCGTCGAGCAGCCACACCGCCGGCGCGCTGCGCATCGCGTACATGGCGCGCAAACTGGCAGGAGCGCTGCCGGCGCACGTGGAGTTCCGCCTGCTCGGCAGCTTCGCGCATACGCTGACCGGCCACGGCACCGATAAGGCGCTGGTCGCCGGCATGCTCGGCTTCGCGCCCGACGATCTGCGCATCCGCAATTCGTTCGCGCATGCCCGCGAGGCGGGGCTCGAATTCAAGTTCACCCCCCTGCCCGACTGCGACGACTACGAGCATCCCAACACCATCGACATCGTCATCGACACCGCCGAGGGCGGACGCATGGAGGTGCGCGGCGAAAGCGTGGGCGGCGGTGCGGCCGTCATCCGCAAGATCGACGGGGTGGACGTCTACATCACCGGCGAGAACCACTCGATCGTCGTGCAGCAACGCGACCTTCCGGGCGTGCTCGCGCATATCGCCACCAGCCTTTCGGCGCACGGCGTCAACATCGCCACGGCCCGCCTGTACCGCGAGCAGCGCGGCGACACGGCATGGACCGTGCTTGAGACCGACCAGCGCATCAACGACGATGCGCAGGCGACCATCTTGGAAAACCCCCTGATCCGCGGCGTGCGCGTCATCCCCGCCGCCTCGCTCGGCCAGGCCCAGGCAACCGTCGGGGAAGCCGAGCAGGCAGCGGCGCTCGAACGCCTGCGCACGCTTGATTTCACGAACGGAACGCAGCTGCTCGCGCTTTGCGCCGCACAAAAAGCCGGCATCTCCGAGGTGTTCCTGCGCCGCGAGACCGCCGTGCAGCAGGCCGGCGGGCATGCCGACGGCACGAACGCGTACCTTGCCTACGCGCTGCGCGTCATGAAAGACGCCGCGTTCCTGCCGCTCGACGCGCCTTCCGCATCCATGGGCGGGCTTTTGGGTGGAGAAGCGCAGCGCATGGCGAAGGTGCGCGATTCGGCAGCCGACGTGCTCGGCGAGCCCATCGCCAGCGCCTGCGCCTATGCCATGGCCGTGCTGGAGACCAACGCATCCATGGGCCGCATCGTGGCGGCCCCCACCGCCGGCTCGGCCGGCGTCATCCCCGGCGTGCTGCTGGCCCTGCAGAAGGCGAAGGGGTATTCCGACGAGCAGCTCCAACGCGCGCTTGCCTGCGCCGGCGCCGTAGGCTACCTGATCACCCGCAACGCCACGGTCTCCGGCGCCGAGGGCGGTTGCCAGGCTGAAATCGGGTCGGCGGCCGCGATGGCGGCGGCCGCGTGCGTGGAGCTTGAGGGCGGCACACCCGAGCAGTGCCTGAACGCCGCGGGCAACGCGCTCACTAACATGATGGGTCTGGTGTGCGACCCGGTTGCGGGCCTGGTGGAGGTTCCCTGCCAGAAGCGCAACGCCTCAGGCGCGGCAACGGCGCTGGTAAGCGCACAAGCCTCGCTTGCCGGCATCGGCAACCTGGTGGGCTTCGACCAAACGGTGGAGGCCATGTACAAGGTGGGCCGCAGCCTTCCCTTCGAGCTGCGCGAATCGGCCCTGGGCGGCCTGGCGGCAACCCCCGACGCCTGCGCCTGGTGCGAATCGCACATGTGCGGAAAGTAAGGTGGCGCCGCGTCGGCCTTCCGCGCATGTGCAAACCTCGCGCGAACAAGGCGCCGTTGCGAACCGCCGAGGTTCGCAACATGAACGCACCTCCGTCCCCTGTTCATGTGCAGGCGCTAGCCGACCCACGTCAACGCCACCAGCCGCTTGCCCGGCCACTCCGCGACGCCAACGCGTGAACACACCTCCGTCCCCTGTTCACGTCCCCTGTTCAACGAACGAAGCGCCCCGCAAACCAC
>CAKUJT010000023.1 GCA_934661765.1 uncultured Senegalimassilia sp.
ACGCAGCTGTTCACCAACCGCGTGATGACCTTCATGATGCCGCTCATGATGCTCATCATGAACCTGGTGTCGGTGGGCATCATCTGGTTCGGCGGCCACGCCATCGATGCGGGCAACCTGCAGACCGGCGACCTCATCGCGTTCATCACCTACTCCATGGTTATCATCATGGGCTTCCTCATGATCGGCATGCTGTCCATCATGCTGCCGCGCGCCGACGTGGCAGCCCAGCGCATCGACGAGGTGCTTGAATGCAAGCCCTCCATTGCCGACCCCGAGCCCGGAAACGCCAAGGACGCGCTGCTCGGCGCTAACGGGCTGCCGGGCGCGCGCATCGCGTTCGAGAACGTGAGCTTCAGGTACTCCGACGGCGCCGAGTGCGTGCTCGAGGACGTCAGCTTCACGTGCGAGCCGGGCAAGACCACGGCCATCATCGGCTCCACGGGCAGCGGCAAGTCCACGGTGCTCAAGCTGGCGGAGCGCTTCCATGACGTCACGTCGGGCCGCATCACCGTCGATGGCATCGATGTGCGCGATGTCAGCCAGCATGCCCTGCGCGCGCAGCTGGGCTATGTGCCCCAGGCGGCGTTTCTATTCAGCGGCACCATCGCCTCGAACGTGGGCTATGGCGTCGACGATGCCGACGAGGACCGCATTCGCGCAGCCGCCGATGTGGCGCAGGCGAGCGACTTCATCGCCGAGCGTCCCGAGGGGCTGGCAACGCCCATCTCCCAGGGCGGCACGAACGTCTCGGGCGGTCAGCGCCAGCGTCTGGCCATCGCCCGCGCGCTTGCCACCGATGCACGCGCGTACCTGTTCGACGACAGTTTCAGCGCCCTTGACTACAAGACCGACGCCGCGCTTCGCCATGAGCTTTCCTCCCGTTTGGGCGGGAAGACCGTGGTCATCGTGGCCCAGCGCATCTCCACGGTGCTCAACGCCGACCAGATCGTGGTGCTCGACGAGGGTCGCATCGTTGGACGGGGCACGCACGAGCAGCTGATGGAAAGCTGTCAGGAGTATCGCGAGATCGCCATGTCGCAGCTATCGGAAGAGGAGCTGAAGGGAGGTGATGCGAAATGAGCGCGAACAACGAGGATCTGAAGAAGGTCACGCAGCGCCGCCGGCCGCACGGTCCGGGCGCGCGCATGATGCCCGGTGAGAAAGCCAAGGATTTCAAGGGCTCCATCGGCAAGCTCGTGCGTTTCATGGGCCAGTTCAAGGCGGCGCTCGTGCTCGCCATCATCTTCGCCATCGGCTCGGCGGTGTTCAACATCGTGGGCCCGAAGGTGCTCTCGCAGGCAACCACGGAGCTGTTCGAGGGCTTGGTGGCGAAGGTGGGCGGCACCGGCGGCATCGACTTCGACGCCATCGCCGGCATCATCGCGACGACGCTGGTGCTGTACCTGGTCAGTGCGGCGTGCAGCTTCGTGCAGGGCTGGATGATGACGAGCGTCTCGCAGCGCACCTGCTATGGGCTGCGCCGCGCCATCGCCGAGAAGATCGACCGCATGCCCGTGGGATATTTCGAGCGCAACTCCACCGGCGACACGCTCTCGCGCATCACCAACGACGTGGACACGCTCGGGCAAAGCCTGAACCAGGGCGTGACGCAGCTCATCACCTCGGCCACCACCATCGTGGGCGTGGTGATCATGATGCTGACCATCAACCCGCTGCTCACGGGCATCACCGTGCTCATCCTACCGGTGTCGTTGGTGCTCATCTTCACCGTGGTTAAGGCCTCGCAGAAGCACTTCAGGGCGCAGCAGGCCATGCTCGGCGCCATCAACGGCCAGGTGGAGGAGACGTTTTCCGGCCATGCCGTCGTGCGCGCGTTCAATCGCGAGCAGGCGGTGGCCGAGACGTTCGGCAAGACCAACGCGAAACTCTACGAAAACGCTTGGAAATCCCAATTCCTGTCGGGCCTCATGCAGCCCATCATGAACTTCGTGGGGAACCTGGGTTATGTGGGCGTGGCGTTGGCGGGTAGCGTGCTGGCCGTGCAAGGCGTCATCACCGTCGGCGACATCCAGGCGTTCATCCAGTACGTGAAGAACTTCACGCAGCCTATCACGCAGCTCTCCCAGGTGGGCAACGTGCTGCAGCAGATGGCCGCGGCCGCCGAGCGCATCTTCGCCTTCCTGGAGGAGCCCGAGCTTGAGGCGGAGAATCCCACGGCCAAGGCCGCCAACGTGGATTGCGACGTGGAATTCGACCACGTACGCTTCGGTTACGATCCCGAAAAGCCCGTCATCGGCGACTTCTCCGCTAAGGTGAGCCAGGGTCAGACCGTGGCGCTCGTGGGTCCCACGGGCGCGGGCAAGACCACCATGGTCAAGCTGCTCATGCGCTTCTATGATGTCAATGCGGGCGCCATCCGCCTGGGCGGCACCGATATCCGCGAGTTCTCCCGCACCGACGTGCGCAACCAGTTCGGCATGGTGCTGCAGGACACGTGGCTGTTCAACGGCACGGTGCGCGACAATATCGCCTACGGCAAGCTCGATGCCACCGACGCCGAGGTGGAGGCTGCGGCGCGTGCGGCATATGTGCACCACTTCATCACCACCTTGCCGCACGGCTATGACACGGTGATCAACGAAGACGCCAGCAACATCAGCGCAGGTCAGCGGCAGCTGCTCACCATCGCCCGCGCCATCTTGGCCGACAGGCGCATGCTCATCTTGGACGAGGCCACCTCAAGCGTGGACACGCGAACCGAGGAGCGCATCCAGAAAGCCATGGATAACCTAATGGCGGGCCGCACGTCGTTCGTGATCGCGCATCGGCTGTCCACCATCAAAAACGCCGACCTCATCTGCGTGTTACAGCATGGTGACATCGTCGAGCAGGGCACGCATGACGAGCTTCTTTCCCTTGGCGGCGCGTATGCTGAACTGTATAATTCTCAGTTCGAGGAAGACGGCGTCGAAGACGAGTAGCGTGCAGAGGGGCGCGCGGCTCGGTTCGGCTTGGGACGAAGGCGCGCGCACATGATCGCACAATCAGAGGCAATGCAGACGGCAAGCCGCAACGGGGAGGGCCCGGTGCGGCTTGCCGCGTTCGATTTCGACGGCACTTCGCTTGACGGCAACTCGCCCGTCATGCTGGTGTTGCATCTTGCGAAGCTGCGCATGCTCAACCCCACGGTGCTATTGCGCATCGGGCTGTGGGCCGCGGCCTACAAGTTGCGCCTGCCGCAGAGCGAGGCGTGGGTGCGCGGGCTGGTGTTCCGCGCCTTTGCCGGCAAGCCCAAGGCCGAAGTGGACGCCTTCCTGCATGATTTCTATGACGAATGCGTGGCCACGCATGTGCGCGAGCAGGCCAGGCAGGCTATGGATACGTGGCGCGAGCAGGGCGTTACGGTGGTATGCGTATCGGCCACCTTCGAGCCCATCATCGAGCGCGCCATGCGGGACCTGCCCTTCGATTATCAGATCTCCACGCGCATGAAGGTGAACTACGACGGCACGTACGCCTGCGAGGTGGACGGCGTGCCGGTTGAAGGCGATCGCAAGATGATCGAGCTGCGTAGTTTCGCCAACGAGAAATGGGGCGAAGGTGGCTGGGAGCTGGTGGCGGCCTATGGCGACCATCATTCCGATCGCGCCCTGCTCGCCGGCGCCAAGCAGGGGTTCGCCGTGTGTCCAGACCGCCCGCTTGGGCGCACCGCCCGCGAACGCGGCTATCAGGTGCTCGAGTGGTAAACGCCCTTAGGCGTTTTCCTGGGAATCGCCCCTAGCGCTTGAGTGGGGTTTGCCGTTCGCGTTTCACGGGTGATGGGGGCTTCGTGGCTCGTTGGAGAACCGGCTTTCATCGACGTGTTCTGCCGATGGGGTCGTCGTGACGTCTTCGGGCGGCGGGCTCGCCTTAGCATGCCCGGGTGACAGGTTTGTTTCGATTTCTTGGCTTGCGGCCGCATGGCGGCCGCTTCCGGTAAAATGATACCGAACTATAGCTATTTTGACACTTGAAGGAGGTTGGGTCGATGTTTGATAACGACATGAACGATATGCCCAGCCGAAGCGATGAGCCGTCCAGCTCCGTTTCCGGATACCTGAACAGCGCTGAACAGGCTGCTGAACAGGGGAACCTTATGCTGGCGCTGCATCTGTACCTGGCAGCGTTCGAGCGCGGTCAGGCAGCCGAGGGCGCTGTGCCCTCCGAAGCCGCTATTGCCGGCCTGAAGCGCGCATGGCGTCTGGCGTGCACTTTGAAGGAGCGCAGCATCGCCGAATACGTGTTCGAGCGCATGGAGCCGTACCTGTCCAGCGACGAGGTGGCCGCCTGCGCAGACCAGCTTCAGGAGCTGGCCCTTGCCAAGCTCGAGGAGTTCGGGCTGTCGCGCGACGAGCTTGAGGACATGACCGACATGATCTCGCAGGACATGATGGGCGAGGGCGGACCGCGCGTGCTGCGCGTGGAACATCTCACGGCTCCGGGCGTGCCCGGAGGCGCCGGCAAGCCCGAAGGCGACGCGGCTGCAAGCGCTGCGGCCCTGACGGCCGGCGTGGATGCCGCGGGGGAGCGGTCCGTGGCCGCCGGCTCGGCGCCGTCCGAAAAACCTCAGGCGCCCGCGGGAAAGCCCGCGCCTGCCGCAGCCGCCGCGCAGCCCGTGCTCGCTCCCATCGAGCATCTCACCTATAAGGAGCTCGTGGGCTTTGACGAGGCGGTGCTCTCGGTGCGCTCGCTCGGCCTCGGCATGCAGAAGGACCCCGAGTTCCAGCAGCTTGTTCGCCAGCTCAACGTGCGCCACGGCCTTGATCGGATGCCCGCGTGCGACGCGCTGCTCATCCGCAGCCCAGCACGTGAGGACGCCAACCAGTTCATGATGGCCACCTGTGGCGAGCTGGGGCTTCCGGTGCTGCGCATGCGCATGGAGGAGAACATGCAGGGCATGCCCGTGCTGTGCGTTATGGCCCAGGCCGACCGCCAGCCCAAGCTCAACCAGGCGCGCAACGCCTTCGAGGAGCCGGCGGTGCTCGTCATCGAGGACATCGACCTGTGGGCGGCGCCCGCATTCGATCAACCCGAGGATATCGGCGGGCTGATCATGTCCACGCTTTCACGCGGGGCGCGCGAGGCGGTCAACCTTATCCGTTCCTCGGCCGATGATCCTGACGTGTTCGTGCTGTGCACCTCGGCGCTCGGCAACGACGTGGACCCGTATTTCTTCGACCTGCTGGGGCCGGTCTCGGCGGTGGACATCGACTATCCCACCGAGAAGGAGCGTGCCGACATCTGGATGGAGATCGCCCGCGAGCACCCGTCCGTGCGCGGCGTCGACCGCGATCAGCTGGTCAGGTTCTCGCAGGGCATGCCGCGATTCGATATGCACATGGCGGCGCGCGAGGCTATCGAGGAAGCGTACAAGGACAGCCTCACCAAGCGGCGCTATATCCCGGTGACTACGGACAATCTGTTCGATAAGCTGGCAGCATACCAGCCGCTCGATTCGCCGGAGTACAAGGCGCTCGAGCAAGCGGTGGTCGATGACTTTAGGAGGGAGCTCGACCATTTGGACGACCTGTTGAAGGGGGACGGGCAGTAATGGATATCACGCGACGTTGCGATTACGCGCTTCGCATCTTGGAGGCGGCATACGAAAGCGGCGACTCGTACGTGTCGGTCGCCGACATCTCCGAGCAGGAGGACATCCCGTACGCGTTCGCGCGCAGCATCCAGCACGACCTGGTGAAAGGCGGGCTTATCAAGACGGTGCGCGGTGCGCGCGGCGGCCTTGCGCTCGACTGCGACCCGGCCCAGATCACGCTGCTCGAGGTGCTCGAGGCGGTGCAGGGTCCGGTCAGCGTCTCGCTGTGCGCGGTGGACGCCGAGTATTGCAAGCGTCGCGGAGGGTGCTCGTACAACAAGTTGTGGATGGGCGCGGACAGCCTGCTGAACAGCTACTTCGACTCCATCACGCTCAAGGAGCTCATGGAGCAGGGCGGGCGGCACCCCGTCATCAGGAAGGCCATCGATTCGGCGCCTCCCACGGCGCGCATGTCGTGCCCGGTGGATTCCTGCGGTGGTTGCGGCGCGCAGCCTGCTATCGGGGAAGCGCAGTCGTAGGCGTGGCGCGCAAAAGCATAGCCGATCTTGCGGCGTCCGCGGTTTGGCCCGCGGGCGCCGTCATGTCTCAGGACGAGTTTTGCCGCTATGTGCTCTCCGAGGGGCGGCGGCTGTACCGCGACTTGCCCTGGCGCGGCATCGACGATGCCTACGGCGTGCTCGTGAGCGAGGTCATGCTCCAGCAGACGCAAGTCAAGCGCGTGCTGGGGCGCTGGGAGCGCTGGATGGGCATGTTCCCTTCCCCCGATGCGTTGGCTTCTGCCGCACCGGCCGATGTGCTGGCCGAATGGCAGGGACTCGGCTACAACCGCCGCGCCTTGGCGCTCAAGCGCGCGGCTGAGGAGTGCTCGCAGCGCTTTGGCGGGCGCCTGCCCAAAACGGTGGAGCAGCTTCAGGAGCTGCCGGGCATCGGGCCGGCAACGGCGGCGGGCGTCACCGCCTTCGCCCGCAACCTTCCTGCCATCTACATCGAGACGAACGTGCGGACGGTGTTCATCCATACGCTGTTCCCCGATTGCGAAACGGTTTCCGACAAGCAACTCGAGCCGCTGGTGGCGGCCTGCTGTCCCGAAGCGGGCCAGGTTCGGCAGTGGTATTACGCGTTGTTGGATGTGGGAGCGGATCTGAAGTCGCAGGTGGGCAACGCTTCGCGGCGAAGCGCGCATTACACGCGTCAGTCGGCGTTCGAGGGGTCGCGCCGGCAGAAGCGCGCGTGTCTGGTGCGCATCGTGCTGGCCTGCCCGGGCATCGCCGTCGAGCAGGCGGCGGCGCGCTTGGACGCCGAGGAGCGCTCTGCCGGGCGGGAAGCGGTCGATCCGCAGCTGTTCGCCGGCATCTGCGCCGACCTGGAACGGGAAGGCTTCTTCCGCAAGGAGGACGGCTGCCTGCTCCCATAAGGAATAGCAGCCCGCAAATTCACGACGCATAACGTTACGTCCACGAAACGTCACGATTCGGGCAGTTCGGGGACGTAGCGTTATGCGTCCGTTCGGGGGCGCGGGTTCACGCGTCCGCTGAGGGTATGGTTCAAGACGAGAGGATCATCGTGGGGTTCGTTGAGTTGTTCTTGATCGGCGTGGGGCTTTCCATGGACGCCTTCGCTGTTTCCGTTTGCAAGGGCTTGGGCATGAGCCGCCTGAACATCAGGCAGGCGGCGGTCATCTCGCTGTTCTTTGGCGGGTTCCAAGCGTTTATGCCCCTTATCGGCTGGGCGCTGGGCAGTCAGCTTGCTGACCTTATCGCTCCTGTCGACCACTGGATCGCGTTTGCGCTGCTGGCATTCGTGGGCGGCAAGATGCTGTGGGATGCATTCCGCGAGGAAGACGAGGAGGACGGGGAAGCGAAAGACGCCAAGCTCGACCTCAAGGAGCTGCTCATGCTGGCCATCGCCACCAGCATCGATGCGCTTGCCGTAGGCATCACCTTCGCGTTTCTGCAGGTGGCCATCGTGCCGAGCGTGACCATCATCGGCGTGACCACCTTCGTCCTCAGCTTCGTGGGCGTCGCCGTGGGCCATTTCTTCGGCGCGCGCTTCGAGAAGCCCGCAACCATCGCGGGCGGTGCGGTGCTCATCCTCATCGGCGCGAAAACGCTGCTCGAGCACCTTGGGATCATCGCCTTCTAAACGGCGAAGCGGCCGCTCGTTGGAGCGGCCGCTTTCATTTCGGTGCATATATATACGTACGTAATCGCTTGACCCTCGTTCGGTTTGGGGTCGGCTCAAGTTCGCCGTCTGCGTACCAACCGGCAAAAACGCGAGGCGCGGCCCCGCTTACCCGTTCGCGCGGCGCTCTCGGCGCGCTATTCCACCGGGTAGCTGCCCAGCACCTTCACCTCGCGCAGCTTCAGACGCAGGCAGTTCAGGGCGGTTTGCACCTCAAGGTCTTGCGTGGAACCCTCGATGTCCACGAAGAACATGTAGTCGCCGAGCGCCTGTTTGGTGGGGCGGCTTTGGATCTTGACCAGGTTGATGCCGGCGTAAGCGAACTCGGACAAGATCATGAGCAGCGCGCCGGGGCGGTCTGCCTGCAAAAACAGCGCCAGCGACGTCTTGAACCTGCTGCCCGTCAGCACCGGTACATGGCCCTGGCGGCCGATCAGGGCGAACGACGTCTGGTTGCCGAAGTGGTCCTCGATGCCCGTTTCCTCTACGCGCGCGCCGTAGAGCTGCGCGGCGAAGGCGTTGCCGATTCCGGCGACGGATTTGTCGGCCGCCGCGCGGCGAGCGCTATCGGCGGTAGATGCCACGGTGACGGTGGGGATGCCGTGCAGGTTCTCGTTGAGGTAGCGGCGGCACTGCGCCAGGCCCTGCGGGTGGCTGGCAACCGTCTTCACGTCGTCCAAGGTTGCCTCGGGGTGCATGATCAGGCAATGATGGATGTCAAGTACATGCTCGCCCAAGATGGTTGCGCTCGAGCGGAACGCGAAGTTGTCGAGCGTGGCCGTCACCGGCCCTTCAAGCGCGTTCTCCGTGGCCACCACGCCGTATTCGCATTTCCCGCGGTCCACGCAGTCGAACACCTCGGACAGCGAGGGGCACTCGATCAGCTGCGGGTCGTCTATGCCCAAACGTTTGGCGAATGCGCGCGCAGCCTCGTCGTGATAGGTTCCGGCGGGGCCCAGGTAAGCGAATGCGGATGGGGGTTCAGCGGTCATGCGAAGCTCCTTCATGCAGATTTATTCATTTATCTTGCGAAGATATGATAACGGTTCCGTATAAAAATACGCGAGTGATAACATAACGAACAGGAGTGGAGACGACTGGGGATGGAAGTCTGCGATTTCATCCCCAATCGGCGAAGGCGCGCGTGCGCGTTTCTCGACGGAAGGCCCGGGTTCTGCAAGCCCCGTGCCTTCCGTCGCGTTGCGTGCGGCGCCATCGAGGCTGCAAGCCCGATCGCCGGCATAAGCCGACCTTCGGCCGCGCGCTCTTCGCGTATCTTCGCTCCATATGCAAAAGGGCCTGGAAACAGGCCAGACGAGATACACCTGTAAGGAGGTGTGCGTATGGAAGGAGAGGCCGCAATGTCCGCGTTCGCGAACATGCTCGAGGCCAGGGGGGTTACCCGCCGCGACTTCATGAAGTTGTGCGGCACGGTCGCCGCTGCAGCCGGGCTGTCCCAGTTGACGGTTCCGCAGGTTGCGCAGGCTCTCGAGACGTCCGTCATCGGCGCAACGAAGGGTAACCTTTACCCGGTCATCTGGGTCGAAGGCGCATCCTGCACCGGTTGCACCGAGTCGTTCGCCCAGGCTCAGACGCCCAACGCCGCAGAGGTGGTGTTGGACATGATCTCCCTGAACTACTCCGAGACGCTGTCCGCAGCAGCGGGCTACTCCATGGAGGAGGCCAAGGAGCAGACCATCGAGGCCGGCGACTACATCCTCATCTACGAAGGCGCCATTCAGGAGAAGTGGGGCGGCAACGCCCTGCGCGTTGCCGGCAAGCCCGGCACCGAGCACCTGATCGAGGCCGCTAAGAACGCCAACGCTGTGGTCGCGCTGGGTTCCTGCGCCGTCAACGGCGGTTGGATGGGCGCCAAGCCCAACGTCACCGACGCCATGGGCGTGCAGCAGTACCTCAAGAAGGCCGGCATCAACGTGCCCGTCGTCAACGTCCCCGGCTGCCCGGCAAACCCCGAGTGGCTCACCAGCGTGCTCGTCGACGTCGTGCTCATGAAGCTCAAGCCCGCCGATCTGGATCTCAACTCCGAGGGCAAGCCGGCCGGCATCTTCAACCAGACCATCCATGACAACTGCGAGCGTCGCGGCCATTTCGAGAACGGCGAGTTCGTCTACGAATTCGGTTCCGAAGAGGAGAAGAAGGGCTACTGCCTGTATCCGCTCGGCTGCCGCGGTCCTCAGACCAAGTCCAACTGCGGCGTGGTCATGTGGAACGATCGTCGCAGCTGGTGCGTCCAGGCCGGCGCCCCGTGCATCGGCTGCTGCGAGGCCAACCCCAACGACCCGGGCCAGAACTGGGTCGAGGTCAACACCCCGTTCATCAAGCGTCACCGCAGCCTGCATATCGGCGACTGGGACGTGCAGCCCACCACCATCGCCGTGGGCATTACCGGTATCCTTGCCGCAGCGCTCGTGGTGCACGGCTTCGGCATGAAGGCCACCGGCCGTATGGACGGCGGCGCGGACTTCGAGAAGAAGCGCGCCTGGGATGCCAAGCACCCCGAGAAGTCCGTGGGCACCTACGAGGTGTCCGAGACCGAGCGCCAGAAGCTGTACAAGGAAGACACCGGTCACGACGACCCCAATGCAACCAAGGAAGGGAGGTAAGCCATGACGCGTTCCGTAATCGATCCCGTAACCCGTATCGAGGGCCATCTGCGCGTTGAGATGGAAGTCGAGAACGGCAAGGTATCCGACGCCTGGGTATCCGGTGGCTGCTTCCGCGGCATCGAGCTGGTCGTTGAGAACCGCACGCCCGAGGACGCTGCCCAGATCGTGCAGCGCATCTGCGGCGTTTGCCCCGTGTCTCACGCCCATGCCAGCTCCATCGCGGCTGAGAAGGCTTACGGCATCACCATCTCCAACAACGCCCGTATCATCCGCAACATCCTCGAAGGCGCCCAGTTCCTGCACAGCCACATCCTGTGGTTCTACAACCTGGCCGGCCTTGACTACGTCAACCCGCTGAACGCGCTGAAGGCCGACCCGGCCGACGCCATGGACCTGGCTCGTGCAGCCGGCACTTCCATGAACAGCGACTTCGTCGCCCTGAAGGAGCACCTGTCCCAGTTCGCCGAGAACGGTCAGCTGTCCATCTTCAGCGGCAACTGGTTCGATGCCGAGGACGGCACCGGCTTCAAGCTGCCGCCCGAGCTCGACCTCATCTGCACGGCCCACTACCTGGAGGCTCTGGGCATGCAGGCCAAGGCTTCCCAGATCAGCGCCCTGTTGGGCGGTAAGATGCCGCATGTCATGACCCTGCGTCCGGGCGGCACGGCCTTCGTGCCCACCGACCAGAAGCTCGACGACCTGAAGCTGCTGGTCGACGAGCTGTACAACTGGGTCGAGGCGACCATGATCCCCGACGTGCTGGCAATCGCCCCGTACTACGCCGATGCATTCGAGTACGGCAAGGGTCCGGGCCGCTACATCGCCTGGGGCGTCTTCGAGCGTGAGGACTTCAAGATGTCCAACCGCTACCTGCCCTCCGGCGTGCTCGACGAGAACCTCAACCTCTCCGAGCCCGACGAGAAGGCCATCGCCGAGTGGGTCGGCCGTTCCTGGTACAAGGGTTCCGAAACCTACCAGGCGCCGAACTTCACCACCGAGCCGGAGTACACCGACTACAACGTGAACGATCGCTACACCTGGGTTAAGTGCCCGTCCTACAACGGCAACTCCATGGAGGCCACCAGCCTGTCCCGTATCCTGGCCGCCTACAAACGCAACGTGCCCTTCGTCAAGGAGCACGTCGATGCGTTCTTGAAGGCGCTCGGCCATGAGGGCGACCTGTCCGTGGCCCAGTCCACGCTCGGCCGTACCGCCATCCGTCAGATCGAGACGCTCTACATCGCCACGCTCATGAAGGAGTGGGTCGACGAGCTGATCGAGGCCGTGAAGTCCGGCGATTCCGAGTACTTCCGCGCTCCCGAAACCACCACCGGCGACGGCTCCGGCTTCTGGGAGGCCCCGCGTGGCGCCCTTTACCACAGCGAGTCTGTCAAGGACGGCAAGATCCGGGGTTACCAGATCATCATCCCGTCCACGTGGAACCTGGCTCCGAAGAACGAGAAGGGCCAGCACGGTCCGCTCGAGGAGGCTCTGATCGGCGTGCCGGTGGGCGACATCGAGAAGCCCATCAACGCACTGCGCACGGTGCACTCCTTCGACCCCTGCACGGCCTGCTCGGTCCATATCTCCGAGCCTGCCACGGGCAAGCGTTTCGAAACCGTCACGAGCCCTTGGGGGGTGAAGTAACATGGCGCATTTGGCACATTACCGCGAGGCGCATCCGTTGCCGTTCGTGATCACGCACTGGATCAACCTCGTCGCCATGGTTCTGCTGATTTTCACCGGCTTCTACATCCATTACCCCTTCTTCTGGGGTTTTGAGTCCATGGCCCGCGGTCTGCACGTGTTCTTCGGCTTTGTGCTGTTCATCAACTGCATCTGCCGTTTGATCATGGCCTTCATCGTGAAGTCCTCGCCGACCGGCGGTACCCGCAAGCAGGTCACCGACTACAAGACGTGGCTTCCGCAGAAGGACAACCTGCATCAGGGTCCGCAGTGGATCAAGTACTACCTGTTCTTCAAGAAGGATCACCCGCTGTCCGCTAAGCTGGGTGTTCCGCAGAAGATCAGCTACCTGTTCATTCCCGTGCTCATCATTTTGATGTTCTACACGGGCCTGGCTCTGTGGGTTCCCACCTCCGAGATCACGTTCTTTGCTGCGGGCACGTCTCTGGTGGGCGGCATCATGAGCATGCGCATCATCCACTACTTCATGATGTTCGTGTTCATCTGCTTCATGTTCATCCATATTTACCTGGCGAACGTGGAGGGCATCGCTCCTACGCTGCTCATGTTCTTCCATAAGGAGCATGGCGGCCTGGTCTACGACCCCGACATCCACAACATCGTTGGTGAGGATGATTTGGGTCATGGCGAGAAGCACTAGCTTGTAAGCTATCTGCCCTTGCAGCTGATTTGAAAGCCTGATCGCTTCGGCGGTCGGGCTTTTTTGCGTTTTGAGGTAATGGAGTCGCACATGGAATCCTGTGGCGATTTTTGCCTTGCGCCGACAATGCGCTGACGTGTGGGTACAATTATCTGAAAACATGTTGTGTGCGTATATCCCCTGATAGATTGGTTATGTATGGCTGAGCTAACCAAAGAGCAGATTGCTTGCGAAGAGAAGTTCCTGGAAGGTATTCCCCGGTGGAACATCGGTGCGCTGTTCCTGCCTCCCATTTGGGGTCCGGCACACGGCTTCTGGGCTACCATCTTGTTCTATCCTTTGTGGCTTGTTGCTGACAATTTGTTTTATGCTGCGTACTCGGAACGTACGCCGCTTGCTATTGCGTTTGCCGCGATTATCGGCGTTGTGCTGGTTGCGGTCACGTTCTTGTTCTCGCGTCTTAGCCAGCCTTTTGCGGCGCATCGTGCGGTAGCTCGCGGCGTTTCCAAGGAAACGTACGTGCGTCGTGAACGTATCTGGGCAGTGGTTTGCGTTGTGATCGGGCTTGCGATGCTCGGCTTCGCTACGTGGTATAACTTGATGATCCGTCCGGGTATGGAGGGTTAAAGCATGGCTTGCGAACAGGATAGCTGGGGTTTGCGGGAGTATGTCGCCAGTAATGTGGCTGTTCCCGAGGAATTGCGCCCGCAGCGTGTGGCGGTCCTTTGCGTTGGTAATAGATTGATGCTCGATGACGGCATCGGGCCGGCTGTCTATGACGAGCTTATGGCTTCGTATGACATCCCGGATAACGTTGAGCTGTTGGACCTTGGCTGCTTGTCGCTAGCTATGATCGATCGTGTGCGAGAATTCGATGTGATCATGACCGTCGATGCAGTTGATGATTCCGGTCAGCCTGCGGGCACGGTGCTTCGTTATGCGCCCGATGCGATGGCGCGCCATGTCGGCATCACTGCAAGCTTACATGATCTGAAGCTGATCGACCTGTTCGATTCCGCAGCTTTGCTAGGATATCAAGCTGCGGGAATGTGCCTGGGTATGCAGGTGGACAACGCTTCTCCTGCCGAAGCGACCGAAGGGCTTACCAGACCTGTGCATGATGCGTTGCCGCTGCTGGTAGACGTTGTGGTCGGTGAACTGGCACGACTGGGGTGCCCTCTTTCCGCCAAGTGATATGTGCTTCGATAGCAAGCTGGGCGCTCCGCTGAAGCGCCCAAAATAGCCCCTTATCGCCCTGTGTTAGTTGTTACGTAGGCTTGAAGTTCTGGAATGGGATTTAAGCTCCGCCTGCTTGATACGTTCGACGAAATAACTTTTCACAGTATCGCGCGGCATTTCAAGCGAAATCGACAGTTCATCGCATAGAAGGCCTTCCGCCAAATCAAGGTATTTTTTATCCACCGATGTGGCCTGATGTCCGGCTTCCATTCGCGCGATAGTGCGCTCGTGGCAGGTTTTGATGATTGGCACCAGGTCTTTCGGGGATAACGTTTTAAGGTAGTCTTCGTAGATTTCCTTCATGTGGCGCTGTTGCAGCGAAGAGGCGTTTGCTGTTTTGGTTAGCTCATCGTTCAAGCTGGCAGGTTCTGCATCGGCAATCGAATCAATGAGGTCAAGAGCTTCATTCTTCTGCATGACAGGACGCATGATAGGCGGTTTTGCGGCATCGCATGCCACGAACAGCTTAAGCGATTGCTCGAACACCGCATGCAGCTCCCAGTAATCTCTGTCGTCGAAATAGCGTTCGCGTTTTTGCGCAATGGTGCAGACGTGATGTTTGAAAACGACTATATCGCCCACGTTGGCCATGAATCCTCCTTGATGCATTGCGATGGCGGCAGGCGCACCGCGCAACATGCTGGTGAAGGACTGCTCGGTTGGCGCTGATTGCTATCCAACATGCATTATTATACCAGGTCACGCTGTGTGGCAGCATATATCAACTTTTCCTAGTTCCCCTGGGATCCGCGGTCAATATGGTCTCGATCTCGGTGGGTATAAACATGGGATGGGTATACTCCGGTCAACTTGGTGATGTGTTGCGCTATCTCGCTCATCGTTGGAGAATTCGATCTCGGGGTTGTTGCTTTGTATGACGGTGCTGCGCGCATCACTTTTTGCCGGCGGCAGGGCAGAGGTCGGACAAGAAGCACTCCTCGCATTTCGGGCGACGGGCGATGCATGTTTGGCGGCCGAACAGCACCCACTGGTGATTAATCGGTCCCCAATACTGCCTTGGATAAAGCTTTAGGAGCGCATCTTCAGTCTTCTGGGGTGTATCCGCCGAGGGCCCCACCAGCTTCAGCTTGTGCGCGATACGGAACACGTGCGTATCGACTGCAATGCCCTCCACAATGCCGAAGGCTTCATTGAGCACCACGTTGGCGGTTTTGCGTCCCACGCCCGGCAGTTTTTGGATCAACGTCATATCTTGTGGAATCTCTCCGCCGAAGTCGCTGATCACCATTCGAGCGCATTTGACGCAGTTCGCGGCTTTCGCATGATGGAAGCCGATGGTGCGGATTATCTCCTCTACTTCGTTCACATCGGCATTGGCAAGCGCTTGCGGCGTTGGATAGCGTTCCCATAATGCTGGCGTGACCTTGTTAACGCCTTTGTCGGTGGTTTGCGCCGACAGCAATACCGCAATAGTCAGTTTGAAGGGGTCGCCCCAATAACGCAGCGCGCATTCAGCGGTTGGAAAGTGCTCGTCCATTCTCTGGGCGATGGCTATCGCGCGTTCCCTTTTATCCTTCATCAATTCGCGCGGCATGGGCGATCCTTCCGATTCCGGGTCATTTCAACAGCAGTATATCGAATGATGTTGTACACAGCTTTTACGCTGCAAAATCGTTATGTTATCTGGACATATAGATTGAGCCGAAGGGTCTGAAGATGACATAGGGAACGCCGAATGAAACCAGATAAATCAAGAATTCGCGATGCATTCTCCTTTTGAAATCAAACCTGCCTGTCGAGCGTTTGACGTGGTTGTCTGGTCGGTTCTTTCGGCGCCGTAGAACGGCTTTATTCGTTCTGATAGAAGGCTGCCGCGAAGGTTCGGAACACGAACAGATGTTGCTGTTTACGTGTGGCTTGAGCATAGCGTCTCGAGCGATGAAGATGGTGCGTGATACACTTTTCACCTTGAAATAAAGCGCGGCTTCATCGAAGGAAAGCTGCGCGCGCCAGCCCGGACGCGTATGGGCGTATTCGGGCTGGCCGATGGTGATAGGGGAATGCAACGTATGCTTATCGATTCTCTGCGCTTCGCGATCGAGCGCTCGGAATGCCTGGATGGGTTTTGGTCTAATCTCGATGCCGGCAACGATGGCACGTTGGGCATCGCGAACAGCGCACGGCCGTTCATGGTCGCTGCGCGTTTCTCGCATAAGCCGCAGACCACGCTTGCGGTGGTGGCGGGCGAGGATGCGGCGGTGTCGTTCGCTCGCAGCTTGTCGGCCTATCTGGGCGAGGACAAGGTGCTGCGCTTCCCCGAGCGCGCCGATCTCCCGTTCGACAAGAAACACGCGGATCTTGCCACCATCGCTCGACGAATGGAGGCTGCGCACGCGCTGCAGACCGGGCGTCAGGTGGTCGTGGTCGCAAGCGCGCGAGCGCTGCTGCGCACGCTGCCGCCGGTCAACGCCAACGCTTCTGCGCCGTTGGTTTTCGTCTGCGGTCAGGAGCTGGCCGACATGCCGGGCGCGCAGGCTGCGGGCATCCAGGATTTCGACGACCTTATCCATGCTCTGGAATCGCGCGGGTTCTCCAATACCGGCGAGCTTGACGGCCCCGGCACGTTTTGCACGCGCGGCGGCACCGTGGATGTGTACCCGGGAAATCTGAGCTTTCCCGTTCGTCTTGACTTCTTCGGTGACGAGCTGGACGAGATCCGCCGCATCGTGCCCTCCACGGGTCAGACCATCTCCAGCCTGGAAAGCGTGAACATCTATCCCGTCGTCGAGTTTTCCTGCAGCAAATCGGGTCTGGCACGCGCGCGCAAGAAGCTTGCGGCGCAAGCTGGGTCGAATCCGGCGCTGCGCAGCGTTTCCGAGCATTTGGAAAACGCCGAGGGCGGTTTGCGCTTCGAGGGAAGCGACGTGCTGTTGCCGTATCTTTATGACAAGCCGGTCACGTTGGGCGCCTATCTGCGCCGTGATGCGCTTTCGGTGCTCATCGAGCCGCGAAGCCTTTTCGATGACATGATGCACGCCAGCGAGGAATTAGAAGCGAAGGCCAAGGGAACAAACATCGCTCTTGAGGGCCTGTTCTGCCCGGCTCCGCAGGTCAGCTTCGGCGAGTGCCAGCGTGCAACGTACGTGTCCATCATGCGCGTGGGCGGCAACGTGGATGTCGAGCTGCCGGTGAAGCGCGTCGAGGCGGCGGGCCATCCCGATAAGCTGTTCGGTCGTCTGCGCACGCTCGTCGACGATGGCTACACGGTGGTGTTCAGCGCTCCGAACCGCCGAAGCCGCGCCGATATGATGCTCGCCTTCGTCGATCATGGCCTTCCCATCCAAGAATGGCTCGACGCCGAGGAAAACCCCGACGACGCCGACGGGCAGAAGAAGCGCCGCCTGCGCCGCGGGGTCGTCAACGTCGTGGACGTCGACATCCCGTTGGGAATGATCATCCCGAAGGCGAAGCTGGGCATGGTCAGCGTGTCCGACACTCAAGGGGCCTCCACCGCACGTCCCAGCCGTCATATCGACATCACCGAGATCACGTTCCCGTACAAGCCGGGCGATTACGTTGTGCACGCGCAGCACGGTATCGCGCACTTCAAGGAGCTGGTGCGCCGCGAGATCGACGGTACGGCACGCGATTACCTGCTGCTGGAATACGCAGAGGGCGACAAGCTCTTCGTGCCGGTCGAGCAGCTCGACCGCGTCACGCGCTACGTCGGCCCCGAGGGCTCCACGCCGCGATGCACCCGCCTGAACACGGCCGACTGGTCGCGCGCCATGAAGAAGGCGAGCGCGGCCACCAAAAAGCTTGCGTTCGACTTGGTGGACGTGTACGCGCGTCGCGCCAGCGCGCAAGGCTATTCCTTTGGTCCCGACACGCCGGCGCAGATCGAGATGGAGGAGGCGTTCCCGTATCGGGAAACCCCCGATCAGCTGGCTGCCATCGCCGATGTGAAGGCCGACATGCGCAGTGTCAAGCCCATGGATCGCTTGGTGTGCGGCGACGTCGGCTTCGGGAAAACCGAGGTGGCGCTGCGCGCCGCCTTCGCCGCCACGCAGGATAAGAAGCAGGTCATGGTGCTGTGCCCGACCACCATCTTGGCGCAGCAGCATTTCACCAACTTCAAGGACCGTTTCGAGCCGTTCGGCGTTACCGTCGAGGTACTCAGCCGCTTCCGCACGCCGCAGCAGCAGGCTGCGGCGCTCAAGGGCTTCGCGGACGGTAGCGTGGATGTGCTCGTAGGCACGCATCGTCTGCTGTCGCGTGATGTGAACCCCCATGACCTGGGCCTGGTGATCATCGACGAGGAGCAGCGCTTCGGCGTGGGTCACAAGGAGCAGATGAAGAACCTTCGCGAGAGCATCGACGTGCTCACGCTTTCGGCAACGCCCATTCCGCGTACCATGCAGATGTCGCTGTCGGGCGTGCGCGATATGAGCCTCATCCTCACGCCGCCCGACGATCGCCGTCCCGTCGAGGTGCATGTCGGCGAGTGGGACCCCGACGTGGTCAGCGCCGCCATCAGGCGCGAGCTTGCCCGAGGTGGGCAGGTGTACTACGTTTCCAACCGCGTCCGGTCCATCGAGGAGGCGGTGCGGCGCGTGCAGGCCGCAGCCGGGGAGGCGCGCGTGGGCGTGGCGCACGGGCAGATGGACAAGGATTCGTTGGAGAAGGTGATGGAGGAGTTTTCCGCCGGGCAGCTCGATGTGCTGGTGGCAACCACCATCATCGAGTCCGGCATCGACAACCCGCACACGAACACGCTCATCATCGAGGATTCGCAGCGTTTGGGCCTGGCGCAGATGTATCAGCTGAAGGGCCGCGTGGGCCGCGGCTCCACCCAAGCGTACGCGTTCTTCATGTTCCCCGAGCACGTCAACCTCACCGAGGAGGCGCAGGCGCGCCTGACGGCGTTGGACGAGCACACGGACCTGGGCAGCGGCATGCGCATCGCCATGCGCGACCTTGAGATCCGCGGCGCCGGCAGCCTGATGGGCGCGGAGCAGTCGGGCAACATGTCGGCGGTGGGCTTCGACCTGTTCGCGCAGATGCTCGGCGCGGCCGTGAACGCCACGCGCGAGGGCGATCTGAAGGCCGCCGAGGGGCTGCCGCCGGCGCTGTCCGATATCACGGTGAACCTGCCGGGCCGCACGTACCTGTCCGAGGAGTACGTACCCGAGGCCGACGAGCGGGTGCTGTGGTATCGCAAGATCGCAAGCGCTGCAACCGTGGGCGCCGTGGAGGACATCTACAACGACTTGGCGGGCAAACGCCCCGATATGCCGCAGGAGGCGCAGAATCTGTTCGAGAAGGCGCGCATCAAAGCGTTCGCCAACGAACACCACATCAAAACGGTGTCGGTGGTGGCCGGTAAGCTGGTGGTGGAACCCATCGACATCCCGCGGGACAAGATGGTGCCCTTGCGTCGCGCCGGCGGCCGCTATCTGTCGGACAAGCGCAAGCTGCAGCTGCCGCTGAAATACTTCCGCCTTACGGAAAAGGACAACCTGTTCGGCCCCGTGGCGAAGTTCCTGCGGGAAATGCACGGCGAAGAGTAGCGTTCAGGGCGCGTAGTAAGCGAAGAGGAGAGGCTGCTAGGCAAGTGCGCCGAAGCATCGGCTCGCATTACCGTCAGGTGGGACCGGTTTCGCGCATCCGGCGACATGGCGCGCGCTCCGATCACTTCATGGCGTCAAGGTAGCGCTCGACGTCATCGACGAGGGGCGCAAGCCGCACGACGCCGGTCATGGGGGCGGCCTTGTGGGCAAGCAGGCCCGGCTTGTACACGATCATGGTGACGGTCTCATCGGCATAGATGCGGGGTAGGGCGGCATCGCCGGTTTGCGCCGAAACGCCGGAGGGGACATCGGCCGCTATGGTGAACGGCGCGTCCTTCGCCTTGCCCGCCGCCTTCGCATGAGCCGGCGTGCGCTTGCCGGCCAGCGCATGTCGCGCGCCGCCTATCCTCTTGCGGGTCAGCTTGCCATGGAATCGCCGGCGGTTCGCAAGCTGTATCCAGGTTGCGTACGGTTCACGCACCTGCATGCCGGAGAAGCCCGTGCCAAGGATGGCGTCGACCACGCCGCTGGCGCGATCGAGCTCGCGCGACAGCTCTTCCGGCGTCGGCGCGACCAGTACCGAAAGCGGCCATCCGTGCGCCTCGGCGGCGGTAACCGCCTCGAGCGCAGCCGTTCGCGCAGGCTCGGCGGAAAGCTGCTCGGGCGGTCGCGGGCACACAAGCGCAACAGGCCATCCGGCTTGCGCGAGCGCACGTCCGCATACCCAGCCGTCGCCGCCGTTGTTCCCGCTTCCCGTCAAGATCAAGATCGGCGCTGGGTCGGGAACCCACGAGCGCATTTGGTCGGCTATGGCGCATCCGGCGCGCTCCATCAATGCGCCAAGCGAAGTTCCGCCAGCCGCGATGCGCTGCTCCAATTCGGCAACCTTGCCCACATCGAGCACGTGCGTGCGCTCGCGAATCTGCTTGATGCCATCCTCGGTCATGATGCGGGTGTCGCTGATAAGGCCGTTGAGCATGATAAACGGCGCCCGCCCGCGCCAGGCCCGCCATGCGCGCACGGCAAGCGTGGCCGCCCATGCGAGCACGCCCGCACACCATATAAGGGTCAAGGCCGTCTTATCGTGCACGCACAGCGACGCGAGCGCGCGCAGCTCTGCGGGAGTGGTAGGGATATCGTCTACGCCTGCGACCAGCCCGAACGCCCATGCGGGCAGTAGCACGATAGCGAACAAGGTGGCGTAACGGCAGACGATCTGCCCGCCGGATGCGGGCGCGGCATCGGGTCGAACGATGCGCAGGCGCAGCAGCTTTTGCGCGGGCGTCTGCCCGCGCGTGATCACAGGGAACAAGGCGAACACCGCGGCGATGGCCGCGCATTCGCATGTCCAGAACGTGGCGTGCTCGATACCGAAGCCTGCAAGCAGCCGGCTTCCGTTGACAGCGTGCACGGCGAAATAGCCGCACCCGGCAAGCGCTTGCGAAAGCGCAAGGTCGAGCCCGAACGTCAGCGCGCGCCGCGTGGCGGATGCGGTCGTTCCTCGCTCGGCGGCCTGCCGTGCGGCAACGCGGACATCGGGCAGTACGCGCATGACCGGCCCGGCAAGCCAGAACCCGACCATGCATCCCAGCGTGTTCGTCATCAGATCGTCCACGTCGAAGAGCCTATACGGGTGCTCGTAGATGCCCCAGATGCCGGTGAGCTGCGTCGTCTCGAACGACAGCGTCACGCAAAAGCCGATAATCAGCGCCTGCCACCAAGGTCGGTGGAAGTAGTAGCGCAGGTACGCGCCCAGCGGCACCAGCAGCAGCACATTGAAAAACGCCTCGTACATATACGGGTCGCAGATGGCGGCGAGCCAGGTGGAGGGATCGTCGAGGCGTGCGGTGGTTTCGGCCAGAAACGAGCGCACGAACTGGAATGGGATAATCTGCGGCGTCTGAGCGTACGCGACCACCGCCGTGCGATCGGCAGGCAGCGGCAACAGCACCAGAAAGTATGCGCACATCAGGTAGAACACGAACGAGTACACCGCTGCGGCGTGAAGCCACGGCACGCTTCCCACCTTGCGATACTTGTAGATGAGAAACGGGGCGGTGATCAGCGCCGCTATCAGCGGGAACAGCAATACCGCCGTGGTTATGGGCATCACGAATTTCGACATGTCCGCGATCTCCTTTCGTCGCCGCTGCCGATCGGTGTCTGCGAGCCGGCGGCTTCCTCGCTATTCGCGGTCTGCACGATGCCGAAGCGGCTGCGAAGCTCGTCGCCGTCTTCGTCCCGGCAGGTCGCTTCGGAATCAGCGGCTTTGCTCGAGCTTGAGTAAAGCGCCGCGCACACGCGCGGGCTTTCCTTCGCCCCAGGGCTGGCCGTTGGCACGGACCAGCCTATGCAGCGGCACCGCGATGGCGAACGGGCAGGCGCGCGCCGCCGCGCCCACCGCCCGATGCGCGCCGGCATGCCCGATGCGGCAGGCGATATCGGCCGCCGTTGCGGTTTGCGCGTAGGGGATGTCGGCCACCGCATTCCACACCTGCTGTTGAAACGGCGTGCCGCAGGCGCTCAGCGGCAGGGAGAACGACGTGCGCTTGCCCGCCAGATACTCCTGCACCTGCGTTGCGGCCTTGTTCGTCAGCGCGCTTGGGGCGCACGTGCCCGCAAGCGCCGTCTTCCCTAAGACGATGCGCGTGATGGCCCGCCCGTTGGCCGCCACGGTGATGGGGCCGGCGGGGGTGAAGTAGCTGTAATATGTCGGGCCGTTGCCGTCCATGAGGCACCTTTCTCTATTCTTGTCAGCATTATATGCCCGCCGCGCACGTGCCGCTGCCGCCTTAGGCCAGGTGCGGTAGAATACGCACAGAACCTAAGAGCTTGGAAGGGAAGGGGCCAAACGTGTTCCAACCGGTTAAAATCGCGCCGTCCATCCTGTCGGCGGACTTCATGAACCTCCAGCGCGACATCGCCGCCATCGAAGCCGGCGGCGCCGGCTACATCCATGTCGACGTCATGGACGGCCATTTCGTGCCGAACCTCACCATGGGCGTGCCCGTGGTCAAGCAGCTGAAGAAGATCACCGACATGCCGCTCGACGTGCATCTCATGATCTCTAATCCGCTCGAGCAGCTGCCGTGGTTCCTCGAGGCGGGCGCCGATATCGTCACCGTGCACGCCGAGGCCGCCGCGGGCTATCAGCTCGAGCGCGCGGTCGAGCTGATCCACGCCGCCGGCGCAAAGGCCGCCGCGTCGGTCAAGCCCCATACCCCCGTCGAGGTGCTCGCCCCGGTCATGGCGCAGCTCGACATGGTGCTCATCATGTCCGTGGAGCCCGGCTTCTCCGGTCAAAGCTACATCGAGGGCTCTGAGCGCAAGGTTGCGCGCACGGTCGAGCTCGCTCGCGCGGTGGGCGCGGCGCCGCTCATCGAGGTCGACGGCGGCATCGGCGTGAAAACCGCTCCGCTTGTGGCCGCTGCCGGCGCCGATGTGCTCGTGTGCGGCTCGGCCGTGTGCGGCGCCGAAGACCCTGCGGCTGCCATCGCGCAGGTCACGCAGGCTGCCGAGGCGGCGCGCGTCGCCGCGCTGGCATCCAAGGAGGCGTAGGCGTCCCATGGTGGCGAAGGTTCCGGAAAACTACGTATACCTTGATTACGCGGCAACGGCCCCTCTTTGCGAGGAAGCTGCTCAGGCTATGGCGCCTTACATGGTGCCCGGCCGCGCCAACATCGCCTTCGGCGGCAACGCCAACAGCCTGCACATCCCCGGCCGTGCGGCGTTCTCCGCGCTCGAGGATGCCCGTCGCGTCATCGCGCGCGCTTTAGGCGTCACGCGTCCCGACGAGGTGGTTCTCACCAGCGGCGCCACCGAGGCCGATAACGCCGCCGTCATCGGGCTGGCGCAGGCGGCGGCTCATGCCCGACGCCTCGGCGGCGCGGGCAGCGCCCAGCCGCACGTGGTGGTCAGCGCCATCGAGCACGATGCGGTCCTGGCCCCGGCCAAGCGCCTCGAGCAGATGGGCTTCTCGGTCACGCGTGTGCAGCCCGACCGCAACGGCTTCATAACCGTAGCCGCGCTTGAGCAGGTCATGCGCCCCGAAACGGTGCTCGTCAGCGTTATGGCGGCGAACTCCGAGGTCGGTTCGGTGCAGCCTGTGGCCGAGCTTGCGCGCACGGCGCACGCCGCAGGCGCGCTGTTCCACACCGACGCCACGCAGGCGCTTGGCAAGGTGCCCGTCAACGTGGTCGATTGGGGCTGCGACGCCGCTTCGTTTTCCGCTCACAAGGTGGGCGGCCCGAAGGGCGTCGGCGCGCTGTACGTGAAAAGCCGCACCCCCTTCGACGCCTTCATGCTCGGCGGCGGCCAGGAGGCCGGCCGTCGCAGCGGCACGCAGAACGTCTGCGGCGCGGCGGGCTTCGCTGCGGCCATCCAGGTCGCCCAGGAAAAGCAGGCCGACGAACAGGCGCGCCTGGGGGCCCTTCGCGACAAGCTCTACGCCGCGCTTGCCGAAAAGCCCGGCGTCCGCCCCACGGTCCAGGTCGAGCCCGGCTCGCAGGACTACCTGCCCAACATCGTGCACGTGCTCGTCGATGCGCTGGAAAGCGAAACGCTCATCCTGCGCTTCGACATGCGCGGCTTCGGCGTTTCGGGCGGATCGGCGTGCAGCTCGCATTCGCTTGAGCCCAGCCACGTGCTGCGCGCCATCGGCATCGACGCGGATGCCGCACACGGGGCGCTGCGCATCTCCATGGGCCGCTACACCACCGCCGAGGACGTGCAGGCGTTTTTGGACGCCATCGACTCGGTTTTGAACTGGGAATAGGGAATCGCTCGGGGCCGCCGAAAGGCGGCCCCGACTAGGTTCGCCCCGCAGACGGTCCGCTGAGCGCAACGGTTTTCACCGTCGCTCATCGCCTGCGGCAGCCGCCCCCGCCCCCGCGATGCCGCGTCTCGCCAAGCGAACCCGCCGGCCCGCGAATCCGCCGCACCGCGTCGGCGGGTTTTGCATAACGAAAGGAGCCCGCATGGAACTGGTAACCATGCACACGCATACGAACTACACCGGCCACGGCCACGGCACCGTCGCCGAGCTGGTGGACGCCGCCGCGGCCGCCAAGCTCGGCGCCATCGCCGTCACCGAGCATTACCCTATGTCGGCGGCCATGGATCCCGACAACGTGGTCTCCATGGCGTGGGACCGCCTGCCCGATTACCTCATCGACATCGCCGCAGCGGCCGCTGCGCATCCCGAGATGCAGGTCATCCCCGGCTGCGAGATCGACTGGCTCGGCGCGCAGGAGGACCGCGACTTCTCCGCGCTCGACTTCTCCAACTTCATCCACGTGCTCGGCAGCGTCCACTATCTTGACGGATGGGCCTTCGACGACCCGGCTCAAGAGGCGCGCTGGCACGACGTGGGCGTCGATTCCGTATGGCGCCGCTATTTCGAGGTGTGGTGCCAGGCCGCCAGCTGCACCGACATGCCCTTCACGTGCATGGCGCACCCCGATCTGGTGAAGAAGTTCGGTTATCGCCCTAGCTTCAACCCCCAGTCGCTCTACGATGAAGCGGCCGAGGCCGTGCAATCGAGCGGCCGCATGGTGGAGGTGAACACCTCCGGCCTCACGTACGCGTGCGCCGAGCTGTTCCCCGCGCCCGACCTTCTGAGGACGTTTTGCCGCGCCGGCATCCCGTGCTCCATCGGCACCGATGCGCACGACCCGGCCGTGGTCGATCGCAACCTCATGCCCGGGCTCGCGGCCATGTACGAGGCGGGCTACCGCTGCGTGACGGTTCCCACCTCAACAGGCGACCGGCGCCAGATTGCGCTAGAGTAAAAGCGGCGAAGGCCCTGCCGAAGCGGCGGGGCGAACGGTCGGGGCGTACCGTCCGGGCCGCTCCAAGGGAAGCCTCATCACATGGAAGGACTTGATGGACATGGCTTCGAAGAAGATCAAGATCGAAGGATCCAAGGACAAGGGCGTGCAGGGCGAAGGCAAGCCTGAGCTTTTGCGCGTGGAGGTCGGCGGTTTGCGTGCCAAGAGCTTCCAGCTTTCGGTAGGCGCGCTCGAGCAGGCGCTCTTGGCTGAGTTTCCCGCAGCCGACGCCGAGGAATGGGACCGCACGGGCCTTCTGGTGGGCGATCCGGCGGCGCCGGTGCGTGCGGTGGCCGTCGCGCTCGACCCCACGGTGGGCGCCATCGACGCGGCCGCCGATGCGGGCGCGAACGTGCTCGTCACGCATCACCCGGCTTATCTGACGCCGCCCACGTCGTTTCAGCCGGCGTCGTCGCCGGCGCTGAATTCCGGCGCCGTGGTGTACCGCGCCATTCAGCGCGGGGTCGCGCTCATGAACTTCCATACCGCCCTCGACGTTTCGGCTCGCGCCCAGCGCATGCTGCCCGGCATGCTGGGGCTGTCGCTGCGCGGGGTGGTGGAGCCGAAGGCCGGCTGCGCCGAGAAGGGCTACGGCCAGCTGTGCGCTCCTGCCGAGAAGATGACGCTCGGCCAGCTTGCAGCGCGCTGCACGAGCGTGTTCGGCCGTGCGCCGCGCGTGTGGGGGAGCTTCGATCGCGCGGTGCGGACCGTCGTCACCTGCACGGGGTCGGCGGGTCCCACGGGCCGCGCCGCGCTAGCCGCCGGTGCCGACGTGCTCGTGGCGGGCGAGGTCAAGTACCATGACGCGCTCGATCTGTCCCAGGCGGGCATGGCTGTCATCGACCTGGGGCATGATACCTCCGAGCTGCCGTTTTGCGGCGTGCTCGCCGCCAGCGTCCGCGATGCCGGGGTGCCCGATGAGCTGGTCGCCGTGGTGTCGCAGCGCGATAGGTGGTCCTACCCTGAGGCCGTGCGCGTGTAACTTGCAAACCGCGCCCCGCGTTGCGGTACGGCTGCAGGCGGGGCGCACGAACGAAAAGGATTCGTATGAGGATCGATTCCGAGGTTTTGGCCGCGTTTTTGCATATGCAGGAGCTTGATGTGCAGATCATCCGTGCCGAGAAGCAGCTCCAGGAACTGCCCGAGCGCAAGGCTATCGCCGATGCCATGGCGAAGAAGCGCGCTGTCGCCGCCAAGGCCGAACAGGTGGAGAAGCTTGCGGCCAAGGCCGAGGACAAGCTTGCGCGCATCACCGAGGAGGATGACGGTCTGGCCGAGAAGGCCCGCCGCATTCAGGATGAGATCGACCAGGCGCAAGGCGATTTCCGCACCGTCGATGCGCGTACCAAGGAGCTGACGGGCGTTCAGGAGCGCCGGGATGTCCTTGAGGAGGACATGGGCGCCGTCGATGCCGAGCTGGAGAAGATCAAGGCGGTGCGCGCCCAGGTTGCCGCGGCCCTCGAACAGCTCGAGGGCATCGAGAACAGCGCCGGCGCCGCGTTTTCGCAGAAAGGCGGCGAGCTGAAGCAGCACATCGCCGACATGCAGGCCAAGCGCAAAGCCATGGCTCAGCGCGTGCCCGCCGACGACATGAAGCTCTACGAGCGCACCGCCGCAGCAACCGCCGGCGTGCCGTTGGCCCTGCTCGTGGAGGAGCGCTGCGGCGCATGCCGCACGCCCATCGAGCACGGCCGCGTGATCGACATGCGCTCCCAGGGCAACGTGGCCACGTGCCCCAACTGCGGCCGCCTGCTTATCTTGCAGGCGCACTAGGGTGCTGTTCCGCTTGCAATCGGTTGCAGGTTGGCGCCGCGTCATGTTCCTGATGGGGGGCGGGGCGCGGCGCTGTTTATCGCTAGGGAGGGATTGCAAGCGTTTGCGGGTCGGGCGCCCGCAGGGCAGGGGCCAGACCCCTGCGCAGGCAACCACATGGAATCGGGTTCGCATATGGTTCTGGTTGCCAAGGGTCCGCCCGGCGGTAAAACCCCTGAACGCAAGAAGGCCCCCGCTCTGCGAG
>CAKUJT010000024.1 GCA_934661765.1 uncultured Senegalimassilia sp.
AGGAAAACCCGAATGAAATTTGAATTAACGTTCAAGGTTGTTTTGTTATTCAGTTATCAAGGTTTTAAGCTTTCTTTCTTGAAAGCTTTTATATTCTATCACATCGTTTTGCTCTTGTCAAGAACTTTTTTAAAAAACTTTTCATCCTCTTTTTGAAGATTTTTGTTCTCTGTGATGCGAACTTTTATATGTTATCACACATTTTCTAATCTGTCAAGAAGTTTTTTAACTTTCTTTTAAGATATTTTACATTTTTCTTTTAAAAATGTGTTTCTCATGTGCAACGGATATTATATTATCATAACAGTATACTTACGTCAAGCTTTTTTTAATATTTTTTTATTTATTCAAAAAAATACTAGATATTGTACTTTTTCTGTATTTTTATCATTTACACCACATATGCGGCTTATTGAATTGTTATTTTTTTATCAATTTTTCCAGCTTTCCAACTCAGTTTTCCTAATAAATTCCAATTTACTGCAGGTAAAGGTTGCTAAATAAGAATACTTGATCACCTGAAGTTATCACAGTACAGCCTCATAGAAGATAAATAATCCCTATTTGTGACCTGAGAGCAAGTGTTGGATGCGAGCACTAAAGCGAACATTCAACACGCCGCGACGAAAGTCACAAATAGGGATTATTATCTTCTATGAGGCGTCTGTATCAGAGCACAAGGATTCTTACTGCTCTACTTCCTGACGAATCTCTTTTGTACGGATTTCTTCACAGATTGCAGAAATAAAGTCTTTTAAATCTTTCTGACCTTCATCTCCTGCAAAACGACTTCTTACAGATACTTTTCCTGTTTCCTGTTCCTGTGCACCTACTACTAACATATATGGAAGCTTCTGAAGACGTGCTTCACGAATCTTGTAGCCGATCTTTTCGGAACGATTATCTACTGTACTTAAGATACCATTTTTCTTAAGTTCTTTGTTTACTTCTTCTGCATAGTCAGCAAACTTCTCAGAAATAGGAAGTACACGTACCTGTTCTGGACAGAGCCATGTAGGGAACTTACCTGCATATTTCTCGATGAGCCATGCAAGTGTTCTCTCGTAACATCCCATAGATGTTCTGTGAATAACATATGGACGCTGTTTATCTCCATTCTGGTCAATGTAGTACATATCAAAGTTCTCTGCGATAGCACAGTCAAGCTGAATCGTAATCATAGTATCTTCTTTGCCATATACATTCTTAGCCTGAATATCAATCTTTGGTCCGTAGAATGCAGCTTCTCCTTCTGCCTCAACAAAAGGTACGCCCTGCTCTACTAAAATATTACGGATGGCATCCTGTGTTGTCTCCCAATATTCATCATCCCCAAGATATTTTTCTTTATTGTTCGGATCCCATTTAGAAAGACGATAGGTCACATCATCCTGTACACCGAGTACTCCCAGACAGTACTGTGCTAAATGAAGACAGCCCTTTAACTCATCGTTTGTCTGGTCTGGACGGATAATCAGATGTCCCTCTGAAATAGTGAACTGACGAACACGGGTTAAACCGTGCATCTCTCCAGAATCTTCGTTACGGAAAAGTGTAGATGTCTCACTCATTCTATAAGGAAGATCTCTGTAAGATTTCTGAGTATTCTTGTAACAATAATACTGGAATGGACATGTCATTGGACGAAGTGCTAATACTTCTTTATCATTCTCCTCGTCACCAAGTACAAACATTCCATCTTTGTAATGATCCCAGTGTCCGGAAATCTTATAAAGGTCACTCTTTGCCATTAATGGAGTCTTTGTTCTTACATAGCCCCATTCATTATCCTCTAAATCTTCAATCCATCTCTGCAATGTCTGAACAATCTTTGCTCCCTTTGGAAGAAGCAGTGGAAGGCCCTGTCCAATAACATCTACTGTTGTAAATAACTCCATTTCACGGCCAAGACGGTTATGGTCACGAAGTTTAATTTCTTCTAAATATTTAAGACGTTCTTCCAGGTCTGCTTTCTTTGTGTAAGCTGTTCCGTAAATACGAGTAAGCATCTTGTTGTTCTCATTGCCTCTCCAGTAAGCTCCTGAAGAAGCGGTAAGCTTAAATGCCTTGATCGGCTTTACACTTATTAAGTGAGGTCCAGCACAAAGGTCTGTGAAATCGCCCTGTTTGTAGAAGCTGATTGTAGCATCTTCCGGTAAATCTTCGATAAGCTCTACTTTGTAAGGCTCCTCTTTCTCTTTCATAAAAGCAATCGCTTCCTCTCTTGGAAGTTCATATCTTTCAATTGGAGGATTCTCCTTAATTACTTTCTTCATCTCTTTTTCAATGGCATCTAAGTCTTCTCTTGTAAGCGGAGCCATATCAAAATCATAATAAAAACCTTCTTCGATTGCCGGTCCAATTGCAAGCTTTGCTTCCGGATATAAACGCTTTACAGCCTGTGCAAGTACATGAGAAGCTGTATGACGGAACGCAAGCTTACCTTCGTCATCATTAAATGTAAGAATATTTAAGTCGCTGTCTTCGGAAACTACAGTACGAAGATCGACAGTCTCCCCATTCACCTGTCCTGCACATGCATTTCTTGCAAGACCTTCACTAATATCTTTTGCAATATCAAGCACAGACATTGGCTGTGCATATTCTTTTTCAGAACCATCCTTTAAACGAATAATCATTTCTGTTCTTTCTCCTTCTATCTATTATGATGGATTAGTGCGAGGACGGCAGCTTCGCTGCCATACTTCACACACACTAACTCATTATACTATAAACATAAATATTCTATCAAACAACACCAGATGATTCAATAATTAAAGTAACAATTCTTTTACCATTTCTCCGGTGAAAATTACCTGTTTTAAATGATCTACTTCAATTTGATATAATGCATTTGCCACAATATGCTCTGCAGCCTGTTCTAAATCACGGATACCGCTCGTATCTGAAAAGATGTCAATAACTGCATCTAATGCATCTTCCGTCATAATACATTCTCCTTCACGTAAGCCGATTCTCTTCAGCACTTTTGGAAGGGCAAATTCAGAAAAGATTGCCTTTTTTTCTTCTGGTGTATAGTCTGGAATATCAATAACCGCAAAACGAGACATTAACGGACTGCTGATCTGACTTTTATCATTTGCAGTTGCGATCGGATAAACACCAACGGTAGGGATCATACATTCCATATAATTATCAGTGAATCCTAGATTATCTAATAATGTAAGAAGAACATCAGCAGGATTTCCGGTTCCTTTGCCGGAGTTTGCTTTATCAAGCTCATTGATAATAAAAACAAGATTGGATTCTCCTGCCATTGAGAAGGCATCCATAATAATTCCCGGTTTTGCATTCGCATAAATACGGGAGCTTCCGGTTAACTGCTCCGGATCATTAATGGAACTCATATCTAAGGTTGTCCACGGAAGCTTTAAAATACGAGCCACAGCATAGGCGATCTGGGACTTTCCGGTTCCGGCAGGACCAACAAGCAGAAGACCGTATGCAGGCAGTGTATGCGTACGGTTAATCTGGATAATCGTTTCGATGATCCTTTGTTTTACCCGCTCCATTCCATAAAGCTCTTCATCAAGAATTCGTCTGGCTTCTTCTGGATCAATTGATTTAAAATAATCACTTTTCCACTGAATATTCATCATAATGGATAACGCACGCTGTGCGTGACGTCTCTCTTCCGGGGACACCTCACGAGAACGAGCCACGGCAAGATTTCTTCTGGCCCAGAGACGAATATTGTCTGGAAGCGTTCTTCCCGCACAGGTCATAAAGTCAGTGATACTTTGTAGACTGGTAAGCTTCATTTCATCACTGTCTTCCTCGTCTTCCTTAGAATTGGAATCTTCTTCTGCCGGGGCACCACTTGCAAAAAGACGTTCGATCATAAATTGTAAAAATCCATCCTCCGCAGACAGCTTCGTTCTTCCACCAAAAGAGATTTCCTGAATTTTATATACAGCATACCCTTCTGGCGTATTAGCACCAGAAAGCTGAATATGAATATGATGTTCTCCAAGCCACTTTAACAGACTGACAAAACGGGCATCTACTTTTAAAATATCTGAACTGATCGTGCCATCTTCTTCTTCAAATTCAAATGTAGTCTGTTTATTTGGATTAGAAAAAATACCAAAAGAATGGTGTTTCCATTCTCTTTTTGTATTATCAATTACAAGAATGGGATTTTCCGGTGAAGCATGGTCATTATCCGAATAGACCATAGTATACGTACATCGCACAGGCTCTTTTTTCGCCTGCATATTACTAAAATCAAACACTGGCATAATATTTTCTCCTTTTTATAACAGGCTTGCTCTTAATTCTTCCGGAGTTTTCTGTGACAACATTGCCGGAGCAATATCAAACACACTTCTTGCACCGGATTCTCCCTTCTTAGAAAGTCTGCAGGCAGCACGTGCATAAGCAACGAGTACACTTCCTGTAAATTCCGGATTAGAGTCAAGCTTTAAAGAATATTCAATAACGTGTTTGCTGCCCTCACATCCTGTCTCGCCGGTACGAATAACAAATCCTCCATGCGGCATCTTGCTGTGCTGTGCTTTTAATTCTTCTTCCGTAATAAAAGTTACGCTTGTATCATAATCAGAAAAATAGTTCGGCATTGTCTTAATAGCATTCTCAATAGCCTCTTTATCTGCCCCCTCTTCCGAAACAACATAGCATTCTCTCAAATGCTTCTGTCTTGTTGTAAGCTCAGGCTCACTACCACTTCTTACCTGTTCAACAGCAGCTTCAACAGGAACTGTATACTGTATAGCATTTTTCACACCTTCAATACGGCGGATTGCATCCGAATGTCCCTGACTTACACCCTTTCCCCAGAAAGTATATGTACTTCCCTGTACAAGAATAGATTCTGCATACAGACGATTCAAAGAGAACATTCCCGGATCCCAGCCAACAGAAATGATACTGATATTCTTTCCTTCTTTTGCTGCCTTATCAACATTTGCAAAATATTCAGGAATTTTTGCATGAGTATCAAAACTGTCAATCGTGTTAAAGGAGGCAGCAACTTCCGGTCCAATCACCGGAAGATCTGTTGCGGAACCTCCGCAGAGAATCATTACATCAATTTCTCCCTTCATAGATACCATATCATCAAAATGCTTTACAACGGCACCTTCTGTCTGAATAGATACAGTAGAAGGATCTCTTCTTGTAAATACAGCAGCCAGTTCCATATCATCATTACGTTTAATAGCCTGTTCTACGCCACGGCCAATATTACCATAACCCACAATACCAATTTTGATTTTGTTCATTGTTTTACCTCACTTATATTTTGTATCTCTTAAGCTTCCCGATAAACTCAAAATTAACTACCGGACATTTTAAGAATATATTTTATGCCATTTGATTATAGCATATATAAGATACTTGTGAAAATAATTTATAAGAAACAAAAAACTTATAGCAGTAGCTGGCACTCTTGGCACAACTGCTGCTATAAGTTTTTTAAATTCGTCTGTTTAATTTAATAAATTACTATATAATGGCTTCCTCTTAATGGCTTCCTCCACTGCCACCAAAATCATCCGTTCCACTACAACTGCTTCCACTGTCATCATCCGACTTCCTCTTCGTTCTTGTCACATGAGAATGAAGGAAAATATCTTGTTTATCATTTAACTGTACTCCATTCTTCTTTACATAGGTAGACTTTTTAACCGTATCTTTCCCTACCTGTCCGGAAAGCTGTGCCACTATAAATATAATTGATACGACAAGACAGCCGAGTGCTACCCATATCGGGCTGATATTAATATGGAACATCGGACTCGTTTTTGTTTCTTCTGCTATCAGGTTTATCAACCGTGTATATGCTTTATAAGGATCTTTATTCACAATATCGTTCGTTTTTTCCACAATATAGTCTGTATTATCCTTAGATAATCTGTCCTTTACTATACCACGGGTAGCAAGCCAGGTATATCTAGTCTCCCAGTCATCTACATAAATCGCTCCACTTCCGATAGGCTGATCCCAGCCAACCTTATTCTTTTTATAGTAATTCTGTGTATAATCACGAAGTTTCTCCATCGTATCAAGACTTGCATCATTTGTCGTCATAAGAACAAGATCTCCACCGATCAGTTCTTCTTTTTCTGCAATTAATGCCTCCAGCTTCTCCTCCTCTTCATCGCTAAGAACATCTGCATCATCAAATACCCTCTTTGTAAGAGTGCATTCTGTATTCTTGCGAGGCTCTGTATTAACATATTGATCCCCTTCAAACTTTTTACCGACCAGTCCCATTAAAATGCCTAGCACAACAATAAATATTAATATTCTACGATAAGTTTTTGCCATTTACATCACCCCCAACAAATAAAGAAGCATTTCCACTGTAAAGAACAACGAGCCAAAAACAGCTATAAACCACACAACCGCTTTACTCATGCTAGTCGGTGCCTCTCCTACTGCCTTTCCTGTCTGACCATTCACATAGAACTCATAATTCTTCCCACCGTAACGATACACATACCGCCATAACGGAAGAAAAGAATAAAAAGATCCCTTTTCCGTACTGTTTTTATCATTTATAGTTGGTCTTACTGCATCGTATTCTACGTTATAGCTTCCGAGATACTTTTGACTGTACTTATCTGCCTTTTTCTTTGCTCTTGGCAAAAGAGTATCTTTATCTTCATCATAAACTTCTGAAAAAAAACCAGAAAGATACTTCGCATCAAAATCTCCCAACGCTTCATATTTATATGGCTCCACTAAATCCATCATGTCATCCGGCATTGCCTTTGAGGCATCTACAGGAATCTTATCATAATCCACATCAAAATCTCTTAAAATACGATAGGTACTCGTCTCCGTACAATCATAATCCCCTTCTTCCCAGGTTCTTATTTTATCTGCCTCTCCTTCAAAATGTACATGGGTATGTAAGTCATACATCCAAAATGGCACATACATTCCTTCCATCGACTCTATCGTAGAAGCAGCACAGAAATTAGCCGGAAGAAATAACTGCTTTGGAAACTTTTCTTTTAAGAGTTCCAGCGCCTTATGCTTATTGATTGCAAAAGGCAGTACCAGATTGGGTTCATATTCATTCTCCATTCTGTCTTCAAAAATCACATAGGTACCACAGTATGGACACTTAAGTGACAAACCAAGCTTATCTGCTTCAATCTCCGCACCACAGTTATTACATACCTGTTTTTTCTCCTGAGCAATCAGCTCTGGCTCCCCTTCATTGCCACAACTCTCACATATCATTCTCTTCTTATCCGGGTCGTAAATCACATTACCACCACAGCTTTTACAACGATAAAACATAGACTCCCTCCTTCTCCTTTAAACATTTGTAATTATTTAAAACAAAGAACAAAACAATATCCACATAGTTTTGCCAGTTCGTTCTAAATAAGTACATTTTTAAATTCTCCTACTTCTACTATATTGGTTTTTTCAGCAAAAAGCAACAATAAGATTCACAATTTATCTCAGTAAAATAAAAGGGTATTCCCGTTTCTTATTATAGTTTTAATTATACGTTTATGAATATTATTTCGAAACGCTTTCCTTTACTACAATTAACGTATATACATGGACTTCTAACTTCATAGATAGATTTAATTTAAGGAGATTTCAAATGGATATTTTAAAAAGAATTGTTGATTTAAGAAAAGAAAGAAACTGGACAGAATATCAACTTGCGGAACGGTCCGGACTTACGCAGTCCACGATTTCCTCATGGTATCGCAAAAATATGCTTCCGACCATTCCATCATTAACTAAAATCTGTGATGCCTTCGGAATCACACTATCACAGTTTTTTCTGGAAGATGAAAATACAACTACAACATTGAATGAGCAACAGCTTCGTCTAATGTATTATGCCGCTAAGTTAAATTCCGAACAATACGAAGCACTGCTGGCTTTTCTGAAGCTTTTATAATTTACAAAAAACAAAAAGTATACTATAGCATCTGTGTCCTTAGCATTGCACGGAAAATGCTTATCGCATTTAGGACAATACCTGCTATAGTATACTTTTTATTTTTCTGCTTTATTCGTTTAATATTATTCTACTGTAACACTCTTTGCAAGGTTTCTTGGCTTATCAACATCAAGTCCTCTTGCAACGCTTACATAATATCCCATTAACTGTAATGGAATAATAGCAAGTGTCGTTGTAAAATGCGGGTCTGTCTTAGGCACATATACAACAAAGTCTACCATGTCTTCAAGGTAGTAACTTCCGTTCTCTGCAACACCCATCAGGTATGCGCCACGGCTCTTTACTTCCTGCATGTTACTCAGTGTCTTCTCGCAAAGGTGGCTCTGAGTAAGAACACCGATTACAAGTGTTCCATCTTCAATCAGGCTGATGGTTCCGTGTTTTAACTCACCTGCTGCGTAAGCTTCGGAATGTACATAGCTGACTTCTTTCATCTTCAGGCTTCCTTCCTGACAGATTGCGTAATCAAGTCCACGACCGATAAAGAATACATCGTGTGCGGATGCAAATTTATTAGCGAACCACTGAATTCGTTCTTTATCTGCTAAGATGCTTGCAACCTTTTCTGGAAGGAGCACGATCTCTTTGAGCATGCTATTGAGGGTAGATTCTTCAATCTCTCCTCTTACCTGTGCAGCGTACATGGAGAGGATATACATACAAATTAACTGTGTGCTGTATGCCTTAGTGGTAGCAACGGCAATTTCAGGTCCGGCTAAAGTGTACATAACGTGGTCTGCTTCTCTTGCAATACTGGAACCAACTACATTAACGATTGCTAATGTCTTTACTCCCATTTCTTTTGTAAGACGCAGTGCTGCAAGGCTATCTGCTGTCTCTCCTGACTGTGAAATAATGACAACTAATGTATCTTTGGAAAGCTTTGGATTACGGTAACGGAATTCAGAGGCGAAATCTACGTCTACCATTAATCCTGTGAGGTCTTCCATCACATATTTGGCTGCAATACCAACATGATAAGCAGAACCGCAGGCTACGATACAAATTCTATGATACTGTGCAAATTCTTCTGGTGAAATACCGACAGAACTTAAATCAATCTTACCGTCTTTTACATATGTATTGATTGTATCTTTGAGTGCCTTTGGCTGCTCATGAATCTCTTTCATCATGAAATGCTCGAAACCGCCTTTTTCCGCTGCTTCTGCATCCCACTTAATGTTAACCATTTCTTTTTCAATCTCGTCACCGTTCATGTTAAAGAAACGGATGCTGTCTTCGTGAAGTTCTGCCATCTCCATGTTATCAAGATAGTATACATTTCTTGTGTAAGAAAGGATAGCAGGAACGTCAGATGCGATAAATGCTCCACCTTCATTCTGTCCAACGATTAATGGACTGTCTTTTCGTGCTGCGTAAACAACACCTGGACGATCTTTGAACATAATACCCAGTGCGAAAGAACCACGAACACGAAGTAATGCTCTTGACATACTTTCTAATGGGTTGTGATCTGTCTTCTCATAGTAGTAAGCGATAAGCTTCACTGCTACTTCTGTATCTGTCTCAGAATAGAAAGTATAACCTTTCTGTGTGAGATGGTCTTTTAATTCCTGATAGTTCTCAATGATTCCGTTATGAACCATAACAACCATCTTGTCATCACTACAATGAGGATGCGCGTTCTTCTCAGAAGGTGCGCCATGTGTTGCCCAACGGGTATGACCAATACCACATCCACCTGGCATCGCTTTTCCGCTGTCTGTCTTCTCTAACAGATTCTTAAGACGTCCCTTTGTCTTTACAATGTCTATGTCATTCTCAGCTTCATTGAAAACAGCTACTCCGGCTGAATCATATCCCCTGTACTCCAGTTTTGATAAACCATTCAGTACAATTGGCGCTGCCGCCTCTCTACCAGTGTATCCAACAATTCCACACATATATAATCTCCTTTAAAAGTTAAAATGATTGAAACAATTTAAATTTTTCATCCTTAAGTGTAGCATGGCTATCGGGAAAAGGCAAGATTTTACGCGCCAATTCACTTTCCTGATTTTTTCGGAAACAGTTTGTTATTTTTATTAGGTTAGTATCCGGTTTTAATTTATTTTCTTCTTTGTTCTGTCGGATTTCTACAATTGTTATATATGCAGCTATTCAGAGTACTTGCAGTTTGCCCGTAATCCCTTTTTGGTGACATCCTCCCTCACCTATAGGATGTTACTGAAAAAGTCCTTTTTACGTGTAAATCAATACAAAATAAAGTATGTTTGTTGATTTCACAATACTATATATTGCATGTAAAATTAGTTTTTCAGTGGCGTCCTGTAGAGGTGGGGGCTTCCCAACCTCGGCAAGTTTGGTTCTCGTTCGATAACACTACTGTGCTAAGCATAAGCGAGCTATCCCCGTGTGTCCCACGGTTGTGTTATATTGTATAAAAACTAAGCTAATTTCTCATATTCAGCAACAATCGCATCTAACAGCTTTTCATCTGTAAGCTGAGTGATTTCTTTTGCTGCTTCACGAACGCCCTGCTCTTTGATTTTTGCCTGAAGTTCAACGCTCTGTTTGTCTTCTGGATTATCATAGTGTAAAGCTGCACCAACACCAACAAGTAAGTGATCTACTGGAAGTCCGTATCCTGCTGCTGTTGTTAATGGGCTGATCAGACGGTCTGTTGGGCTTAATTTACGAAGTGGCTCACGACCTACACGGCTTACATCGTCCTGTAAGTATGGGTTTTTGAAACGTCCGATAATCTTTTTGATGTATGCTGCATGTTTTTCAGGGTCGAAACCATGTTTCTTGATGAGTCCGTCACCACTCTCTTTCATTGCTTTAGATACGATGTCATAGATTTCTTCATCAGCGATTGCTGCATCGATTGTTGGGAATCCACGAAGCTTTCCAAGATAAGAAGTGATGCAGTGTCCTGTATTTAATGTGAATAATTTACGCTCAATGTATGCCATTAAGTCATCTACAAGAGTCATTCCTTTGATTTCTGGAATCTCGCCCTTGAAGCTTGCGCGCTCTACATCCCATTCGTAGTATTCTTCTACTACTACATCAATGAAGTTTTCGCTCTTTACAGGAGGTACGATTCTGTCAACTGCACAGTCTGGGAATCCGACATACTCATCTGCAAATGCTTTTCCTTCCTCGCTTAAGTTTTCGTAAACAGCTTTCTTTAACTGAGATGTTCCACGGATTGCATTTTCACATGCGATGATGTTCATCGGCTCTTTGTTTCCGTCTGCCATACGTTTTTCGATAGCTGCTGCGATTGTAGGAGCGATACGAGGTAAAATAACAAGACCAACAGCTGTTGTTACGAGGTCAGCACTTGCGATTTCATCTACTGCTTCTGGCTTTGTAGAATTTACACCACTGATGTTTTCGATTTTCTGATCTTCACATTCTACGTCCATTACATGAACTGTGTATGTTTTATCCTCATTAATTTTATCGATAATCTTGTCTACAACGTCTGCAAATACTACATGATAACCGGACTGACTAAGTAAAGCTCCAATAAAACCACGACCGATATTACCTGCTCCAAACTGAACTGCCTTCTTCATAATCTGATTCCTTCTTTCTTAAATCTAAGCCTCGGGATTGTTCCCGATGTTATTTCAATATGATTTTTATATTTTCCTATAAAAGTTATAATTATAAGCTATAACATATCTGATATGGATTAGAAAAATCTTTTCTGATCCCCGTGTAATAACCAGCCAACACTTAAAACTATCAGCTTGTTATTACACGGAATATCATTTTTACTTAATTTGATTACTCACCTTTGTTATTTATTTTAACCAAAAGTTTTCATGATCGTGTCAACGTCAGCGTTCTTTTTCAACGTTTCAAGAAGCTCTTCGTCCTCAAGACTTGCTACGATGTTTCCGAGAATCTCAAGATGTTCATCGCCAACACCTGCAATACCGATTACGAGGTATGCTTTCTCATCACCAAAGTCAACACCTTCCGGATACTGCATTACTACGATACCAGATTTCTTAACGGTTTCTTTTGCATCAGATGTGCCGTGAGGGATTGCAACTCCCATACCCATGTATGTAGATACCATATTTTCACGGTCAACCATTGCCTGAATATAATCTTCATTTGCGAAGCCAAGGTCACATAAAAGCTGGCCTGCTGCACGAATTGCTGTTTCTTTATCTACACTCTTTAAGCCTGTTTTGATACCTTCTTTTTTAAGAACGGCTTTTTTTGCTTTCTTTTCTTCTTTTACTTCAGGTTCTACTGCTGGAGCTGGGGCGGATGTACCATTTGCACGTCCCTCTAACTCTGCATAGAATGTATCAAGGTTAGGATCCTGAAGGAAGTTTCCGATTGCTACTAATCTTGCCTGTGGTGCACTCTTAACTGCACGATCCTGTAAAATGTACTGACATACAACTACGTCTGCATCAGCAGGAACATTATCAACAGAGGTGTTTGTTACTGTGATTCCAAGATTTAAAGGTTTGATACGATTTCTGAACTTTGTGGCTCCCATTGCGGAAGATCCCATACCGGCATCACATGCAAAAACGATTTTTTTAATGTCATCTGTTTTAACATCAGCTCCGGAAAGAACTTCTGCTGCCTGTCCTTTGGACTCAGCTTTCATGTCATTAGTCTTTTTCTGTGCATCTTCAAGACTCTTACTTCCTGCCATCTTAACGATCGGAGAAGAAACTACGAAAGAAACTGCTGCTGCAATCAGAACACCAAGTGCTGTGATTACGATGGATGTTTTTGGTGACATAGACATAAATGCGATGATGGAACCAGGTGCGGAAGGTCCTACAAGACCTGCTTTTGTAATACTGTAGAAAAGAATCGCACAGATATTACCTGCGATTGGTCCAACGATTACTAATGGGTTCATAAGGATGTATGGGAAATAAATCTCATGGATACCACCGAAGAAGTGAATGATAATTGCTCCAGGTGCGGAATCCTTTGTTGCTTTATCCTTAGAAAATGCCCAGTAAGCAAGAAGTAATCCAAGACCTGGACCTGGGTTAGCCTCTAACATATACATGATGGACTTACCAGCTTCTGCTGCCTGTTCAATTCCGATAGGAGTAAAGATACCATGGTTGATTGCGTTGTTCAAGAATAATACCTTCGCTGGCTCAATAAAGATTGCTGCGAGTGGAAGAAGGTTATGATCTACAAGTACCTGAACACCACCTTTTAATACTACAAGTACGGCACTCATGAAAGGTCCGATTGCATAGTAACCAACGATGGCTAATAACATACCGAAGATACCAATGGAGAAGTTGTTAATTAACATCTCAAATCCGGCTGGCATTCTTCCGTCCATTGCCTGGTCAAACTTTTTAATAACAAAACCAGCCAAAGGACCCATTACCATAGCACCCATCAACATTGGATAATCAGGTGCTCCAACGATTACACCGATGGTTGCGATTGCACCCATTACTCCGCCTCGGTCTCCACCGATTAACTTACCACCCTGGAATGCGATCAGGACTGGAAGTAAGTAATTAAGCATTGGTCCGTTTAAAGTTGCAAGCTGTGCATTTGGAAGCCATCCTTTTTCGATAAATAATGCTGTGATGAAGCCCCATGCGATGAATGCTCCGATATTTGGCATTACCATTGAACTAAGGAACTTACCAAAACGTTGTACTGCGTTTTTCATGTTACATATCTCCTCTCTTTTTTGCCCCTCCCCTTTGGCTTAATACCTGTCTCCGTTCTTACGCTTGCCTCCGGCTTTGGGATATTTGACACTGTGCTTTTTTTGCACTGCCCTTGTTTTCTATGTCTCTATTGTAAAGCACAAAATGCCAAATTTCAAAGGAATGATACCGCAACTTTGTCGGTAAGACTTCCGGACAAACTATCACTTTATCATCAATATCTCCAATTTTTTTGCCGTCCTTTTGTGCATTTTTACAAGAAGCATTCATCAGTAAAATATTGTATACTATTATCTAAGAATACATAAAACAGGAAAGGAAGAAAAATGATGCAGCTTACACCACGAGCAGAAAAAATAATCCGTATTCTTCTTCGCTTTTCACCGAACGATCCCGTAACAATCGGTATTATTTCAGAAGAACTAGGCATCAGTGACCGTTCTGTTCAACGAGAACTTCCAACCGTTGAAAAATGGATGAAGCATAACGGTTTTTGCTTCTTACGCAAACGAAGTATCGGACTTTTGATCAATGAGACACCCGAACGATTAGAAGAATTAGCCACTCTTTTAGATGAAAAAAACACAAACAGCTCTGCACCCGCAGATAACCGCCCAGAACGGCTGACTATCTTATGCCATGACCTTCTTCTTGCGGAAGAACCGATTAAATCTTACTACTTCACAGAAAAGTTTGAAATTTCCGAAGGAACACTTACTGCTGACCTTAACCAACTCAAAACCTGGTTTACAAAGTATGAGCTAAAGCTCATCCGCCGTCCCGGTCTTGGTATATTTATAAAAGGAACGGAGATTGCAAGAAGACAGGCATTGACATCTTTTATATGTAAGCAGGTCAATGAGCAGCATTCCATCGGTAATCTTCAGGATAAAAAGTTTCTGTTAAATCGGAATTTTATCGATGAGATTGATGGTGAGGTAATGGCACAGGTTAACCATATCCTTGGTGGCTGCCAGAAACAGCTCGGTATGCAGCTTTCCGACAACGGCTATTTACATTTGCTTGTATACGCCTCTCTCTGTGTACAGAGAATGCAAAAAGGGCAATTTATTAAAGAACTGAAACAATCGTATGATGAAATATCCATCCAGCCGGAATATGCCGTTTCTGAATATATTATGAAGGAACTTAGACAATGTTTTCATTTGTCTATTTCTGTAGAAGAAACTTTATATATGGCTGTCTTTATTTCCGGTCAGCGTATCTGGCCCTCCGACAGTACAGATCTTACCGATATCCGCAATTTGGATATACATCAGCTTACTCTGTCTGTTATAAAAAAAGTCAGCGAAATCCTACATATAAATTTTTTAAGAGACAGCCGGCTTCTCACAGAACTAAGTGGTCATATCCAGCCAGCTATCGCAAGACTTCGTGCCGGAATTCCTGTAGAAAATCCTCTTTTAAAGGAATTTCAGGAAAGTTATCCTTCCGTATACAGAGCTTGTGAAGATGGATTATCCTTGCTTTGTCCGGTTCTTGGCATCGATAAAATTCCAGCAAGTGAAATCGGCTTCATCACCCTTTATTTCACAATGGCTATGGAACGAATTGAAAAGGAACTGAAGCAAATTTCTGTTATCATCGTCTGTCCTACCGGAATTGGAAGCTCCCGGCTACTCACCGAAAGTCTGAAAAAAGAATATCCCAATCTTGATATCCGGGGGATTACATCTGCTTTTGAACTAAACAATATACGATTACAGGAAGAAGGAATTGATTTAATCATCTCTACTGCAAAGCTTGAGATTGCTTATCCATACCTTCATGTAAATCCTATTTTAACACGGCAGGATAAAATATTACTGGATTCCCGTATCAAAGTTCTTCAGGCACAAAAACGGCAGACACAGGGGGAGGAAGTGAATGCATCCGCTCCAGTCTCGGATTCTTCTATCACTCGAAAAGATGTTGAATTTCTCTCCAATATCGGAAAAGAAATTTATGAACTCCTCGGCAATATTTATATTAATCAGGCACCAATCCTGAAAAACCGAACGGAGCTTATTGCTTACTCTGCTTCTCTTTATGCGGATTCCTCCGAAATGCAGGAACACTTATATAAAATATTAAAAGACCGGGATAACTTGGCGGATACATATATAAAACCTTTTCATGCCCTGCTCTTACACGGCAGAAGCGAAAAGCTCTCCAGATCCTGCTTTGGTTATGTCCGGCTTGAACCACCGATTTATGAAAAAGGGCATATCATTCGTGGTGCCATTGTTTCTCTCATTCCTTCCGGACCTGCAAGTGAAGTTGCCGCTCCGGTAACCAGCGAAGTAATCGGTGCCTTATTGGAAGATTCCAAACTTTTAAAAGCATTACAATGTCTGAATAAAGAATCTTTCACTAAACAACTAGAAGATGTATTACTGAAGTTTTATAAATCAACGGTACAAACACGCCTGCATCTAACAAACTCCGTCAGCAAAAAGGTATGATTTCTTCATCAGTACCGCTACTATAACTACTGTAAAGATAAATGGATTTACTAAAAACACAAAAAGGTGGTATCAGCAGAAACGTTCAGGCAACTGTTCCTGCTGATACCACCTTTTGATAGTTTATAATGCAAAACTCAATATGTTATTACTTTATTCACTTACTTTTGAATATAATTCAAATCTCCGGCTGTAAATTTTCCTTTTTTAATGATGGAAATATAATTCACTCCCGAACCGTAAATTCTTTTACCAACCTTTTTCTTAGCTACAACATATACATAGTATGTCTTCTTTTTATTAATTTTAGCCTTTTTAACCTTAGTTACTGTTACAGAACTCTTCTTAGCATTTACCGCTTTTACTTTTTTATAGCCCTTATTTTTCTTAGTGGAAACATAAACGTCATATCCCGTCACTCCGCTGATCTTCTTCCATTTTACTATAAGCTTCTTTCCCTTGATGCTAAGCTTTGAAATTTCCGGCTGTGTAAAAAGATATGCTTTGTCAGACCACGCTCCATAATATTTCTTTCCGTTAATATCTGTATACGCACGCACTGTTAATGTATACAACATATTATTCTTTATCTTGCAGTCTGCTCTTGTTCCATATGTAGACTTTTCATTTTTCTTTATCTTATTTCTGCTGTCTCGTATTATATATTGATATCCGGAAACCCCTGATTGCTTTGTCCAGGTAGCATCTACGGATAACGCATATCTCCACCAGCGATCCTGCTTTACTCCTGTAACCTTACCCGGAAGTGTGGTCACATAGCCACTTCTTAACGTACTTGTATAAGTTCCTCCGTAAGAGGTCGTATATTCATACTGAATTTGAACATAATATTGCGTTCCGGCGGATAACCTCTGAAACGTATAGGACGTAGCACCGGCATTCAGACTAATCGGTGTTCTCTTACTTACATCTGAATAATCTTTGCCAAGATACAGCTTATATCCTGTAACATTATAGTATTTTGGTTTCTCCCAGGAAACAGTAATACTATTCTGTGTCTGACCTTTTTGCAATGTACTACTATAGGCCATTACATCTACTTTTTTCGTTGCAAAAAATCCACAAATTACAAGTAATAATAATACTCCCAAAAACTGTCTTGCTTTTTTCCCCTTCATATAATCCTTCTCCTTTTCTTTTTATATGTACTCCTGAAAGCTTTTTAACTCGAGAGTACATTTTACAGGTTTACAAACTACATATAATTATTATACTGAAAAAAGCAAGATTTTTCTACAAAAAACAATAAATACTTTTTTATTTTCTGATAATTCGTTTTCAACAATTTACCTCTGTTTTTTCAGGTAAAAGAAGTCTTTTTGCTGATCATCTTTTCCAAAGAGATTATTATATTCAAGCAGATTATACTCATGTATCAATTCATAATATGGAGATTTTTCATCATCTATTTCATAAAACTTTCCATTTTTATCCCAGTATCCGATCGCATTAATTGCCGGAATCTCCTCTCTGAGCTTTGTCAGATATTCAAGGTAACCTGTTTTTTCAATTCCTGCTACTTCTGCAAGATAAGTAGAAAGATAATTATTGCTGGTACGTTCTACTGTTTCTTCTTTAATGTCATAATTGGCCCAGATTAAAAATGGGACTTTATAAAGCTGTTCTAATTCCTCTCCTTCCAGCTTCTGAATATCACTGTGAAGCAGACGGTTATAGAAGCTTTCCTCTAAATCCGGCTGATGATCTCCAAAAAATACGATAACTGTCGGCTCTTCTACTTTTTCAAAATAATGAACGAGTTCTTTTAATGCATTATCCGACATTTTTATCATATTCAAATACTGTTCTGCTTTGGAGTAGGACTGCAGATCACCCTCTATCTGTACTGAGTCACCTGTTTCCAATGTACTTCCATCGTAACTTCCGTGATTTTGCATTGTTACATCAAACAGGTAAAATGGTTTATCTTTATCTGTACGATTCTCGTAAAGACTGATAAGCTTTTTATAGTCTTCCGAATCAGTAATATGGTAATTTACTGTATCTGTAAACACAGAAAAATTATCAGAGGTATAAAATTTATCAAATCCCATCAACGGATATACTTTGTATCTGCTATAGCCAGTCTTATAAAATGGATGCAATGCATAACATGGACTATAGCCCTGATTCTTTAAAGTATATGTCAATCCTGCTGTTTTACTTCGCAGGAAAAGCTGATAAGGAACAGAGTTATCCGGAAGAAATGCCAGAGTATTTCCCGTCATAAACTCAAATTCTGAATTGGCAGTATTGCCACCGAATACCGAAGAATATGTATAACCTTTAATCGTATTCTCTTTTAATTTGCGAAAGAAAGGCATATAATCCTGAGAAACCTGCAGATCACCCACTGCTTTTAAATCGGCAAAGGATTCATTCATGATTGCAATTACATTTGGCTTTTTGACTGTTTTATTTTGTGTCTCTGCAGTTGTATTATTTCCCTGTTCCCCGGCAGTATCACTTTCCTTATACTGTTTCGTAATCTTTTTAACTGCACTTACTGAATAATCTTCCGGCTGTGTCACATGAAGATAGCCGAATGTTCGCAATGTTGTAAGCAGCGTTCCATAATAACGGTATTTATATTGCGGCCGATATACACGGAAATCAACACCGATATTTTCAAGATAATCACTGTATACATAAACTTGTGTAAAGCCGGCAAAAATCATGCAGCATACTAACGTATACACAATCCGCCCCTTCCACTTAAAAAGCTTTACTTTATCAAGCTTTAATAAAAGGGCAACCAGCACAACTGCCATCATAAAAAATTCAGCCGTATCTACATCAATCTGTACCTGATAAGTATTTGCTACCGAAACCGCTGTCAAAAATGAGTAAATATCTGAGGCAATAAATGACATACTTCGAAATAATGTCAGTTCATAATTAAAAATCCCGAATACCGCTGTCACAATAATCATACAAATTGATGCACCTCGTATGCTATTAAAAATCAGCAGAAATAGTGCATAAATCACATAATACACGATAATATCTAATATCAGATATAAAAATGGGATACTAAAAATCGGTACCCAGAACTGTGCATCATTATAAAACTCCAACCATAGAAATGCCATAAATGGTGTGGCGATTCCCGCAATATAAGTTAAAATCTTATTCACCTCTGCCGAAAAATGAATCTTTTTAACAGTGAGGAAAATAAGGACTGCCCATAAACCTCCACAGATAATCAGAGAGTCTGCATAAAAGCGATCAAAAAAATTCGAGATTTCCGGATTATAATATAAGTCAGGCTTTGCAAAAAAGGCAACTGCCAGCAAAACATCCAAAACCAACAAGAAATTTCTTCCATGCTTTCCCTTAAAGAAATCTCTGATTCCCGCCTTTCTCTTTTTTATTTTATTCATCTTAATTCATTCCAACCTTTCATTTTTCTTCCCCTCGTCCCTGAAGAAAAACTTTTTTCATCTAATCTCCTTAATGACAATCCACATGATAGCACAAATTGGGAATGAAAACAAAGGCTTTTTAATTTATAACAAAAATAAACTCAGAAAACAAAATACTCCTCTCTTGTTTCCTGAGTTCTTTTACCAAATTGTTTAATCCATCGCCAGTAATTCTTTTAAAATTATCTCATGCAAAAATCTTATTTCCCAGCTTGCAAAAAAAGTATGCCATTAATTGTGCTCTCCCTGAAAACCTTTCCGTTTCCAACATTTTTTCAAGCTGCCTTCTATCTGCAAACAAAGGCTGAATATACTCATCCGCTTCTGTCTGCGGATTAAATCTTCCCTCAACCTCTGCCATAACAACCCACGCAGATGAGTCACTCAAATCAGGAGCAGCATAGGCAGGAGGAAGTATTTTACAGATTCTTTTAATATGAAGACCTGTTTCCTCTATAAGTTCTCGCCTTGCACACTCTTCTATCGCTTCTCCTTCTTCCAGATGTCCTGCCGGCATATTATAAATAAACTGATTTACACCCATACGAAACTCCCTTAAAAGAAGAAGCTCTTCTGCGCAAAACCCTACGATCACTACACCAGAAGCTTTCTGCCCTATTTCCTCCGGTCTTTCATAATTAAAATTACTTACCATTTCATAAAGCTTTTCATTACCCTCTGCGTTTGTATAATTTAATGTATAACTTTTAAGAAAATGCGTATCACGATTCTTAGTCATAGAATTCAATACGGGTACTTTTTTTTCACACATAAATAATCCTTTCTAAATACTAATTTAATTCATTAGAAACAGACGAAAAATAAAAAAGTATCAAGTAGCATCTGTGCCAGTAGTCGCTGCGTGAAGAATGCCTGATGGCATTCTTTACTTGCTCCGAGGTCACATCTGTTACTTGATACTTTTTTATTTTTCTGTTTGTTGCTAAATCGTAGATGGGAATTAAATTAGTTGAGGGAGGCATGGGGAATCTCCATAAGATTGTGAAAATTAATCATTGAAAATCTCCAGTAGACAAAATGTCTACTCTTTTCGCTAAATCAGTAGTGGAAAGAAAATATGCGAAATAAAGCACACACTTCCGTGCTCTCCCACTTCTTTCCCCCAACATAAAATACTAATTTACTTCCGAAGCAGGCAGACAGAAAAATAAAAAAGAAGCAGGTTAGCAGATGTGACCTCGGAGTGAGTATTGAATGCAGGCTATAAGCGAGCATTCAACACGAAGCGACTACTGGCACAGATGCTACCTGCTTCTTTTTTATTTTTCGTCCGTCACTTAAACAAATTAGTATTAATCTAATATTTCTTTAAGAATCTGATTAACCATCGCCGGGTCTGCTTTCCCCTTCATAGCTCTCATAGTCTGTCCTACGAAGAATCCCATAGCTTTTTTCTTACCAGCTTTATAATCTTCTACAGACTTCGGATTATTGGCAACAATCTCTTCAATGACTTTTCGTAATGCACCTTCATCGTTTACAGTCTTTAAGCCATTCTCTTCTACATAAACTTCCGGGTCTACATCTTTATCAAAGATTGCCTCAAATACCTTTTTAGCTACCTTACGGTTAATTGCCCCAGCTTCGATCATCTGAATCATTTTTACAAGATTCTTTGGACTAAAATCAATATCAGCCGCTTCCATTTCTTTTTCTTTTAAGAGACGCATAATATCTCCCATAATCCAGTTAGATACTTCTTTTGCGGCTGCACCCAGTTCAATACAGGATTCAAATAAATCTGTCAGTGTTTTATCTTCTGTAATAATATTAATATCATATTCCGGAAGACCAAACTGTTCTTTATAACGTGCCTGCTTCTCATCCCTGAACTCCGGCTGACGGCTGCGAATCTCGTCTAACCATTCATCGGAAATTACAATCGGGGTAAGATCTGGCTCTGGGAAATAACGATAGTCCTGTGCATCTTCTTTTGAACGCATTGGATAAGAATATTCTTTATCATCATCCCATCTTCTTGTCTCCTGCACAACCTTCTTGCCATCTTCGATCAAATCAATCTGACGTTCCATCTCTCCCTCAATTGCTCTTGCGATTGCACTAAAGGAGTTCAGATTCTTCATCTCTGTTCTTGTTCCGAATTCCTCTGCTCCAACTTCACGAACAGATAAGTTAACGTCTGCTCTCATGGAACCTTCCTGAAGCTTACAGTCAGATGCTCCGAGATACTGAATAATCATACGAAGCTTTTCGAGGTAAGCAATAACTTCTTCGGCAGAACGCATATCAGGCTCCGACACGATTTCGATCAATGGTACACCACTTCGGTTAAAATCAACCAAAGAGTTACCTGTAGACGGATCATGTACTAACTTTCCTGCGTCCTCTTCCATATGAATCTCATGGATTCGCACATTTTTCTTTCTGCCATCTACATCAATCTCTACATATCCATTACGGCAGATTGGAAGATATAGCTGGGAAATCTGATAATTCTGTGGATTATCCGGATAAAAGTAATTCTTACGATCGAACTTACAATATTGAGTAATCGTACAGTTAGTCGCAAGACCTACGGCTGCCGCATATTCTACGACCTGCTTATTCAGTACAGGAAGAGATCCCGGCATACCTGTACAAACCGGACAGGTATGTGTATTAGGAGCACCGCCGAAAGCTGTGCTGCATCCACAGAAAATCTTTGTCTTCGTAGCAAGCTCTACATGAACTTCCAGACCAATGACTGTTTCATATTGTTTACTCATTCTACTTCTCCTCCTTTCCGCTTAAGCTCCAGTTCTTAAATTCACGGCTCTGCTCAAATGCATAGGCTGCACGGATAATATTTTTCTCTTTAAAACAATCACCGATAAACTGAATACCAATCGGAAGGCCCTTGCTGTCAAGACTTCCCGGAACACTAATTCCCGGAAGGCCGGCAAGATTTACGGAAATAGTATAGATATCTCCAAGATACATTTTAATCGGATCACTTAAACTCTCTCCAAGCTTTGGTGCTGTTGTCGGGGCTGCCGGTCCTAAAATGACATCATATTTTTCGAATGCTTTATCAAATGCCTGTTTGATCAATGCCTTTGTACGAAGTGCTTTTAAATAATATGCGTCGTAGTAACCAGAACTTAATACGAAAGAACCAAGCATGATTCTTCTCTTTACTTCAGGTCCAAAACCTTCAGAACGAGTCTTTTTATACATATTATGAAGTCCCTCATAGTCTTCTGTACGATATCCGTATTTTACGCCATCAAAACGGGCAAGGTTAGAACTTGCCTCCGCAGAAGCAATAACATAGTATGCCGGTATCGCATATTCAACAAGACTAAGATCAAATTCTTCTACGATCGCACCTTTTTCTTCTAACTTCTTTGCTGCCAAAAGAACTGCAGCCTTCACTTCTTCATCAAGTCCTTCTCCCATATAATCTCTGGGGATACCGATACGCATTCCTTTTACATCGTCTGTTAAAGCAGAAGTAAAATCATAATCATCTCTCTTTACAGATGTGGAATCTTTAGGGTCATGAGAGGCGATCGCCTCAAGAATTGTCGCACAATCTGTCACATCCTTCGCCATTGGTCCAATCTGATCAAGAGAAGAACCATATGCAATAAGACCGTAACGAGAAACCGTACCATAAGTAGGCTTCATTCCTACAATACCACAATAGGAGGCTGGCTGACGAATAGATCCACCCGTATCAGAACCTAATGCATAACTACACTCTCCTGCCGCAACTGCTGCCGCAGAACCACCGGAAGACCCGCCTGGCACATGCTCTTCATTCCACGGATTCTTTGTCACTCCATAATGAGAAGTCTCTGTTGTACTACCCATAGCAAACTCATCCATATTGGTCTTACCAATAATAAGTGCTCCTGCTTTTTCAAGATTTAGAACCGCCTCTGCCGTATAGGTCGGTTCAAAATTCTCAAGAATTTTAGAACTGCACGTTGTACGAGTTCCCTTTGTACACATATTATCCTTCACTGCAACAGGAACACCCGCCAGCGGTCCTGTGAGAATCCCATCATCAATCTTCTTCTGGAGTTCTTCCGCCTTTGCCTGCACAGCTTCTCTTTCTTCTACCGTTACATAACAGTTAAATTTATCCTCTAAAGCAGCAATCGCATCCATAGCTGCATTCGCAGCTTCCAAAACAGATACTTCACCCGCTTTAATCTTCTTACCCAGCTCAACAGCCGTATAATCCATTAAACCCATGTTTTTCCTCCTAATCAAAAGTCTTAGGAACTACAAAAGCTCCCTCTTTCGCTTCCGGTGCATTCGCCAGAATCTCCACTCTGTCGTCTCCGTTTGTTACAACGTCCTCTCTAAATACGTTATTTATCGGAAATACATGGCTCATTGGCTCTACTCCACTAGTATCGAGTTCATTCAATGTATCAATATAATCAAGCATATTTGCCATATCTTTCTTTGCCTGTTCTTTTTCCTCTGCAGAAAGCTCCAGTTTGGCAAGAATGCCGACATATTCAATCGTTTCATCTGAAATTATATTTGCCATACTTATTCTCCTTATCATTTTACAACTATCTCTAATTCTTGAATTTACCATATTTACTACCTATAATCAAGTGATTTCTATTAGTCTGAAAGGCATTAATGGTACAACTTACGAGGAAGCACGTAGATTTTTGATTAAAACAATCAATGAAGAAGCACGCAGATTATCATTTCTTTCCAAGAGTCCAAAACTTGATGAGCCCGATCAGGAACTATTAAAAAAAGGGTTCAGGAAGGAATTCAGAAAGAAGTCCAAAAAGAACTCCAGAAAAATTCTACTGAAATCGCTATTTCAAAAATTTGTAAAATGATTAAACTTGGATACAGTAAGGAAGATGTCCTGAATCTGGATTATACAAACGAAGAATACGCTTTAGCCCTGGAAAGACTCTCTACCATAAAATACTAATTTGCTGGGATAACGGACGAAAAAGAAAAAAGAAGCAGGTAACATCTGTGCCAGTAGTCGTTGCGTGTTGAATGCTCACCGAAAAGGTTCGCATCCAATACTTGCTCCGAGGTCACATCTGCTACCTGCTTCTTTTTTCTTTTTCTGTCTGCCTACTCCATAAGTGAATTAGTATTTGATGCTGGGGTGAAAGAAGGGGGTGAGCACGGAAGCGTGTGCTATATTTCACATATTTTCTTTCCGGTACTTATTTAGCGAAAAGGATATATACTTTTTGTCTACTGGAGATTTTCGCTGATTGACTGCCATAATGTACAGGAGATTCCCCCTGCCTTCCTCAACTAATTTAATTCTCATCTTCAATTTAATAACAGACAGAAAAATAAAAAAGTATCAGATAGCAGATGTGACCTCGGAGCGAGTAAAGAATGCGAGTTTTTACAAGTATTCTTCACGCAGCGACTACTGGCACAGATGCTATCTGATACTTTTTTATTTTTCGTCCGTTTTTAACGAAGTAAATTAGTATTTATCATATTTTTTCTTTTTCTCTCATAGTTATAGAAAGCCCACTATTCTAAAAGGATGTGCTTTTTTTGAACTATTATCTTAACCACCTGAAGCGTATTTTAAAATATAAGCTCTATACTTTTTCCCTTTTTTTAATTAGCTCCATCCTCTTTATATTTCTTATTGATTCCTGTTACATAAATACCTGTGCTTTTTCAAAAGCTTCTACCCCTGACGAACTTTCCTCACTTCATGCAAAAGCTGCTCTTCTTATGGATGGCAATAATCAACGTATTCTATTTGGAAAAAACGAAGAAAAATTGCTTCCTATGGCAAGTACAACAAAAATCATGACCTGCCTGTATGCAATAGAACATGGAAATCTATCTGATAAAGTCACATTTTCACAAAGAGCAGCTTCCTCTCCAAAAGTACGACTTGGGGCTAAGAGTGGTTCTCAATTTTTGCTATCTGATTTACTCTACGCATTAATGCTGGAATCCTATAACGATGTTGCGGTTGCTATTGCAGAACACATCGACGGATCTGTAGAACAATTCTGTGCAAATATGACTCAGGAGGCCAGAGATTATGGTTGTTATCATACTTCCTTTGAAACACCAAACGGATTAGATAGTGTCAAGCATTATACGACCTGTCACGACCTAGCCCTTCTAACCTGTCTTGCCTTAAAAAATGATAACTTTTGCAAAATTATTAAAGAACAATCTTTTTCTATTAAAGAATTAAAAAACGGCCAATCTTACTCTTTAAATAATAAGAATCTATTTTTAACTTCCTACGATGGAGCAATCGGCGTAAAGACCGGATACACGAATAATGCCGGATATTGTTTTGTTGGTGCAGTAAAAAAAGACGGCTACTATCTAATTTCAGTCGTTTTGGGAAGTGGCTGGTATCCAAACCGCCGTTATAAGTGGGAAGACACAAAAAAACTGATGGACTATGGAATGAATAATTACAATAAAAAAGAAATCTCCTTAAATCAAGGAATTCCTTCTAAACTCCCTGTAAAAAATGGCATCCACTCTTTCTGTAATCTTTCTATCCCTAAGCCAGTCAGTTTATATATCTCTTCTTCCGAAAAAACAAAATGCATCATACAACTTCCTGCTACCTTAACTGCCCCGATTCAAAAAGGCACTGCCGTCGGCTCTGTTGTTCTTTATATTGACTCTAAACCTTATCGCAGCTACCCTATCTACGCCAAACAAAATATAAAAAAACAAACCTTCTCCTGGTATTACAAAAAATTATTTTACTATTTAGTTCATTAAGGAACGGACGAACCGTGGAAATAAAAGAATCCTTATTTATTAGAGAAAACGGACGAAAAATAAAAAAGTATATAGTAGCATCTGTGCCAGTAG
>CAKUJT010000025.1 GCA_934661765.1 uncultured Senegalimassilia sp.
TCCTCGGCGCTGCGGCTCATGCGGGAAACACTGTCAAACACAATGGTATCCCCGGGCTGTACACAGTGCAGCAGCTTGTCCAGCTCCTGCCGTCCGCGGCAGGCTGTGCCGGTGTAGACCTCCCGCACAATATGCGCCGCAGGGTAGGCAGCGGCAATGTTGCGCACCTGGCGCTCGATATTCTGCTGCGGCGTGGAAATACGGCAGTAGCCGTAAACGGACATACAGTATCACTCCTGACGTTCCTTTAATTTGATATAACATTATACAGCTGAACACAGAGCTTTGTCAATGAGTTTTGATACTTTGTGAAGCAACCTTACTTTTGGTACACTAAAAACAGGCGACGCAACAAATACAGTCAAATTAAACATGATATTATGTCATGATGACATAATATCTCAAAGAACAGGAAATGCAGCTGTCTGTTGTCGCAGTATATTTACAGTGATCTTTTTCATGCTTTCTTCTCCGATGAATGGAAATGTGAAATATAGTGTGACGATTGAATAGAAAATATTTTTAAGTTGAGAAAAAAGACACTCTTTTGATGTAATAAGATATCAAAATAGCCCTTACACATAGCAATTGCTTTTCCATGTGTAAGGGCTGTAATTTATAGGGCGTGAATTTGAGTAGTCAGCCGATTTACTTTAGCAAGAAAAATTGCTTGCCTGAAATTCACGAAGAAGCTGCTCCTCGGTAAAATAGCCAGACAAACACCCCACTTTGCTGACACAGGCACCACCAATACGGTTTCCCATTGCAATACAGGTGCGGATGTCGTAATTATGGTATAGTCCGTAAATGAAACCGGCATTAAAAGCATCGCCAGCACCTGTTGCATCAATGGGGTCGATGCCGGAAGTTGCGGGAAAAATTTCATTTTGGCCGTTTTCTCGCAAAAGGCATCCATCCGGGCCAAGTTTGATAATCGTTGTTTCAAAATAGCGGGAGAGAAGCCGCGCGGCATCTTCTACGTTAGCTGAAAAGTTTAGCACGGACTTCCTTTTTCGTTCTGATTGTTGGATTTTCATTCACGTTTACACAAAGCTTCTGCTTGGATTTCTTTATTAGTTCAAAGAGTTCGATTCCAAATTAGGCCCCATAGTAATACACAGTTCCATAACATCCGTACGAATTCTAAGAACAGCATATTCAAGCGGTCCAAGATTGCATCTTGCGATTCTTCTACTGTTTAGCAAGGGTACACCCGGATTGATATGGAGAATCTGCGCATCCACCAAATCCGCGGATACGGCAGAAATATATTCGGAACATCCCTGATACTGAATGTTATAATGCTGAACCAAAAACGGGTATAAATCCCAAAATTGCTCTGTCCAACGGTCGAGATTCGGGAAAAAGTCCATTCTCAGATAGTTGTTCAAAAACATCAGTGGATTATCTCCACTGTAAAAAATGCGTTGGATCCGGTATACCATTGTTCCCACCGGGATTTCAAGAACTTGAGAAATGGTCTCATCTGACGCAACCGAATCAATATACATTCCCCGAGCGCTCATCTGTTCCGGATTGGGAATATTTACGTGACGAATGGAAAGAATGTCTTCGAAATGATGCAATTTGGAATACTCGAATGCATCTGTCGGATAGATGCTCTTCAAAACGATGGTCCCATGCCCCTGTTTTACTTTAACATATCCTTCTTCAGCCAACTGCGCGATCGCACGTCGCACTGTTGTACGGCTAACGCCGTATATCTTCTCCAATTCCGGCTCTGCGGGAAGAAGAGACCCGATTGGATATGTATTATCCTTTAAGGCCTGAAGAATTTGTTTGTAGACTCTCTGATACGCGAGCATCAAACATCACCTCGATCACAATTAAACATTATTTTTTATTATCATATCATGTTTTGTTGAAAAGGTCAATGCATCCGATGCAAAGAATGCATAGTGTCACTTTGCACAAGTATTTTCTCGCTTTTTGATTACATTTTCCAATTGACTACACATAAAATAATGATAAAATATAATTGTGATGTTTAAGTGATGTTTAAGTGATGATATCCGAGTTAAGTGATGATATCCGAGGTGCTGATTGTGTTACTGATTGGAGAATACACTGAATTCCCGGCTTGGTTGCCTGCTGATCCCGGATCCGGTATTGCACTGTTCAACAGTACTGAAGGCGCTGAGCCATTTGCGAACACGGTTCTTCCCGTACATAATCCGTCTTTTCTTTGCGCAGACGGATACGGTGGATTTTATGCTTTGGACGAGGGTCCTCAGGGGCTATTAACACATTTTATTCCAGACGGCAAAAGTTTTTATCTCGCTGAACAAGTATCATTTGAAGCGCAAGGCAGCTGCCATCTTTGTGTTTCGCCAGAACATAAAATCTACATTTCAAATTATGACTCTGGTACACTCACCGTTGTATCAGATAACAACGGTCATTTGGAAGTTATTCAAACATTGTATTTTCATGGGAGTGGACCGGTAAAATCCCGGCAAAGCGCTTCTCACATTCACTCTTGCCGATTATCGCCCAACGGACGGGAACTATTTGCCGCAGATCTTGGAGGCGACCGTCTATATCGGTTTGACATTCAAAAGGACGGGCGTCTGAACAAGCATATCGAACAGCCATATATCCAATTACCTGGCGGCAGTGGACCCCGTCACATGGATTTTCATCCAAATTCCAGATTCATGTACATCAGCGCCGAACTGAGTAATCAAATTTTCACGCTTTGTTTTAATGAAAACGGCGTTGCTTCCGTTGTTTCTTGTATAAGCACTACTGAGTGCAAGGGTCCCACGATCCTTACTGCACATCTTCAGGTATCCGAACAGTACAACATGTTGTACACATGTATCCGCGGAACCGATGAAATCGCATGGTATTCACTTGGTGCCGACGGTTCGGAGCTTACGTTCTGCGGACGCTGTTCGAGCGGCGGTCGATTTCCGCGGTATTTTCTTCTTGATGAATCTTCTTCACAGCTGTTTATCGCCAATCAGCTCGGCGGAGGTGTGAGTATCTTCACTGTGGGAAGGGACGGCACCGTACAATTTCCCGCCAGAGTTAAGTTGGAAGCACCTGGAGCAGCAGCAATTCTACTCATGTGAGGAATCTAACCGCAAATAAATTAAGCAAAGGAGATGTGACAATTCGTGAACAAAATTGCAATTGTAACAGGAGCCAGCCAAGGAATCGGGCGCGGAATCGCGCTAAAATTGGCAAAGGAAGGATACGATATTGCTTTTTCCTTTTTCTCTGCGACTCAGAGCGCTGAGGAACTCTGTGCTGAAATTCAAAGTACCACAGCGCAGCACTGTGCAATGTATTGTGTGGATATGCGCAAAGATGGTGCCGGAGCCAAATTTGTCAACCAGGTTTCCGAAGAAATGGGAGTTCCTTGCGTTCTTGTGAACAATGCCGGGCGCACTCGTATGGAAAGTATTCTGGATATGACTCCGGAAACTGTAGATGAACTGATCAATCTCGACTTGAAAAATTATTTGTTCTGTATGCAGGCTGCTGCCACTCAGATGGTTCGTGCGAAAATCCCCGGTAGCATTATTAATATTACATCTACTCGTGCGGAACGTGCATATCCTTGTGACGCAGTATACGGCGGAGTTAAGGCTGCGTTGAATCGAGCTTCTCAGTCAGCGGCACTGGATCTTGCCCCTTATGGCATCCGCGTTAACTGCGTAGCGCCCGGAGCCATTGCAGTGCGCAGTAAAGAATATCTTCAGAAGCTGAGTGTTATCCCTGTGGACTTTTGGGACGAACTTGGCACGCGTATTCCTCTGGGACGTTCAGGAACTCCTGAAGATATTGCAAATGCTGTCGCATTTCTGGCGTCCGACCAAGCCTCTTACATTACAGGAGAAATCCTGCGTGTGGATGGCGGCCTGATTCTTCCCGGTATGCCGGAACAGAGAGGTCATTCCTGGGGAGCAACAAAAAAGGAGGACCAGTGAAACATGAGCATTGAAATTCGTGATGTCCGGGCAATCTGCACGGCCCCGGAAGGAATCAATCTTGTTGCCGTTAAGATCGAGACAAATGAGCCTGAACTTTATGGAGTCGGATGTGCGACATTTGCACATCGATATTCAGCCGTAGTGACGGTCATCAATGATTATCTAAGACCGTTTCTAATCGGAAAAGATCCGTCGAATATTGAAGATATCTGGCAATCTGTGATGGGCATGAGTTACTGGCGCAACGGGCCGGTCTTGAACAACGCATTGTCCGGCGTTGATATGGCATTGTGGGATATCAAAGGGAAGATGGCGGGAATGCCGTTATACCAGCTGTTCGGTGGGAAGTGCCGCGCTGCTATTCCGTGCTATACACACGCCGAAGGCGATTCCGTCGATGTCGTACTGGAACGTGTTGCAGCCCTGAAGGAACTCGGATATCGGAAAATCCGCGTTCAGGTCGGGGGATATGGCGGAAAAAATCCCTCTATGCATCGCCCCGAGAACTCTCCCCCGGGAGCTTACTTTGACCCCAAATCCTATATTCGAAACGTACTGAATCTGATGGAAACATTGCATGTAAAATACGCCGGAGAGCTGGAGTTCTGTCATGACGCACATGAGCGGCTCTCGCCTATCGATGCATTGAACTTTGCCAAAGAGCTTGAACCATACCATCTTCTTTTCCTGGAAGACGCTTTACCTCCGGAACAGTCGGACTGGTTCCGCATTTTACGCCAGCAGTGTGCAACACCACTGGCAATGGGGGAATTATTCAACAATCCTCAGGAATGGAAACACCTTGTCCAAGAGCATCTGATTGATTATATTCGGATCCATGTCAGTCAAATAGGAGGTATCACGCCCGCTCGAAAAGTAATCGCATTTTGTGATGCTTATGGCGTTAGAACCGCCTGGCACGGCCCGGTCGACATGACACCGATCGGGCACGCAGTTAATGCACATCTTGACATCTCTTGTCCAAATCTTGGCGTTCAAGAGTGGACTGATGGCTTGTCTGGGCTTTATCCAACTCTCAACGGAAAGCTTATGCAGGAAATCTTCCCAGGAATGCCCGAACGGCGTGACGGATATCTGTACTTGAGCGATAAACCCGGAATTGGTGTGGATATCAACGAAGAACTGGCGGCCCGCTATCCGTGTAAAAACACCGGCATATCATGGAACTGGATGCTGGCACGTCTTCCGGACGGAACTGCCGTTCGGCCCTAACACAAGATTTTTAATCCACTGGAGGTGATAACGTATGCCTAAATTCAACCCACATCCTCTTTTTCCTGAAAATCCTCTATATGAGATTCACAGTGAAGCCGAGATTCCTCATTCAGATCGTTATGAACTTTGGTGTGATGGCTGCCGACAGACCGTATATCACACAGATTCTTTTGACTATGCCGTTGTAGTTCGGAAGAATTCTGAACATTTTCCGGTTGAGATTCATGTCTCCACTGCATTTAAAGATGTGGTTATTCGCCCGTTATCTGTTGGCATTTCTTTCGAGCGTGAAGAAGATGTTATCCGCTTTACCTTACCCGGTCCTGTCAAAATAAGTGTGGAATTGGACGGCAATCTGAAGACGCCGCTTTTCATTTTGACTACGAACTATGTAGCGCCTCCGGATCCGGCACCCGCTTACTTCTTTCGAAAAGGCCATGTGTATAACATTGGATCATTAGAGCTGAAAAGCGGAGAATGCGCCTATCTGGAAGAAGGAAGTATTGTATGCGGACGGATTTTCTCCTACAAAGCGGATTGCGTTTCTGTGCTCGGGAACGGTATACTATACGGCTCTGTATGGCATAAACCAGACGAAAATGGGGGACGCCTGATGGCAGCCTTTACCCTGGGCGATGATATCCGCGTCCAAGGCATCACTATTGTAGACAGCGGCGTTTGGAACCTTGTCCCCGGTGCATGCAGGAATGTTTCCATTTGCGACGTCAACATTTTGTCCCGCTTGGTTACAGGTGACGGAATTGATATCGTTGGGTGTGAAAACGTAACGATCGAGAATTGTTTTATCCGAGCATGTGACGACTGCATTTGCATTAAGGCCTGTCCGCTTCCCAGTCCGGCGGCTTGCTGCAATGTGAAGAATGTACATGTACACGGCTGTACGCTTTGGAACGCCGAACCTGGTAACGCGTTGGAGATCGGCTACGAATTACGTTGCAACGAAGTCTCTGATATTGTTTTTTCCGACTGTGACATCATTCATTGCGAATATGAGGGGAATCAATCCGGAGGTGTTTTGACGATACACAATGCGGATCGCGCTAATGTTCACAATATTCTGTATGAAAATATCCGAATCGAAGATGCCCAGGAAAAATTGGTGGATATTAAAATCCTTGATTCCAAATATTCGCTTGACCGTGTTCGCGGCGACGTACAGGATGTAACTTTCCGCAACATCACCGTGGGGGGCAGTATTTTCCCGGTTTCGATCATCCGCGGCTTTGAAATGCATAACGAAATGCATCGTCCGCGCCATATTCGCTTTGAAAATGTTGTTGTTCATGGTGCTCTGATGCACAGCGCCAACGAAATGCGAATGGTAGTTGAACTGGCTCATGAGTTGGAATTCGAAGGAAACACAACTCTGAAACAACCTGAGTATTGAGAGGTTTGAGATGAAAGGGAAATTCGTAGCATCTGCCCGTCATCTCGGGCGGAGCATCTGGAAAAATCGCGCCTGCTATAGTCTGATGCTTCCCGGCATCATCTGGTTCATTCTCTTCGCATATGGGCCGATGTCCGGTTTGCTGCTTGCCTTCAAAACATATAGCGCACGCGGTGGAATTTGGGGTAGCCCTTGGTGCGGGTTTGAAAACTTTGCTTATGTGTTTAAAGATGCGGCTTTTTTCCGTTCAGTCTGGACAACCTTGACAATTAATGTCGGCCGCCTTCTTTTTCAGTTTCCGGTCCCCATTATCCTTGCACTTCTGATCAATGAGTGCAAGTGGAAACGGTTCAATAAAATTGCTCAAACAATTTTTACATTTCCCTATTTTCTGTCCTGGGTCATTGTAGCAAGCATTGTAACAAATGTTCTGTCTCTCGATGGAATGATAAATAGTCTTCTGGCCATGCTAAACCTCGATAAGACGAATTTTCTGGGAAACAGCACACTGTTTATACCGTTGCTTTATCTGACAGAGAGTTGGAAGTCTGCCGGTTGGAGTGCAATCATTTATCTCGCTGCACTGTCCGGAATTGACGTGGATCAATATGAAGCCGCCGAATTGGACGGAGCCAACCGATGGCAAACTCTTATTCGAGTGACTCTCCCTAATTTGAAACCGACAATTCTTGTTATGCTGGTTCTTTCCATCGGAAATCTGATGACGGGAGGATTCGACCAGATTTTCAATCTATCCAATCCGGCCGTAGAAGACATCTGCGAGATTCTTGATATGTACATTTATCGCATTACTTTTGGTTCCGTTCCCGATTTTGGCTTTTCCATGGCAATTAGCTTGTTCCGTTCTGTGGTCAACTGCATTTTCCTGATCGCTGCCGATCGCGGTGCAAAGAAATTGGGCGGAAGTGGCCTGTTCGGCTAAAAAAGGAGGAATGATATTATGAGAAATCGAAAAGCTACCACGGCAGATTTTTTGATTGCCGGATTTCTGTTTCTCCTTGTTTTGGCGGTAGTTGTGCCTTTCATTAATACGATTGCGATCTCGTTTTCTACGCAGAGGGAATATCTCAATACGCCGCTTCTTTTGATGCCGCGTGAACCTACACTAAACAATTATATCAATCTTCTTGGAGATAAGCGCATTTCCATCGGCTATCTGACATCTCTCAAAATTCTGCTTCTTGGACTCCCGATCAACTTGTTTCTGACAGTCTCACTTGCGTACGGCACAAGCCGAAAAAATTACCCAGGCAAGCGGCTTATTTTGGGAGCTATTCTGTTCACAATGCTGTTTAATGGCGGCATTCTTCCCTTGTACCTGCAAATGCGCGAACTTCATCTAACGAATACAATTTGGTCTGTCATATTGGCGAGCGGCATCAATGTATTTTATTTTGTGCTTGCGCGTAATTATTTCTGTTCGTTGCCGGAAGCACTGATTGAATCCGCGCAACTGGACGGAGCAGGTGAATGGAAAATTCTTTTCTCCATTATTCTTCCCATTTCCAAACCGATTCTTGCAACACTTACATTGTTCTATATGGTTGACCGGTGGAACGAGTGGTACAATGCGCTGATTTTCATTCATGACAGTAGTATTGTTCCGCTTCAGGTAGTTCTGCGTTCCATTGTGATGGAATCCAATATTTCAAGCAACACCAGCTCCGCACAAGCAGCTGTGCGAAACTTCGATATGGGAATCAAGATGGGAGCGGTCATGTTGACCTCTTTGCCAATCATGTGCGTATTTCCCTTCTTGCAGAAACATTTTGCAAAAGGCGTCATGGTCGGAGCGATCAAGGCGTAAAAATGAAACCAATTGAAAAGGAGAAATCAATATGAAAAAGTTCAAACGGTTGGGTACACTTTTTCTCTGCGCTACTCTCGTTTTGAGTTTTGCAGCCTGCGGGAAAAGTGGTTCTGAAACCACAAGTGGTTCTGAAACCCCAAATGCAACTGCTTCATCCGCATCGGATGACACCTATGACGAACATCTTACTCTGAGTTGGCTCCAGGCGGGAATCAAATCCGGTGCAGACTATTCTGCAGACGATTGGGGCCGTTTCTGGTTGGATAAATTCAATGTGGATTTTGATATTATCGCTGTTACAATGGATCCTTCCGATTGGGATGAGCGTTTGCGCATCTGGATCAACTCCGGCGATATGCCCGATGTTGCTAATGCTCAGTTTGAATTTGGTGAGTTAGAAAACTATGCGAATCAAGAGGCCATTTACCGTCTGCCCGATGACTGGAAAGAGCGGTGGCCTAATGTTGCTAAGACGCAGGAAAACGTCCCTGCTGCCGCTATGGCCGAGGAACAACTCGGCGGTACTTACTTTCTGTATCGCCCGGTTTTCTCTCTGAATCGTCCCAGTGAACGTCTTAGCTATCACGCCCTGATCTATTTGCGCAAAGATTGGATGGAAGCTTGCGGTCTGGAACTGAAAGATACCTATACTCCGGACGAACTCGAAGAAATTGCCAAAACATTCCTGGAAAAAGATCCTGGCAATGTAGGCGATAATCTGGTAGGTATGAGTATTCGGCCCTATGATATGGTAAAGCTGTATCCCACAACCACATTCTCCGAAGCATGCAATATCGGAGATGGTTACTACAAGGATGAAAACGGCCAGTTCCAGTGGGCACCTGCTGACACTCGCACATTGGATGCATTGAAAAAGTATCAGGAACTTTACCAGGAAGGTATTCTCGATTCTGAGTTCTATAGCTATACACGTTATCAGGGTGCTCAGAAATTTTACGTTCAGGGAACATCCGGTCTGACCCTGGAAGACGGTCACGCAATCATGATTACCTATATCCGAAATGGTCTTGCTGAGCAGGGGCTGGATCCGGACAAAGCACTCCACCTCGCACAGCTCGTGGGCGATGATGGTATGTATCATTATCGTGAAGACTCCAACTATTGGGGACAAGTTATGTTCAGTCCGACAATCAGCCAGGAAAAGTTCGAACGCGCAATGGATATTCTGGACTACACCTGCACAGAGGAAGGACAGAACTTCATGAATATGGGCTTTGAAGGAATCGACTGGGAGCTCGATGAAAATGGAAATTACGTTTCTCTGCTTGATCCTTCCATCCAGGGAAGTGCGACAAGTGTGCTTGGCGGTAAGTACCCTTCTAAGGAATCCTCTTTTGGCGGGTTGATTTTACCCGATGACTTTAGTCTGGTAAGCCCTAACTATAATCATGAAATTCAGAATACCGTACGTAATTTCTACAAACTTCGCGAAGAATTAAGTGACGAAACAACGCTTCTGCCTAGAGAATACGAATATGAGTTTTTGAGTTCACGCGAAAAATCGCAGGCAACCATGGATTTGGGCGATGAGTATGCAAAACTTATCCTCAAGGACGGGGAGCTTGAAGACAACTGGAACACCTGGGTTGAAGAAAAGATGGCCGTTGTGCAGCCAGTTTTGGACCAACTTAACAAATAAATAAGTGCCGACCTCAGCTCATTTTCAGAGTTACCAACGACTATTTTACTTTCGTTTGCGGTGATCTGAGTTCCGATTGCCGCAAACGTTTTAGCATCAATTTGCGCATTTCCACAGCAAAAAATCCGGACTGAACATGGATGGTTTCAGTCCGGATTTTTTCTTGTATTGGAATCTGATTTTGTCACATCTCTGTACGGGGTATCACGGACGACGTTTACGAATACCTCTAAATAAGTCTATCACGTTGTTTCTTGACATGAATGTTCCCTCTACAGTCTATCATTTTATTTGTTACAGAAACAAGGCTGCGCGATGAGAAACAATTCTAATTTGGATGAAAAAGCCTAATGTTTCGCTTTCTGCGTTTCGGTATAAAATGCCGGAATGGATACATCTACAACCACAGCGCCGAACCTACCAATGACTTCTTCACGCCCGCCGGCGAGATCCTCTACCAATAATCTGTCGGGATCCTGTACCTCCAACCCGATGGATTTCCGGTATTGACGGAACCGCCCAAGGGGCTTTGGGACGACCTCCCCCACAGGCCAATCCTATAAAACAGCAGGAACTGTCCGGACAGTTCCTGCTGTTTTATTTTTATCCTCGAGCCCGCATATCCCCAGGCACAAGTCCCAGCGGCCTTGTGTGCAGGAAGATCACTTCCCAATAGCCGGTTTTATAGTTGACGCGCAGTTTCGGTTTCAGCATAATATTTAAGTCTTCCGCTTGTCTGCCGCTGCGCCGCTGGTCGTGCAGCAAGTCCTCATAGCTGCCATGATAATAGGTATCAATGCCAATGCGCCCGACAATCGTTTCACCGTTTTCGTTCGGCTGCACCAGTTCTTCCGTCAGCGCTCTTGCCTGTTCCTCTGTAAAATCAACGGAATACGGGCTTTGCAGCGCGGTCTCCCACAGCCCTGCCACAGCGTTTTCTTTTCGCATGGTTTTATAGCGGTACTCTTTTTCTGATGAGGTAAGTACCACATATCCTGTATGCGTTTTCTTGGGGCGGAGCTTTCTGTCTGCGTTGGAGCGCTCCCGCGCGATGCGCAGCAGGTTTTTATTTAAGCCGTTCAGATACTCTATTTTACGGCGGGCTTCTTCCAAGTCTTTCTGTACCGCATCCACTTCTGCGTAAGCAGCTTCTTTTGCCTGCGCCGAATTTCTTTCGGCTTGTGCAATCTTTTGAGATGCCGATGTATAGACCGCGCGGGCATCTCTTTCCGCGCAGGCCACTTTCGCCAGCAAACCATCATACTCACTGTGGGTCAGCAGCACGTGCGTACATTCCTGCCCATTCTCCGGCAGATCCCGCAGACCCAGTGCAGTCTTTTTCTTAAACTCCGGCATTTTTACAGACCTCGGATATAATTGTTTGCCACGACTTCAATGCGGTTATGCCCCAGCGCTTTGCTGCAGATCAGCATGGCTTTCTTGTCCAGCTTTTTCCCGGATTCATCTTTCCGGCAGGTGTAGACATCACTCTGAAATTTACGCCCCGTTCCCTTGTTGACCCTGTCGTAGGGGATTTCTTCGATGGGCCTTGCATGGGCGCGGTAGATATCGGTCGCATACTCGGCGCGGTAGCCGTGGATGTCGGCGCTCTGGTGGATGTGCTGCCAGACCTTCTCGTCGTTCGGCGTATTTCGGATGCGCTCGATGATCTGCGCCGCATTTTTTCCGACAATGGGGCTTACCCGTTCCCGGCCGCCTTTTCCGTTTCGGATGTGGATATAATACTTGCAGTCAAACAGGCGGGTATCTTGCAGAACACCAAGCCGCTTTTCTTCTGCGGGCGTTCTTTCCTGTTCCGGCACAGATTCAAGTGCAGAGATTTCCCGCTCGATTTCTTCTTTCGTGACAAGGTCGCCGCCCTTGAGCATTCCTAACTCACTGCGGCGCAGCCCGGTGCCTTTGCAGAATTTAATCAGTTCATCGTTGTTCGTAACCGAGAAATGTTTATCCCGCACGCGGTCTTCCCTGCTGCGCTTGATGTCCTCGCGGTTTCGCTTCGGCGGATTAAAGTAGTTTTCATCATCTGGGCTTATGCCGTACAGTTTGCCCAGTGCTTTGGCTTCCAGCTGCACCGTCCATGCGGACAGCCTTTGGTCGGCGCGCGCTTGCAGCCACTCGTTCACATACTTTTTTGCACTCTTCAGCGTCGTACATTCCGGGTGCTTTTCTTTAATATAAGAAAGAAAATATTTTGTGTGTTTCCAGTACGATTGATAAGTATTGAAAGAAAATATCTTCTGTCCGTCCGTACCGTTTTTCACAGCCTCTTTTTTGCTTTCGCCAAAGGCCTGCATTCCGGTCAGGCGGTCATACGCCTGTTGGTGCAGGTCTTTATAATATTTCTTGTTCTTTCTGCCCAGACGCAACCGCCCCCTTTATCTGTATTTCTTGTTGAAGCTAGGCCGCCTCCTGCCCGCCCGCACGGGACGCAACACTCGGCGAATACACTTTTTAAGGTCTTATGTGTGACCGCTTTGGAGATTTCTCTCCGACACTTTTTTACTGCTTATGTGTGCAGCCTTGCTTTCTTCTTCTACGGCAGGTAAGGCTCTGTCGGATTCTTTTTAGAGGAATCAACTCTCCGGCATTTTATCAGTATGTCCGGCTACATTCAGATACGTTGCCACACACTTTCAAAAGGATTACTCATGTGTGGGTCCATGATGCGTAAAACCATTGGCAAAGGCTAAGGCAAGTCGGCGCATCATACAGGTGTATCGAACCTGATTCGACTTTGTGTATTGTAAGAATACACTTTTATATTACACGGAACGCGGGAAAATGTCAATAACATAGTATGTTATTTTAAAAATATAACGGTTTACCCGTTCATTCTATAAACGGGTAAACCGTTACCGCGCCCGCACACAAAAACACGGACTTTCATCCGCGCCCATCGGATAAAAGTCCGTGTTTTTATTTTTCCAGCAAGTCCTCCATCGCGCAGCCAAGCACTTTGGAAATCTTATACAAGCTCTCCGCACTTGCCTTGTTGATGTCCTTTTGCCTCTGTTCGTACAGCTGGATGGAGCGCAAACCGACGCCGGTTTTTTTCGCCAGCTCGGCTTGTGAACAGCCGTAGGCCGTGCGGATGCGCTTCAGGTTGGTTTCCGCAAAGTGCTCCCGGATGCGGGCATCCGCAATCTCGGCAAATTTGCTGACGTCCGCTTCATGCATGGTATAATACATTTTTTCCAGTTCCACAAAAGTAAGGCGTATATAAATAACAGAGATATTATGTCATGATGACATAATATCTCTACAAACCATCGACACACCGTACTATCGTTTACCGCATCAGCACCCCGAAATCCGGTGTGTAGGTCAGATTCTGCGCCAGTTCCGGCTCACGCAGGAACATCATCATATAGATGGGGTAATAGGTGATTTTGTCCTTCACGCTCACGTTCCCGCCGTGGAATACAAACGCAGCCGGGATGTGGTAATCCTTGTTTGCCATCACGCCGGAAAGCGCGTTGTGGCGCGTGTAATCCTTGCCGCTCTTGATCTCGATGGGCAACACGTTGCCCTCATACTCAATGACGAAGTCCAGTTCCCCCTGCTTTTTGCTGTTGAAGTAGTACAATGCATAGCCGTGGGCGGCCAGCTCCTGGGCGGCGGCGTTCTCAAACACCGCGCCGAAGTTGATGTTTTTTTCGCCGTTCAGCAGCGCCAACTGGATACCGTTGGCGTAGATGGCCGCCAGCAGCCCCACATCGCAGAGGAACAGCTTGAACAGGTTGCTCTGCCGGTTCAGCCGCAGCGGCAGCGTCGGTTCTTCCACGTTGTAGGTCGGCAGCGCAACACCGGCGTTGGCCAGCCACAAAAAGCTGTTGTGGTAACGGCTCAGCTTGAAATCCTGATGCAGATCCTTTAAAATAAACCGCTTGTTCTTGGCGTTCAGCTCGCTGGGGATCAGGTCAAAAATATCTTCGAGATAGAGTTTCTCCTTCGGGTCATAGCGGGCAATATCCTTTTTGTACAGCGTCAGAATGGACTGCTGCACCTGGGCGACTTCATATAGATTATGCGTTTGCAGGTAGCAAGCCACAGCCGCTGGCATCCCCCCCACGATCAAGTACAGGCGGAAAAGTTCCATCATCTTCTGATGCACCAACGGGTCAACTTCCTGCTTTTTGTCATAGCAGCTACGCAGATGGTCAAGGATGCGATCCGACACGCCGTTGGCGCGGGCAAATTCCTCTATATCCATCGGGAACATTTCCAGTACATCAAGATAGCCGACCGGTGCGCTGCGGATGTCTTTAAGCTCCACACCCAGCAGCGACCCGCTTAAAATATAGCGGTAGCTGCCTTCCTCCACCAAAAATTTGATGGCGGTCACGATCTCCTTGCACTCCTGCACTTCATCCAAAAAGATAAGCGTCTTGCCGGGGATCAGCTTTTCCCCTACCAGCGCAGAGAGCCGCAGCAGGAAATCGCTGCTGTCGGTGGCTGTTTCAAACAGCTGCCGCGCGGCTGTGTTTTCCAAAAAATTCAGTTCCACAAAATGCGGGAAAGCTGCCTGTCCCAGCTGGCGGATCAGGGTCGTTTTGCCGACCTGCCTTGCCCCGGTGACAAGCAGCGCCTTGCGCGCATTGCTCTGCAAAAAAGCCTGTATCTTTTCCGCAGCGGTTCGCTGCAACGTATTATTGCTGCTGTTTGCCATGTCGGATGCCCCCCGGAAAAATCGTTTTGTCCGTTTTTACAAATTTATTATACTGTATTTTGTCCGTTTACGCAATATATTTGTCTGCTTTTTTGTCCTTTTTTCTTCATATCAAAAGAGATATTATGTCATCATGACATAATATCTCTTAAAAAAATTCCCGCTTTCAACCCTGCGTTAGCTGGTTCAAAAGCGGGAACCTATTCCATTTATTTTCCCCGCAGCGGCAATACGACGGTAAATGTCGTTTTTCCGTCGCGGCTGTCTACGGTAATCTGGCCGTGGTGGGCAGTTGTGATGCTTTGGGCAATCGCCAGCCCTAAGCCGTAGCCGCCGCGTGTGCGGACGGTGTCAGTGCGGTAAAACCGCTCAAACAAGTGGCTCAATTCCTCCTTGCTCAGCGTCGCGCCGGTGTTGGCGACCCGCAGCACAGCGGTATTTTTTCGCCGCCGCAGCTGCAAACCGGCCTGCCCACCCACACCCGCATACTTGCAGGCATTGTCAAGTAAAATGGCTGTCAGCTGGGTCAGCTGCTTGGCGTCGCCCTCAACGGTCAGACCGGTGGCAATGTCGATATCCAGTGTGACGCCGCGCTCATAGGCGACCGAATCAAAGCTCAATGCCTCGCTCTCGACCGTCGTACTCAGGTCGACCGGCACAAAAGTCGGCTTGCGCAGCGCATCGGCGCGGGCAAGAAAAAGCATATCCTCCACCAACTGGCGCATCCGGGCAGCCTCATCACGGACGCCGTCCAACCATTGCCGACGCTGGTCGGCGTCGGCTTGGGGGTGCTTTTCCAGCAGGTCGGCGTTTGCCATGATGACGGTCAGCGGTGTTTTCAGTTCATGGCTGGCATCGGCGATGAACTGCTTTTGCTGCTGCCATGCCCGTTCGACCGGGCGCAGCGACATCTGCGCCAACAGTGCGCTGATGCCCCAGAACGCCGCCAGCGCACAGACACCCACAACAGCCAGGCGCTTCGCCAGCCCCCACAGCGCCGTCCACTCTGCGGTGCGGTCGGCAAAAGCGACACGCTGTCCCTCCGGCGTGTGCTGGGCGAGGAAGCGCAGGTCGTATCCCGGCAGGATACCGCTTTCCTGCCCGGTCTGCTGCCACGCGGTCACAACGTCGGCCAGCGTCTCGTCGGTGATGCTCACCGCGTCTGTGTCGCTGTCGGTGATGGTGCCGCTGTCGTCCAGCAGCACCCAAAATACCGCAATGTCCGCGCCGGGGGCATCGGGGACGTCGCTCTGCGCGGGTGGGGTGCCGGTTTGCGGCGTAGGTGCGCTCTTGTAGACGTTTTGTGTGTCGGGCGGCTGGTCGCCCTGTGGCTTATCGGGCGGAGACTGACCGATACCGGGACCGCTGCGAGGCGTGATGGCGGGTCGGGTGTCCTGTGCGGGGTTCTCCTGTGCGACGGCCTGCCGCAGGGCGGATTCGGTGCTGCTTTTCACCGAAAGCGCCGTTGAGACCATCAGGTAGCCGAACGCTGCCGCCAGCACCAGACTGACAAGCGCCATGTTTGTCAGGATGAATTTGCGGCGCAGGCGGCGGATCACGGCTGCACCTCCAGCCGGTAGCCGACCTTGCGCTGGGTGGCGATGGCGACCCGGCTGCCAAGAAAATGCAGCTTTTTGCGCAGAAAGCTGATATACGCTTCGACGTTGTTGTCCTCGGCGTCGGAATCATAGCCCCAGACGCGGGTCAGCAGCGTTTCCTTTGGCACAAGGACGCCGGGCGCGGCCAACAGCAGCTGCATGACCTCGAACTCCTTGTGGTTCAGCCGCACGCTGCGCGCCCCGCTGCACAGGTCGTAGGTGGCAAGCTTCAGCGTCAGATCCTGCCAGGTCAGTTCCTCCAGCTGCACCTCGCCGCGGCGGCGGGTCAGGGCACGCAGCCGCGCCAGCAATTCCTCCGGCAGAAAGGGCTTTGTCATGTAGTCGTCCGCGCCGCAGTCCAGCCCGTTTACCTTGTCATGTACATCGTCGCGGGCGGTCAGCATCAAAATCGGCGTGGCAATTTTCCTGCGCCGCAGACTGCGCGCGACCTCGAAGCCGTCCATGCCGGGCAGCATAACGTCCAGCACAATGGCGTCGTACCCGCCCGCCGCGCCGTAGTCCAGCCCGTCAGGGCCGGTGTAGACAGCCTCGGCCTGATATTTCTGCCCTTCGCAGATCTGCACCAGCGTGTCCGCCAGCCGTTTTTCATCCTCCACAATCAGGATCCGCATGGTCGACCCCTCCCTATATTGACGCCATTATACCACAAAAAGCTGCCGGGCGCGCGGCTCGGCAGCAATTTTATCAGCCATTCACAAGGACGGTGACGGCAACCACGCTGCCGTTTTCATCGCACTTGAGCAGCAGCAAACTGTCCACGGTGATGTCGGAGAGATCACCGCCGCTGACCGTGCCGTTGTCCTCGACCGTGATAACAGCGTTGCTCAGGTCATAAGTCGTAGTCTCAGCGCTGAAGGTCAGCTCCGGCGGGGTCTGATCGTCAGCGGGCTTTTCGGGGGCGTTGGCATCATCGGCGGGTTTCTCCGGCGGAGTCTCACCATCCGCAGGCTGCTGACCGTCGGCGGGCTTTTCGGGGGCGTTGGCGTCGTCGGCGGGTTTTTCCGGAGGGGTTTCACCGTCAGCGTGCTGCTGGGCATCGGCGGGCAGTTCGGGCTTCTCGGCCAGTGCCACGGTGACGGTGCTGCCGTCGATGGCCATGACCTTGCCGCTCAGTCCACCGTCCTGCGGGGCGACGGCTTCGGGGGTCAGTTCCTGCGTGGATTGCTCGGCGGTTGCCTCCTGCACGACGGCGGCGGGCTGGGCCGTGCTGACGCTTTCTGCGGGGGTGGCGGCGTTTGCGCCTGCAAAGAAAGCCATGATCGGGGCGGCTATAGCAGAAAATAAACGTTTCATAGTGAAGTTCCTTCCTTTTCAGTAGTTTTGTATTGAGGGTGTTTTTCCTTTCAACACGCTCAGTATAAAACACAATACTGAAATTAGTCTGAAAAAATCTTTTTGCTTTCTTACTTATTTGTGCGGGAAAAAATCTTATCAGACTCATGATCTGCAAAAGCCTGGTGCCGAAAAGACAGTGACCCCTGCTTGGCTGTTATGCCAAGTTGGAGTCACTGCCTTTTCTCTTCTTTGAGATATTATGTCATCATGTCATAATATCTCCCCCGTTTTTACCGTATGATGTTTCTGCCTGTGCGCGGGGCGACTTTGGCAGCGCCGTCCCGGAACAGTTCCTTCTCCGGCTCATAGTCCAGCGGCACGCTCTCCCCCGTCGCGCCGAAGCGATTTTTCAAGATCGTCAACGCCAAATGGCGCGACCCGGTCTGACGCTCTTTGTCGGCATCGGTGCGGTATTTCAGCACCAGCAGCAGGTCGGCGCTGTACTCCACGCTGCCGGATTCCTTGAACGCCGACAGGCCCGGCTCGGCACTGCCGGGGCGGTAGGCCTCACGGTTCAGGCTGGATGCGGCCACAACGGGCATATCGTACCGGCGTGCCAGCTGCTTGAGCATGGCGACGGCGGCGTCGGCTGTCTGCTTCTCGGTCATGCCCGCACGCGCCGGGGCGACAAGCTGTAAGTAATCCAGGAACAGCACCGGGCTTTCGTGCTGCTCACAGAACGCCGAAACCTTTTCATCCAAAAAAGCCGGGGTAAGCGGAGCGTCCGGCTCCCACAGCTCTACCCTGCCGCCGGTCTTTTGCCTGTACGCGGAAATCAGAGAACGTACTTTGTTTTCCAGCAGCTTGCCGTCCAGCAGGGGCCGCGCACGTTCTTTTGTACCGCGCACGGCGCTTTTGGCGATCAGCTCCATGCGGGACATCTCGATTGTTATAAACAGCACATTTCTCCCCGCAGCGGCCAGCGTATCGGCCATTTGCAGCATCAGGGAGGTTTTGCCCATGCTGGAAACCGCGCCCAGCACGGTCAGCCCGGCGTGCAGTCCGCCGTCGAGCGCCTTGTCCAAACCTGCGATACCCGTAGGCATCCCTGCAGTGCCACCACGGCGGCTCAGATACGCAAGAAACTCGTCCTCCAGGGTCGGTTGCTGCTGTACCTCCTGCGCCGCTGCGGCGACCTCACAGACGGCTTGCAGCGCATCTCTATTCTGCACTAATGCTTCGTTCACATCCTTACAGCCAACCGGTAAGGTCAGCACCTCGCAGGCAATACCACGGGCTGACAGCTGTTCCCGAAGGTTCTCGTTCATCCCCTGCCCTGCCGCGTCGGCATCCCCGGCAAGAATCATCTTCTCCGGCTTTGCTTCCCGTGCGGCCAACGCCTGTATCAACCGCCCGGTGTTGGCCGCACCGCAGAGCGCTACAGCTGGGAATCCCAATTCCTCTAAGGAAAGGGCATCAAAAATACCCTCCGTCACAAACAGCGCTTTCCCTGCCGCACGTTCCATAGCAGCACCGTTCCATAGCTGCATCGCCCCGCGGCTGTTCTTATAGCGCGGTTCAGCATCCGGGTCAATGGCGCGGCGGCAGACGCTGCGGCAGACACCATCCACAAAAACCGGCAGCACCGCATAATCATTCTCGACCACCAAACCAAACCGCCGTACCGTTTCATCGGACAAGCCACGCCCGGTAAAGTAGGGGTCGGGCTTCCCTGCTCCTTCCTTATAAGGAAAAACCTGTGTCGGCTTCGCCGTGACCCGGATGACCTCGCCCCCGCCATAGCGCCGGTTGACTGCTTTTAGCTTAGACGGAAAATCCGTCAGATTTTCTTCCTGTCCCACTAAGTCAAAAACATCGTAGGTCACACCGCAGGCAAAGCAATGGACGGTCTGATTTTTTTCATTGTACCCCATAGAAGGGTGCGCATCCCGGTGCGCCGGGTTCAGGCAGGCGAACGGCTTATGCAGGGGCAGCCCGTGCTCCCGCAGCCATTGAGGCAGGCAGCTTTTTAAGGTTTTGGCATCCGTTTTTCTCATATGAAAACTTCTCCTCTTACAGGGAAAAACTGTATCTTTTCCTCCTTGTAAAAAAGGGAAAGATATCATACAGTACTTACAGTACATACAGCACTTTTCAAAACGCGAAAAAGTACCGTTGAAATGTAAAAAAACAGGGGTTTTGCGGGGTGCTTGTGTCATCAGTTGTGGGTTTGGCAGTCATCAGATGTAGCTTTGGTGGTCATCATTTGTAGCTTTGGTGGTCATCAAATGTGGCTTTGGTAAGGTTGTATTTGGTCATCAGTTGTGGTTTTAAAATCGCAGCTATCGTATCATGTTCCGTTTGCGTGGTTTTTGCTTGTTTGGCTTGAAGCGGCCCTTATTCGTTTCGTCGGGCAAAGTCAGTTCGGGCGTTGGCGCAGGCTTGCGTGTGGTGCGGTCCAGCACGATCTCTACCCCGTCTACAACGCGCCCGGTGCGGGTGAAGCTGTACCCGCTGATGTAATTCTGCTGGGTCAGATACTCGAGATAAATCTCTGTGTAGTTGCGCAGGCGCTGGCGGCGCTGCTTGATGGGCGACGGCTCGCCGAGCTCCTCATAGATGGACGAGAACAAAATCTTGCGGCTCTGCAGACGGTTGTTCTGGTTCTTCATGCCCTCGATGCGGGTCAGCAGGTAGTTCTTCAGCACGATGATGGCGGGGGTATTGTTCAGGCTTGCCCCGGCCAGCGGAGAGTCCTCTGCAAAATGCACGTTCAAAAGGTCCATATCCACAAGAGAGATCTGCCGCTTGCTGGACGCATACTGGAACAGCGGCGGCGTGTCGATGAGGAAGTACGCCTCGACCTCCCGCCCGTTGAGCACGGCGTTCATCCGGTTCATCGGCAAGAGATATTGCGAGAACGTCAGGCTCTGCAGGTTCTGCCCCTCTTTGATAAAGTGGGCGGCGGCCTCCTCGGTGCAATCCAGCGTGATGGTGGAGTGCCGCATAAATTCCAGCCGTTCACGGATGGTCTGGACGGCCTCCTCCCGCATACTGGGGTTTTCACTGCCAATCATGGCGCGGTACAGCATCGGGATGGTGAAATAAATCGTTCCCGCGATCAGCAGCGAGGAAACGCCGTTTAAGATGGCTTTATCAAAGTTCGTCAGGCTGCCGCCGCCATCCAACGCGAGGGTTTTCGGAAAATCCATCGTTACGATGGTGGACACATTTTTCCCGGCGCTCTTGCCAACGTATACCTCGTTTTCCTCCTCCGGCAGCAGCTTGGGCAGATTGCGGAAGATGGAATCCGTCTGCATACTGTACTGGGTCAGGGCGTTTTGGTTCGCTGAGGAAAGCAAGATACGCTCTGCCAAAGGTTCGCTTAACGCATTGCCGGAGGCAGAAAGCGCCCGTGTGGCGACGGCATAGCAGGTAAAGTAACAGGCAAGACCGGCGGGCAAGCCGACCAGTGCGCTTTTCAATGCCGCTTTGGCCAAAATCTGAATTTCAGTTTCTGGCATACTCAGATTGCCACCGATGGGGCGGGACAAAATCTCCATTTGCAGCGCAGCCTGCTTTGCCTGCATAAGCTGCGGGAAAAGAGGGTCATCGTCCGGTCTGTCCACATACGCGGTAAATAGACCGAGAAGCCCGCTCAGTGCCTGCTTTTCACTGACTTCGCTCTTGTACTTGTCCAAAAGATCGCGGTAGGTGATAAGCGGCTCTTTCTTAAAAATGCGTGTGAGGATCGCCGCTTCTTCCGGGTGGGAATCCGGCTTGGGCGGCGGCAAAAATTCACTTTTTTTCGGCACAGCCGACCTCCTTGCAAAAAGATATTATGTCATGGTGACATAATATCCTATTTGTATCGCCTCTATATTTACAGGATATTATGTCACCATGACATAATATCTCGCCAGGAAAGGCGGTTATTTGCGGGAAAGCTGCGGGCCGGGCATGCCCGGCCCCTACAGGCTCAGCGGTGGGTGTGCAGCCATTCCTCGGCCATGCGGCGGAAATCCTCCTCCAGCGCGGCGGGCACGGTGACGGAAACGCGCACGGTCTGCGGCTCTGCCTGCAAGGCAGCATCCATCTGTTCCGGGGTCATGGCGGCGGTCAGCCTGGCCATTTTGGGGCCTGCCAGCTCGTCGGCGTGGTGGGCGGCTAAATACTTCTGGCTCTCGGCAGGGAAGTCCACCAAACGCAGCGCCGTTGTCAGCGGCAGCTTGCCGCCGTCCAGCAGCGTGAGCAGGCTGCCGTCCAGACTGCCCAGCCGCACATACCGCGCAATCTGGCGGGCGGAGAGGTTGTATTCTTCGCCGATCTGTTCATACTTTGATTTGCGCACGCCGTTCCTGCTGCGCTTTTTGCGCCCGGCCAGCGCGTACTTCTGGGAGATGCTCCGCGCCTTCTCCGACGGCGTCAGCACGCGCTGCACATAGTTGGAATCGACGACGATCTCGTGCGCCTCGTCGGCGGTGATATCCGTCAGCACGGTGGCAGGGATGCGGCGATATTTGTCCTCGCCGGTCTTTTCCAACAGGGCAGTGTAAGCCCGCACGCGGTTGTGGCCGGAGAGGATCATCAGCGCGCCGTCCGGTTGCTTCCAGACCACAATGGGGTGCAGCAGGTCGTTGGCCCGGATGCTCTCGATCAGCTCCAACAGCTTGTCGTCTGGGAGCGGCGCATAAAAGTTCCAGTCAGCCGGGGCAGGGGAGAGCTTGTCCAGCGGCACTTCCTCCAGCCGCCGTGTGCCGGGCAGCTCGGCCATTAAAGAGGGGAGGGACACCGCGTCGGCAGCAGGGGAGACGACGGTCCGTTTTTTTAAAGCCATACAGTATTACCGCCTTTCTCAAACGCAGCGCTTCAAAATTTCTTTTGTCAATGCGCGGTACTCTTTCGAGATACGCGCGCTGCCCGCGTAGTCCAGCACGGGGCGGTTCTCCCACTGGGCGTTTTGCAGGCGGCTGTCCACCCGGATGATCTGCTCAAACAGCAGGGCGCTGTAGCTTTCCCGCAGCTGGTCCATGGCCGCTTCGGTGATCAGGCGGTTGCGGGCATCGTAGCGGTTGATGATGATGCCGCCTACCTGCAAAGTTGGGTTATACGGTTTGATGCCCTCGACAAACTGCAGCACCACGGCCAGACCGTCCAGGTCGAAGCTGGCGGGCTGGGCGGGGATCAGCACATAGTTGGAGGCGTTCACGATGTTGAAGTTCAGCAGCGACAGATTCGGGTTCGTGTCGATGAGGATGTAATCATAATACCCGCGCTCGACAACGGGGCGCAGGATGCTGCGCACGATGTTCTCGCGGCTGATCTTGGTAAACAGCGCCATGTCCAGCGTACCCATCGAAACATCGGCCACGATGATGTCGATATTCTCAAATTTGGTGGGCTGGATGTAGCCGTTCAGATCCTGCTCCGCCAGTACCGCCGCGCCGAAGTTCTTCTCGCTGCGGGGCATGTCGAAGCTGCTGGACAGGTTGCGCTGACCGTCGCCGTCGATGACGAGGATGCGCAGCCCCAGCTCGGCCATCGAGGTGGCAATACCGCTGCAAAGACTGGTCTTGCCGCAGCCGCCCTTGTTGTTGAGCATGCAGAGCACCTTGGTATCGTGGTAGTCCGGGTGGTAGATTTCGTTGATGTCAACTTCCAGATAGGCACATAGCTTCTCGATGTTTTCGAGGTCGGTTGCGCTGCGGCCGGTTTCGATCTGCTTGATGGTGGAAAGGCTTACCCCGGTAGCGGCGGCAAGCTCTTTTTGGGTAATATCCTGTTCCAGACGGATGGCCTTCAGCCGCGCATAATCCAGTTTTACCATAAAAACCTCCAAAATCGAGAAAAAGTTTTATCCATAAGGTTATAACCTTTGAGATGTAACCTTATTATACCATAGAAAAATAGAATTGCAAGACGTTTTATTTTAAAAAAGAAAATCATATTGCAGAATATATTTGACAAAAATAAGGCAATACCGTCAAGTATACTCGACAAAAAATATAATGCGTGCTATACTATACTTGACAAAAATAAGACAGGAGTGGCAACCATGAATCATGCACTTTTAAAATCTGTCATCTATGATCAGCACGAATTTATCCGCAATTTCCAAATCGTGCCGCGCGACTACGAATTTGAGGAAAACGGAAACTATGTGCTGGTGGGTCTGCGCCGCGCGGGCAAATCCACGCTGCTGTATAAAATCGTGCTGGATCTGGTGGCGTCCGGTGTGGACTGGGAGCAAATCATCTACATCAACTTTGAGGACGAGCGCCTTTCCGAGTTCACCGTTGCAGACTTCAACGACCTGCTGTCGGTGCAGAGCGAGATGAGCGACAAAAAAGGCTATTTCTTTCTGGATGAGGTGCAGAACATTGACGGCTGGGAGAAGTTTGCCCGCCGCATGGCTGATGCAAAAGAGCATATCTACATCACGGGCAGCAACGCCAAAATGCTGAGCCGAGAGATAGAAACCACGCTGGGCGGACGCTTTTTTGCCAGGCATATTACGCCCTATGCCTTCGGTGAGTACCTGACCGCCTGCGGGATACCCCACGACGAACCGGCACTGCTGGGCACCAAAACAAACGGGAAGATCCGCGCCGCCTGCGCGCAGTATCTGCAATACGGCGGCCTGCCGGAATCGCTGCTGTACAAGGCAAAACGGGAGTATATTTCCGGCGTATACCAGAAGGTGCTTCTGGGCGACATCATCACGCGGAACAGCATCCGCAACGATTATGCGGTAAAAATCTTGATAAAAAAAATAGCGGAGTCCGTGCGCAGTGAGATTTCCTATTCCAAGCTGCAAAAAACACTGCGCGCCGTCAATGTATCGCTGGCAAAGGATACGATTGCCGACTACATCCGCTATGCGGAGGATGCCTATCTGCTGTTCCATCTGCAGAACTACTACGCAAACCTCGTCGAGAAGGAGAGCTACCCGAAGTTTTATTTCTCCGACAACGGCATTGTAAGCCTGTTCCTGGACAGGAAGGAATCGGTGCAGCTGGAAAATATGGCGGCTGTAGCGCTTGCACGCGCCTATCCGGACGATGTGTATTATCTGAAATCCGCAAAGACGGGAATCGACATTGATTTCTATCTGCCCTCTGTCGGTCTGGCCGTACAGGCAGCCTATTCCATTGCCGGGGATGCCCGCGAACGCGAAGTCGGCAACCTGAAAAAGCTGGCGCAGAACGCTGCGGAAACCGTGCGGTGTGTCATCGTGACTTATGAGGAGGAGGAAACCATCATCGAGGACGGCGTTACCATCGAAGCCGTTCCGCTGTATAAGTTTTTGCTGGAACTGGAAAGCGGAAAATACGGTGCAGCATATTAAATTATAAAACGCGGGGGAGATATTATGTCATCATGACATAATATCTCCCCCGCCTACTATACATCCGTCAGCAAAAAGGCCATGCACAGAGGCAGCGTCAGAATTTGTTCCTCGCGGCCTACGTTGTAGTCACCAAATAGAAACTTTTTCAAGGGACTTTTTCTGTAAACGTGCAACTTTTTCAAACGACTTTTTGGAAAAAGCAGGAACTTTTCTTGCATTTTTCGGAGATATTATGACATCATGTCATAATATCTCTTCGGGAAATTACCCCCGCCGCAACGGAAGTACCTGCGGCAGAGAAATCCGCAGACGTGTGGCAGGTGGAACCTACCTATAGTTTTGATATCATGGTGCCGCTGCACTCTGAATGAATCCACACGGCGGGTATGGCCAGTGGGGATTGTTGGAGGTGAAATAAATGAATACCTGCCTTACAGCGTATTTGGACTATTTCGGGATTCCATATTCCGAGTGAGTTCTTCCCGCAGCTCCCGCTTATACTTGTAATACGTATTCCGTGCAATGCCGATCAGCTTGATGCAGTCCGCATCGGTGAGGGTCCCGTCGAAATCACGGCTGTATTTTTGGATCTGCTCCTTACAGGGGGCAGATTTTTTTATATTCAATTTTCGTCCCGGCGTCTGGCCGATCTGTTTTCCGTTCAGGCGCGCCGTCAGGATCCCCTCGCGGGTGCGCTGGTGCAGGTCGTCCACCTCTTTTTGTGCTTGGGCAAAGGCAAGCCGGATCTGCTCTTTGGCAAGGTCGGAAGTGTAGAGATTTAATGCGTCCATAATACCGGAAACAAAACGGTCTGTTGCGGCGCTGCCGGTCTCAGGCGATGAGTTGATCTGCCGCTGCAGAGCCTGTTTGTAGGTGTCCGTGTTGATGTGCGGCTCCTTCAAAAAACAAAGCGTCACACCGCGGTTGTACAGTGTTTCATATAGTGCACAGCCTTCCTCGGCGCTGCGGCTCATGCGGGAAACACTGTCAAACACAATGGTATCCCCGGGCTGTACACAGTGCAGCAGCTT
>CAKUJT010000026.1 GCA_934661765.1 uncultured Senegalimassilia sp.
AGCTCGTTCTTGATCTTGCCGACCAGGTTCTGCAGCGCGTCGATGCAGCGCGGGCGGATGTCGGCGCCGATGAGCACGTACATGAGCGAATCGCCCACGTTCAGCACGCCCTCGTTGAGCCATACGCGCACATAATAGACGCCCGGCCACGTGAGCGCTTCTTTGACGGCCTGCTCAAGGCCTTCGGCGTCGTAGCTGAAGTCGACCTGGGCGACGTCGCCGAGGTCCTCGACGCCCTCGCGCACCTGTGCCTTGGGCGTGATGCGCACCACGCCGTTGTGCGTGAGGAACATGCCGCACTGCGCGGCCTTCGGGTCCTGCTTCGCTTCCTTGAGCCATTCGTCCATGGACGGTTCGGGTTTCGCCATTTTGGCCTCCTTGCGTGAAGTTGACGGTTGTCGCCGTGCCAATCGGGCGGGATTCGCCGCGATAGCATGTTTTCGCGGCTCAAATTGTACCGCACGCGTAAAGGCCTGGTGGGGCTTCTGTGAACACTGCAAAAAGCCCTTTAAAACGTAAAAGTAAAAAGATAGTCTTGAACAATTTTCTTATGAGGCGTAGATTAATCGGCCAGTATTTTAGTGGCCGATTCGCCAGGGCAAAAATCGATTTTCTACTGATAACCTGGTGAAACATATATTCACATAGCCTATCGGTCAAGAGGATTTCTATTGACCATATTTTTGTGCAGGTGCACAAAATGTTGGTGAAAAGTGTCCGAATCGTGAAGAAAACGACAGACATCTTCACTTCTGGCGCAGCCCTGATAGATTGGCAATCACACCGAACGCAACGAAGTTGTCAAGGAACAGATATCCAACGTTGCCAAACGGTGAAGTAGACCGAAGCCTGAAACGGATTCAGGCGAGCGAGAAAGGATGACGGGTTAAAATGAACGCAGCAACGAACGTAAAGCAGATCCAAGGAAACCATACCCCGATTACCATGCTCGTCGGGTTCGTCGCCCTGCTGGCAATCGCGATCGCCGTGTGCGCCATCGCTTCCTCGGCCGTGGCATCGCTGACGGGTTTCACCCTGGTGGCAGCTCAGACTCCGGCTATCAGCCTTGCATGGTTCGGTAGCACCGTGGCGCCGCTCCTGGGCGAATTCGTGGTGCTGTTCGCCATCGCCACCGGCCTGGCCTACATGGCTGCTCGCAAGTAAACGCACCTGCGCGGCAAACAATCTCATATGCAAAGCCCTCGCGAAAGCGGGGGCTTTTTTCGTGCCTCGCACCCACAGGTGGACGTCCGAAGGCGCCCCGCAGCCTCAAGGCCGAACGTCGTTCAGCCCTCATTATCGAAGTGCAATGTTATCCGCCCAGCCCCCGTTATCGAAGCGAAACGCTATCGGGTCGCTTCGGACTTGCCCCAGGCGCTTCATCGATGCATCTAAAAAAGTTACAAGTTGCGAATCAACGTTTGCGGGCGAATTTACCAGGTTGACACAGTGCCGTGCGTCCGAGCCTGATACTATAGAACGGATTGAGAACAGCGTCAGTTTGCCAATTGCAACTTGACACCGGGAACTGCGAGAAAGCGAGCGCGCCTATGTCTTTGGCACCATCGGATCACACCAAGCAACCTGATAACCGCACCACCATGGAACTGGGCGCCGTGCTGCCCATGACCGCCGAGGTGCGCGACGACCACCTGTTCGTCGGCGGCGTCGACATGGTGGAGCTTGCCCATAAGGAAGGCACCGCGCTCTACGTCATGGACGAGGCCGACATGCGCAACCGCATGGAAACCTACCTCAAGGCCTTCCGCAGCCGTTACGAGAATTCTGACGTCATCTTCGCCTCCAAGGCGTTCCTTAACAAAGAAACCGCGCGCATCGTCGCGCAGGAGGGCCTGTGCCTCGACGTGTCCGGCGGCGGCGAGCTGTGGTGCGCGCAGCAGGCGGGCTTCCCCATGGAGCGCGTCTTCGTGCACGGCAACAACAAAACGCCGCAGGAGCTGCGCGAGGCTATTTCAGCGGGCGTCGGCCGCATCGTGGTGGACAGCCGCATCGAGCTGGGCCGCATCAGCAAGATCGCCGGCGAGCTGGGCGTCACGCAGGACGTCTACATGCGCGTCACCCCCGGCGTCGAGGCCGACACGCACGAGTACATCCGCACGGGCTGCGAGGACAGCAAGTTCGGCTTCACCATGCTCGACGATTTCGCTTTCAAGTGCGTCAAGGACGCGCTTGAGACCCCGAACGTGCGCCTGGCGGGCTTCCACTGCCACATCGGCTCGCAGATCTTCGCGCTGCATTCGTTCGCCGAAGCCGTGCAGGTCATGGTCGAGTTCATCGCCCGCGTGAAGGAAACCTACGGTTACGAGGTCGAGGAGCTCGACATGGGCGGCGGCCTGGGCATCGCCTACAAGGCCGATGACAAGCCCTCCACCATCGACGAGTTCGCCGAGTGCACCGTCAACGCGGTCCGCGAGAACTGCGAGCGCCTGGGCGTGAAGCTGCCGCGCCTGGCCGTCGAGCCCGGCCGCAGCCTGGTGGCAACCCCGGGCCTTACGCTGTACACCGTCGGCATCCTGAAGACGCTGCCCGGCATCCGCAAGTACGTGGCCATCGACGGCGGCATGTCCGACAACATTCGCACGGCGCTCTACCATGCCGACTACGAGCCCACCATCGCCAACAAGGCCGGCCAGCCCCGCACCGAGATCGTCACGCTGTGCGGCAAGCACTGCGAAAGCGGCGACGCGGTGGTCATCGACATGCCGCTGCAGACGCCCGACCTGGGCGACGTCATCGCGGTGTTCGGTACCGGCGCGTACTGCTACACCATGGCCAGCAATTACAACGGCCAGCCGCGCCCCGGCATCGTGTTCGTGAAGGACGGCCAGGCTCGCGTGGTCACCCGCCGCGAAACCTACGCCGACCTGTATCACCGCGACATCTAGTCGCTTCCGGGCGGCCGGGCCTGCGGCGCTGGGCTCCACTCGGCAGCTGCAAGCCCGGCCGCCCGCCGCATATTCCGCGCTTTCGCGGGTTTTGCGGGCTTGGCGGTCGTCTCGCCGGCTCCAGGGGGCCTGTGGGCGGCATCGGCGCGCGGCGCCGGCGTTCCTGCGGTATCCTCTGTTCCGTAACAGAGCTATCCCAAACCCGCCCGGCGCTTCGGGCAAAGCTTTTCAACCTTTCGAAGGGGGAGACATGACCATCAAACTTGGACTCGTGGGAACGGGCACCGTCGGCGGCGGCTGTCTGGATATCCTGCGCAACCATCGCGAGGACTTCAAGCGCCATCTGGGCGTCGACATGGAAGTGGTGCGCGTGTGCTCGCGCAATCCCGAGCAGGCCGAGGCGCGCGGCGTGCTGCACCTGTTCACCGAGGACTTCAACGACATCATCAACGACCCCGAGATCGATATCGTCATCGAGCTGATCGGCGGCACCACCGCTGCGCGCGACGTGGTGCTCGGCGCCCTGCGCGCGGGCAAGAACGTGGTCACCGCCAACAAGGCGCTCATGGCCACGTTCGGCGACGAGGTCATGGACCTTGCCCGCGAAAAGAACTTGGAAGTGGGCTTCGAGGCCAGCGTCGGCGGCGGCATCCCCATCATCCAGCCGCTGAAGCATTCGCTCATCAGCAACGAGATCACCTCCGTCATGGGCATCGTGAACGGCACCACCAACTACATGCTCACGCGCATGGTCGACGACGGCCTGTCCTACGAGGACGCGCTGGCCGAGGCTCAGGCGAAGGGCTTCGCCGAGGCCGACCCCACCGCCGACGTTGACGGTTTCGACGCCGCCGCGAAGATCGCCATTCTGGCATCCATCGCCTTCAACAGCCGCGTGAAGCTCAACGACGTCTACACCGAGGGCATCCGCAACATCACGCAGCTTGACATGGACACCGCTGACGACATGGGCTACGTCATCAAGCTGCTGGCGCTGGCGCATCGCACGCCCGAGGGCATCGATGTGCGCGTGCATCCCACCATGCTGCCGAAGGCCCATCAGATGGCCCAGGTCAACGGCGTGTTCAACGCAATCTACGTCACGGGCGACGCCGTGGGCGAGACCATGTTCTTCGGCGAGGGCGCCGGCGCGGGCCCGGCTGCCGCGGCGGTCATGGGCGACGTGCTGGAGGTTGCGCGCCATATGACGCTCGGCATCCCGCCGGTGGTCGGCTGCACCTGCACCGACAACCTGCCCATCGTTCCCATGGAGCAGCTGAGCACCAAGTACTACATCCGCTTCTCGGTTGCCGACCGTTCCGGCGTGCTGGCCGCCATGGCCGGCGTGTTCGCCAAGCACGGCGTCAGCGTGCGCAGCGTGGTGCAGCGCGGCAGCGCCCAGCACGAGACGGTGAACCTCAGCTACGTCACGCACACCGCCAGCGAGGCGAGCGTGCGCCGCGTGCTCGAGGAGATCGGCGGACTTGAGGACGTCCTGCGCGCCGAGCCCAGCGTCATCCGCGTAGAGGACTAGCGCGGTCGTTGGCATAATCGAAGAGATTTTGCTACTTTATAGGGAAGCCAGTTGAACGGGGCAAAGGGATCGTTTCCCCGCCCCGTTTCTTTACGAAAGGGGATTTCATGGAGCAGTATAAGGAAGAGTTCATCCACTTCATGGTGGAGAGCCACGTTTTGAAGTTCGGTAGCTTCACGCTGAAGAGCGGCCGTCAGTCCCCGTTCTTCATGAATGCCGGCGCGTACGTCACGGGCGAGCAGCTGCGCCGTCTGGGCAAGTACTACGCCCAGGCCATCCATGACAATTTCGGCCTGGACTTCGATGTGGTGTTCGGCCCGGCCTACAAGGGCATCCCGCTGGCCGTGGTCACTGCCATCGCGCTGCAGGAGCTTTACGGCAAGGAAGTGCGCTACTGCTGCAACCGCAAGGAGGTCAAGGACCACGGCGCCGACAAGGGCAACCTGCTGGGCGCCGACCTGCACGACGGCGACCGCGTCATCATGGTCGAGGACGTCACCACCTCCGGCAAGTCTATCGACGAGACGTATCCCATCCTCAAGGGCGCTGCCGACGTGGAGGTAAAGGGCCTGATCGTCAGCCTGAACCGCATGGAGGTCGGCAAGGGCGGCGTGGTCACCGCCCAGAAAGAGGTGCAGGAGAAGTACGGCTTCCCCGTGGCGTCCATCGTCAGCATGGCCGAGGTCGTCGAGTGCCTGTACAACAAGGAGGTCGAGGGCGAGGTCGTCATCAACGACGACATCAAGGCCGCCATCGACGAGTACTACAAGCAGTACGGCGTCAAGGAATAGCCAACGCGCCTGACCTTTTCGCGCGAATCGAGTAACGAAGCCTAACGGCGCCGAACGGCCTTGGGTCGTTCGGCGCTGTTGCTGTTTTCGGGTGTTGGTTTGCAATTTTGGCGGGCGGGCTCGCTTCCTGCTAGGCTTGCGGGGAAGGCAAACACAAGGGAAGGATGAGTCATGGACGCAAGCAAGATCGGCGTGGTGTTCGACTGCGATGGTACGTTGCTCGATTCGATGGGCGTGTGGCATGGGCTGCAAAACGAGCTGGCCGAACGCGCGGGAGGCACGCTGACCGTCGATGACGTGGCGGCGCTGGCGCCCATGAGCATTCCCGAGTGCGGCGCGTTCTTCCACGAGAAGTTCGGCTTGGGCGAAAGCGACCGCGAGGTGGTCGGCATGATTGACGAGTACATGCTTGACTTCTACCGCCATCGCGCCGAGGCGCGTCCCGGCGCGCTCGAGTTCGTGCAGGGGCTTGCCCAGGCGGGCGCGCATCTGACGGTGGCGTCCTCGAGCCCCAAGCCGTACCTGATGGCGGGCATCGAGCGTTGCGGGTTCGCCCCGTATCTCGAGCGCGTGCTGTCGGTGGAGGACGTGCATTCCACGAAGCGCGAGCCCGACGTATGGGACCGCGCCCGTGAGATCATGGGAACGTCCAAGCAGCTGACCTGGGGTGTTGAGGATTCCGCATACGCCATCGGCACGCTTAGCGGCGCCGGCTACCGCACGCTCGGCATATACGACAGCGACGACGCCGGCACGTGGGATGCTCTGCAGGCTTCCGCCGAGCACGCGATCCGCAGCTTCGAGGACCTCGCAATCGAGGAGTTCCTCACCTGGAGCGATCAGCCGCTCTTCGTCGGCACGGCGAACAAGTAGGAGCAACGAGGGGTTGGCTCTCCTCATTGCTCGTCGCTTCTATTTTCGGCGTTGACTTGCGCGGTTACTGGCGCGAAATGGGCGCCGACAAGAGGGCGCTCTCTGATTTAGCGGGGAGGCCGGCAGGGCGGCTCCCAATGCGTGAGGGGGCCGCTGGTCTGCGCTCCTTGCTTTCCTGACTCTCTGATCAAAATCGATGGGCCCGGAACGATCACTCGTTCCGGGCCCATCGCAGTTTGTTGGCCGGTTGGATTTTCCCTCGAAGCGCCCTCCCTAATCCCAGGGGTTTTCCTGGAACAGGGGCTCGGGTGTGGGCGGGCGGTCCGAATAGGGGTCGTAGCCGTCGTCGTCCTCGTTCTCGGCGCGGATGAAGGGATCGTTCGCGGGCTGCTCGGATGCGGAGCCGGACGCCGCGCACTCCTTCGCCGAATGTCGCCCCGATTCAGCCGAAGGCCCCTTGCCGGCTTTGCCGGGCAAAGGTGTGACCTGCGGTTTGATGGTGTAGTGCTTCGGCATGGCGTTTCCCTATTCGTCGACGCCCAGATCGCTCAGGTCGTAGGGCGTGGTCTGGTACACGTAGTAGTTCAGCCAGTTCGTGTACAGCAGCTGCGCGTGCGCGCGCCATGTGCTGACCGGCTCCTGCGTGGGATCGTCGTTGGGGAAGTAGTGGGCCGGAACGGGGACGTCCATGCCCTTGTTCACGTCGCGCTCGTACTCGGCGCGCAGCGTGCCGGTGTCGTACTCGGGGTGGCCAAACACGAAGAAGTGGCGGCTGTCGGTGCTCTTGGCGATGTAGACGCCGGCCTCATCGGACTGCGCGACGATCTCCAGGCGCGGGTCCGCCTCGATGTCCTCGGCGTACACGGTGGTGTGGCGGGAATGCGGCGCCCAGAAGCGGTCGTCGAATCCGCGCACCAGCGGGCTGGAGGGCTTGAGCACGTCGTGGTTGAACACGCCGGAGAGCTTCTTCGGCAGCTCGTGCTTTTGGATTCCGTAGTGGTAGAAGATGCCGGCCTGCGCGCCCCAGCAGATATGCAGCGTGGAGTGCACGTTGGTGGTGGACCACTTCATGATGCGGCACAGCTCGTCCCAGTAGTCGACGTCCTCGAACTCGTGCAGCTCGACGGGCGCGCCGGTGATGATCATGCCGTCGTAGCGGTTGTCTTTGACCTGGTCGAACGAGCGATAGAACGTCTTCAGGTGCTCTTGGGAGACGTTGCGCGACTCGTGCGAGATGGTATGCAGCAGCTCCACCTCGATCTGCAGCGGGGTGTTGGACAGCTTGCGCATGATCTGCGTCTCGGTCTCGATCTTCTTCGGCATGAGGTTGAGCAGCAGCACGCGCAGCGGGCGGATGTCCTGATGCATGGCTCGATGCTCGGTCATGACGAAGATGTTCTCGCTTTCCAGCTGCTCGGTGGCGGGCAGCTGGTCGGGGATCCTGATTGGCATGGATCGGTCCTTTCCGGATTGAGCGCCCCGCGCGCTGGCGGGACGGGTATGTGCGGTTGCATGCCCGAGTGCGATTGCCGAGACGCCGTCGATGCGCATCGTCTCAAAGCGCGATGCCCTTGCTGCGGCGGTCGGGCTGCGTGCAGGCTTCGGTCGTGCGGGCGGGCTCGTGCGGGTTGCGGTCGGCATTGCGCCGTTCGCCCTATGAAACTTACCGCCTGCACCATAATATCAAAGCCTCAGAATACCGGGTTATTGGTAAACCAGAAAGCAAGTTATCGCCGCAAGCAAACGCAGCGAGCGAGCCGCTGGTCAGCGGGGCGGTGGGCAACGGGGGGCGGCGAGGCGCGATAGTTGGCGACGACGGGCCGGGGTTCTGGTCGGCAGGGCGACGCGCAAGTGCCGCTGGCGCGGTGGGTTTGCCGCGCGGTGCGCGGGGTCGGCGGTAGGCGGGTTCGCAGTGCCGGCCGAGTGTGCGGGGGGGGGGGGATCGCCGTTCTGTGCGCGGTGGCGGGTTGGCGAGGCGGTTCTGGGTGGCAGACGTCCCCGGCGCAACTGGAGGTCGTCGACTTGATCGAGATCTCAGCGCGGTGCGCGCCCGGCGTTTGGCGGTTTCGCGGTGCCGGCCGAGCGTACGGGCTGATATGGCGGCAGGCCGATGCGGTCAAGTACTGCCACCGGCTTATATAATCCATCGGCAATGCGCAACACCGACAGTGCAAGGCATTGACATTGTTTCGAGCTGCACTCGTGCTTTTCTCGGCGTTGTCTTTTGGCGCCCGGAACCGTCTCGATGGCGCACTTACCGTGCTCCCCATCTTCTGGGCTCTTTTGCAGAAAATGGGCCCCAAATTTGACGCCACCCCTGAACTTCTGGGCGGTTTTCGAGGGGTTATTCTGTGCCGAATATTTTTGACCTGGGGAAACGCATGCGTCAGAGGGCGCTATTCGCTGTTTTCGCTTGCAAAACCGCCCAGAAGTTCGGGCAACCCCATTGCGGTCGTCTAACCCTCCTACTTGCTTCGCTATCGCTTCCGCGCAAGCCCCCCCCGTCGCGGGCGATGGCGCATTCGCTTCGTTTCGCTCGGTCGCCGCTCGCGCGGTCCTTTCCGCCCGAGTCCCTCGCGCCGGTTCTTTCCGCCCGACCTCGTCATTCCTCGCACGGCTATATTTGAATCCACTGTCCGCCGTGCTGTTGCCTTCGTCCGGGTTCGTCGCTCGATGCCCTGGTTGGTCCACCCAGCCCGTCCATCGAACTGGCTTCTCTAACTCGAACTCCGTCTGTCGAGCTGGCCCTTTTCTGCTCGAGCTCGCTGCCCGGTGCTCAGTTCTTCCGTCTGGGCCTCGCCCGTCGTGCTGCTTTCCCTTTCCGAATCCCCATCCCTTGCGTAACTTCGTCTGCCCGAGCCTGCTGCCTGTCGAGCTGGCCGAACCCCATCCTTCGCCCGGCTTCGTCCGCTTGGACTGTGGTGCCGACCGCGCCGATGGATTCCTATCGAATATCGAATGCGCTGTTCAGCGTGAATTCGCGCAGAATATCCTGCTGAACCGCATCGGGCTTGGGAAGGGGCCGTTTCCGCTTGCGGTGCGCGGCGATAGCGGAAGCGGCGTGTTCGAAGCGGACCGGGTCGTCGACTTGCTGCGCGCGGAGCGAGATCACGCTGATCCCAAGTGACGTCAAGATGGTGGCGCGCGTCTGATCCTCGACGATTTTGCGCTCGTCGCTGTGATGCGCCTTGCTGTCGTATTCGACCGCAAGATTCCAGCTCGGCCAGAACAGGTCGCAATAAAATTGCCGCACGCCATGCGCCCTTCGCGGGTCTGGCGCGCAAACAGGGTAGTTCATCTGCGGTTTCGAAAAGCCAAAGCCTCCCCAGCATGGCGGCATGCAAAGCAGCATGGCCAGCGCGGTCTCCCTTGGGGAGGCCGATCCCTCCGCGATATGCGCCAGCGCCTGGCGGGCTTGCGCGATGCCGCGTGCGCCTTTGACGCTCCCGAGAAAGTCGCCGATTTTGTCCTTCGAGGTGAGCGCGGGTTGCTCGATCGCTCGTCCGTCGGGCGCGAGGGCGTAGCACCCGCACAGTTCGAAACCGAGTTTGATCAGCTGAAGAAGAGGCAACACGCGCGCCATCTGCAGAAAACACAGCTCCGGCGTGCTGCAGAAGATATCGCCCTCGACGTGGACAAGGCCGTTCGGCGGAATCTTCTCGGAAAGGTGGCACGTTATGGAGCCGATGGAGCGCCGCCTTCGCTGCTCGGTCGCGAGCACGTGAACGGTTCCATCGCCGACTGCGGCGAACCGCTGCGTCAGGCGCGGGGTATCGTATCGCGAGATACCGAAAGCGGAAGGCGTTTTCGAAGGCGACAATCTCTTAATCTCGGATTGGCTGCGCAGATACCGAAGGGCGGAAGTGTGGGATAAAGCGATCATGGGCGACCTCGTGTCATCGGCGGGTAGGCGCATCGAGATGCGCATGGGCATTCTTGCAGTGTGATGCCGTCGTCTCGCGAAACCCTTGCCGAGATCTTGCGCAAAGGGGTTGCGAACCTTGCGAGTATTGCGTCGGCGTGGGTTGCGGCGGGGTCGGCGTGGGCCGCGACGGGCGCCAAAAGCTGCGATGGGCGCCGAAGCGGGCTGCGGCGGGAGCTGTGGTGGGGAATCGTGAGTTGCGACGTTTCCTAGAATCCGCCACGCCGGCGCGAGCTGTGGTGGGCGGCGAAGCGGGGTGCGGCGCGGGCGTCGACGTGGGCCGCGGCGGGCGCCAAAGCAGCTCGCGCCAGGTGTCGCGGACAGCGGTGGGTCGTCGCGGAATCTTCTGGGCGGTTTTGAAGCCATGATTGCGGGTGCGGTTACTGGAAGTTTATAAAACCCCAGGTCAACGTGTTGGCAGTTTGCCCTCGCAAACATTTTGCCAGACGATGCGAAGGAAAAACCGCCCAGAACTCCGGACGGATGTCAAAAACGGGGGCCGAAACCTGCAAAAGCGTCCAGAACTCGAGGGGGGGCGGCGAAAATGGCGAACGTGAAAGGGCCTCAGGCGGAGAAGACGGGGAGAGGCATGGCTGGATATGACTGATACCCCCCCCAGAATATGAGGGACGGCAGATTGCGAACGCGAAAGGGCTCGATGCGGGGAAAGGGTGACCAGACGCGGTTGGGAACTGCCGGTTTGCGGGGGGACTTGCTCGCCGTATTCGTGCAGTCCGTGTGAAAATCGCGCAGTAACCCCAGATGGGCACACGTGCCCCATTGACTTCGAAGCGGCTGAAACCGTAGACTATAAAAGTTCGCTTTCAAAAGCCCCGTAAACGCAAGGTGGAGGCAGCGCCAAGAAGGGAAGTCCAGACCCGACGAAGCGCGCCGGCGTAGGAAACCGGCAGCATACAGACTTGCACTTTTGAAAAACGACACCCTGTGCGCTGTGGTCGCACAGCGTAACAGGAAGGACATGGAGGAAAAACAGTGAAGACGTATCACGCTAAGCCTCATGAAGTTGAGCGCAAATGGTACATCATCGACGCTGAGGATCAGGTCCTCGGCCGTGTTGCCACCAAGGCCGCTACCCTTCTGAAGGGCAAGCACAAGCCGCAGTACACGCCGCACGTGGACACCGGCGACTTCGTGATCATCATCAACGCGGACAAGGTTCGCGTGACCGGCACGAAGGAGCTGAACAAGGTCTACTACCATCACACCGGTCATCCGGGCGGACTGAAGTCTGAGACCTTCGCCGAGGCCATGGCCAAGCATCCCGAGCGCGTCATCGAGCATGCTGTCAAGGGCATGCTGCCGAAGAACACGCTGGGCCGCAAGCAGGGCATGAAGCTGAAGGTTTACGCTGGTGCCGAGCACCCGCATATGGCTCAGAAGCCGACCGAGATCAAGATGGAGGGCTAAACCATGGCGAATGAAGCATTGTACTACGGCACCGGTCGTCGTAAGAACGCTGTCGCTCGCGTGCGCCTCGTTCCCGGCACCGGCAAGGTGACCGTTAACGGTCGCGATGGCAAGGAGTACTTCGGCCGCGAGGCTCTGCTCGACTATGCCAAGACCCCGTTCAAGGTCACGGATACCCAGGATCACTTCGACGTGCTCGCCCGCATCGACGGCGGCGGCATCTCGGGTCAGGCCGGCGCTCTGCGTCACGGCATCTCCCGTGCCCTGCTGGCAGCTGGCGACTACCGCGCCGAGCTGAAGAAGGCTGGCTTCCTGACGCGCGACGCTCGTATGGTCGAGCGCAAGAAGTACGGTCTGAAGAAGGCCCGCAAGCGCCCGCAGTTCAGCAAGCGCTAAGGTTTGTTTACTTTGGCTGCGCCACGCGTGGCCATGCAAGCCTGGAAAGCCCGTTCCGCGAAAGCGGGGCGGGCTTTCCGCGTTGTTGGGGGATTTTGAGCCCGGATGCGGGACCTCCGGGCGCGTTATCGAGGCTTTTGCTGTAGCCGCGCCGCCGGCCTTCTGCGCCGCGAAAGACCATTGGCTTCCAATGCGTAGTGCTATCGATGGTGTAAAAGCCGCCGGCGTATTCGGCGCTTCCGTAACGAAACGTTCCATACGCGGAAAACTGCCGGAAACATAGCGCCGGTACCGTAAGTTACAGCAAGTTGACGTGCTGCTTGCCGGTGCAAGATGCTAAGCTACGAGAGTTGACTAGTTCGCTAGCCTATAGCTTGCAGTGGCAAGGGAAACGCGCGTCTGAAAGGTAACTATGAAGGAGCTCACGCCTATGTCGAAAATTCCTGAGATCTACGGCTCGATGGTGTTCAACGAGCACACGATGCAGGAGCGACTGCCATCTGCAACGTATAAAGACTTGATGAAGACCATCAAGAAGGGCGAGCCTTTGAACCTTGAGGTCGCCAACGTCGTTGCCCATGCCATGAAGGAATGGGCTATCGAAAAGGGCGCCACGCACTACACGCACTGGTTCCAGCCCCTTTCCGGCATCACCTCCGAGAAGCATGACAGCTTCCTCGATCCCACCGGCGATGGCCGCGCCATTATGAGCTTCTCCGGCAAGGAGCTCATCCAGGGCGAGCCCGACGCCTCCAGCTTCCCGTCCGGCGGCCTGCGCGCAACCTTCGAGGCCCGCGGCTATACGGCGTGGGACCCCACCAGCTACGCGTTCATCAAAGACGAGGTGCTGTGCATCCCCACCGCGTTCTGCAGCTACACCGGCGAGGCGCTTGACAAGAAGACCCCGCTGCTGCGTTCCATGAGCGCTATCGACGAGCAGGCCAAGCGCGTGCTGGCGCTGTTCGGCGAGACCGCCGACCGCGTGATCACCACCGTCGGCGCCGAGCAGGAGTACTTCCTGATCAGCGAGAAGGATTACGCAAAGCGCTCCGACCTCATCATGACGGGCCGCACGCTGTTCGGCTACTCCCCGCTGAAGGGCCAGGAGCTCGAGGAGCATTACTTCGGCGCCATCCGCCCCACGGTCAACGAGTTCATGAAGGAGCTCGACAACGAGCTGTGGAAGCTGGGCGTGTCGGCCAAGACCAAGCATAACGAGGTCGCCCCCGCGCAGCATGAGCTGGCACCGCTTTACACCAACGGCAACCGCGCCATCGACGAGAACCTCCTGACCATGGAGAAGATGCGCCTGCTGGCAAGCCATTACGGTCTGGTGTGCCTGCAGCATGAGAAGCCGTTCGAGGGCATTAACGGTTCCGGCAAGCATAACAACTGGTCCATCTCCGCCGGCAAGACCAACTTCCTGGATCCCGGCGAGACCCCCATGGACAACCTGCGCTTCCTGGTGTTCCTCACCGGCGTCATCCAGGCCGTCGACGACTACCAGGAGCTCCTGCGCATGACCGTGGCCTCTTGCGGCAACGATCATCGTCTGGGCGCCAACGAGGCCCCGCCGGCCATCGTGTCCATCTTCCTGGGCGACGAGCTGGGCGCCATCGTGGACGCGCTGGTTGACGATCATGAGTACACCTCTGCGGAAAAGGTGGCCGTCGACCTGGGCGTTGCGGTTCTGCCGAATTTCCTCAAGGACAACACCGACCGTAACCGTACCAGCCCCTTCGCCTTCACCGGCAACAAGTTCGAGTTCCGCATGCCGGGCTCTGCGGTGAACCTGGCCGACTGCAACATGGTGCTCAACACCGCCATGGCCAAGTCGCTGAAGGACTTCGCCGACGCCATGGAAGGCAAGTCCGGCGACGAGTTCGAGTCCGCCGCCATCGCCTACATCAAGGAGACGCTGAAGAAGCACCAGCGCATCATCTTCAACGGCAACGGTTACTCCGACGAGTGGCCCGCCGAGGCCGAGCGCCGCGGCCTGGCCAACAACCGCACCACCGCCGATGCGCTGCCGGCCTACGTTGCGGAGAAGAGCATCAAGCTGTTCGAGGAGTTCAACGTGCTCACCGAGGTGGAGGCTCGCAGCCGCTACGAGGTGAAGCTGGAGAAGTACACGAAGCTCATGAACATCGAGGTCCGTACGATGAAGCGCATGACGCGCCGTACGTTCCTGCCGGCCATCAACAAGTACGCCACGCTCGTTGCCAACGAGATCAACGAGATGAAGGCCGCTTGCGCCGGTATCGACACCTCGGTGCAGGATCAGCTGCTCAACACGGTGGTCGACGGCATCAAGGAGATCAACGACGCCCTGAACGAGCTGCATGCCGCACACCTGGCCATTCGCGACCTGGCCGACGAGCAGGAGAAGGCCAACAAGTACGCGCACGAGATCGTCCCGATGATGGAGCGCCTGCGTGCGGGCGTGGATGCCATGGAGATCGTGGTCGCTCACGACCTGTGGCCCGTCCCCACGTACAACGACATCCTGTTCTATTGCTAGCAAACGGGATTCAGCCGGAATGCGAAGGAAGCCGCCCACGGGCGGCTTCCTTTTTGCGTTGGATTGGAGGGATGAAGCTGAAACGGTGGCGCATCGCGAAAGCGCCTGGAATAGCCTTATGCGCGTCAAGATCGGCTTCGCGAGCTCTATAGCTGATCGGTGTCCAGCCAGATGGTGAAGGGGCCGTCGTTGATCAGGCTGACCTGCATCATGGCGCCGAAGCGGCCGGTTTCCACGTGCGGCACGTCTTGGCGGGCGCGCTCGACGAACTGCTCGTAAAGGCGTTCGGCCTGGTCGGGTGCGCCGGCGCCGGTGAACGAGGGTCGGTTGCCCTTCTTGCAGTTGGCGTACAGCGTGAACTGCGACACGATGAGCACCTGGCCGTCCACGTCGGCAAGTGAGCGGTTCGTCTTGCCGTTCTCGTCCTCGAAGATGCGCAGCTTGAAGATCTTGCCCCACAGCCGTTCGATCTGCTCGGGGCCGTCGTCTGCCCCCACGCCCAGCAGAATCAGGTACCCGCGCTCGCACGAACCCGTCGTTTCGCCATCGATATCAACCTGCGCACGCGTCACACGCTGCACCAAAGCCCGCATAAGGCCCTCCTTCCCAAGTGTTTACCCACCAGCATAACGCATTGCGGATGTCCCAACCGCCCTCTATCCGTTCTCCTCTTGGATCAGGTCGATCATCTCTTGGGCGGAATGCACGCCGAGCTTCTGGTAGATGTGCTGGCGATGGGTGCTCACAGTGCTTTTCGACAGGCAGAGCTGGTCTTGGATGTAGGCAAGGTTGCGGCCTTTGGCGAACAGCGTCATGATCTCGGTTTCGCGTTCGGACAGGCCGCAGCGTGCGGCGACCGCCAGGCACTTGTCGGTGAAGCGCCGCTTCCTGTCCGTGGGGAGCAGGTTTACGGCGAAGGCCAGGTCGTGCTCGGTGAACGCCATCGCCGCCATCATGACGAGCGCCGCTCCCAGCACGGCGCACGGGAACACCTCGGCAATGCCGAAGGGCGTGCAATTCACCACGAAGCGCCCGATGAGCATGCCGATCAAAGGCCCGAGGGTCCATCCTGCGCGTACGAATTGGAATATGCGGATGCTGGTCGCGGGATACTGGTGGCAGGTGCCGCAGATGAGCACCCATGCCAAGACGCCGTAGCACTGGAACGCCGCCGAGTTGAGCGCGTAGGGGGCTACGGCGCTTATCGGGTACAGCAGGGGAGTGGGCAACAGCAACGCGCCGAGCGCCAGGAACAGCATAAGGATGCGGTAGCAGAGCTCCGGGGCCCGCGGCGTTTTCATGCTGACCAGAGCCAACGTGATCACTGTGGCCCCGAGTCCGATGATAAGCGCCGCGCCCGCCTGGATGAACGCGTAATGTTGCCCGCCTGCGCCCGCGATGCCCATCTGGATGTACAGCGTGCGCGCCAGCTCGTTCGCGCAGCCGATTAGCGCGCAGCATAGCGCCAGGGCCAGCGTGAGATGGCGCAGCTGGCGCCGGTTCTCCGGGGTGGCGGGCTCGGCCTGCGAGGGCAGGGGCTTGTCGTCGATGGCTTGCCTGCCCTTTTGCGTTGACGCGCCCGTGTCGCGCAAAAAGGAGCTGATTACGGGCATGCTGGCGGCGAACAAGCAGGATTCGAACGCTCCGAAGAACGAGAACAGGCAGAACAGCGCCGACATGCATAGATACCCTAGAGCGGCAATGGCGGCGGTAGACTTCGCGGAGAACTTGCTCACAAGGATGCCGAACTGCGCCAGGAAGACGCCCGATGAGATGCCCGAGACGACGCCCGATGCGGTGGTGAGCGCGATGCTGACGACGAACGTCTCCGCTGCCGATGCTCCGCCAGCCCAACCGGCCGCAAGGGGCAGCAGCAGCGTGGACGCGGCCATGGCGATGGCCGACCCTGCGCGCGCAGACGTCTTCGCCAGCCAAACGGCGCACCGCTTGTGCTCGATGCCGATGAGGACCTGCGTGAGCAGCAGCGTGCAGATGGATATCAGGTACACCGCGTCGAGCACGGGCTCGCCTTCGTCACCTACGATGTTCAGGCTTTGGAACGTCATGGGAACCCATGCCAGGAAGCAGCCGAGCGCTAAACCGGTCAGCGCCTCGGTGCGCCCCAGCGACTCCCGGGCTTGTTCTCTTTTGCCCGTCAGCGCTCGGGAGAGTCTTTCGCGATTCGTCGTCGGACGGTCGCCGCCGCCTTGCTTGGGCTTGCCGCGGCCGTCGCCTGCGCCGCGCGCTTCCTTGCCGCCTATAACGTTAGCGGGCTCCTGCGCCTTGGCGGACGCTTGCGCCGCGCGCTGGCTGCCGTCTTCCGCGGCGCCAGTGATCCTTTTCTCCCCCAAGAATAATCCTCTCCCTCGTCCGAGGCGATTATAGTACACCCCTTTCGCTTGCCTGAACTTGCCCAGATAAGTCAACCGTGGAAAACACTCGTGTCGGGCATATCCCCAGGTCAAAGGCATCATGTTACTAGCATGATTTCGAAAACCCGCCTCAACCATGTTGTTGGCCGGATTCGCCGCTTGTTTTGCGCATCGTATCGTCGGGAAGGCGAACGCACTGCGGGCTCGGCCCCAAACCCCAAGCAAGCCCCGGACGCGGTGATGTTTCGCAGGGCTTCGGGAAACCCTGAAAACCCGAGAAGAGGGGCGGCAAGCAGCCGAAGACGAGGGCTGCGATGCCGTACGACCACAGAGGAAATGGCGCCTTGCAAGGCGTCGAAGGAAAGGAGGATGCATGGGCAAGCTCACGATGACGCGCCGCACGTTCGCGAAGATGGCTGCGGCCACCGCCGCCGCCGTCGGCGTTGCGGCTCCGGCAAGCTCTGCGCTGGCCGAGACCAAAACCGGAACCACCGGCGCCGGCGAGGTTAAGCGCATCCGTTCCACCTGCCGCGGCTGCGGCAAGATGGAATGCGGCGTGTGGGTGTATGTGCAGGATGGGAAGGTCATCCGCAGCGAAGGCGACGAGGCCGCCTTCCAATCCATGGGTAATCACTGCTCCAAGGGCCAGGCCTCGCTGCAGGCTGCATATCATCCCGATCGCCTGAAGTACCCCATGAAGCGCACGAACCCGAAGGATTCCAACGATCCTGGCTGGCAGCGCATCACTTGGGACGAAGCCATGGAGACCATCGGCGAGAAGTTCAGCGAGCTGCAGTCCAAGTACGGCAACGAGACGTACTTCAGCATGGCCGGCACCAGCCGCATCTGGTCCATGGGCCCTTACGCGGCGTTGAAGCAGTGCTTCGTAAGCCCGAACGCCATTCAGGCCAACGAGATCTGCAAAGGTCCGCGTTTCTATGCCACGAAGCTCAATGACTACAACGCTTACAGCTGGATGGAGACCGTAGGCCGTCCGCGCGTGTACGTGCAGTGGGGCGGCGCTTCCGAGCTGTCGAACTACGACGACTCGTGCCGCACCACGGTCGACGTGGCAACGCGCGCCGATTACCACATCCTGGTGGACCCGCGTCAGACGAACCTGGGCAAGGAGGCCGATATCTGGCTGCCGCTGCGCCCCGGCACCGATGCCGCCATGGGCTTGGGCTGGATCAACGTCGTCATCAACAAGGGCCTCTACGACGACCTGTACGTGCGCAAATGGATGAACGCCCCCATGCTGGTGGTCGAGGACGAGGATTGGGAGCCTTCCGTCTCCGATTCCCAGTCCACGCACGGCTCCAAGAAGAATCGCCTGCTCAAGCAGTCCGACATCAAGGAAGGTGGCTCGAACACCGCGTTCATGGTGCTCAACGAGCTGAACGGCGAGCTGACGTATTACGAGTCCAACGGCAAGTCCGTGGCATCCTCGGTCACTGATGCCTCCGCCGCCGATCTGAACTTGTCCAGCAGCTCCAGCTCCGGCAAGCTGCCCCACTGGGAGGGCGAGGATTGGAAGCCCGCGACCGCCGGTCGCGAAGCCCAGATCCACGGCCTGGACCTGACGGGCCAGAGCCAAGGCTTCGTCATCGACGCCACGCCGTTCATCGACGGCCTGTATCCGGCGCTGTACACGCCCGAAGGCGGCCTTGAGGTTACGCTGAAGGATGGCAAGAAGGTGCATTGCCGCACCGTCTGGGAGCATTTGTGCGATCGCGTGGCCGAGTACACGCCCGAGAAGGTTGCCGAGATCACCGGCTGCAAGGCCGAGGACATCGAGCGCGCCGCGACCATCTACGCCACGCGTCTCGACCCCTCCACCGGCTACGGCAACGGCGGCATCCAGTACATGCTGCCGCTCGAGCACAGCTGCAACTCGCTGCAGACCAACCGCATTATGGACATCCTGTGCGGCATCACCGGCAACATGGACACCCCGGGCGGCATGCGCGGTTCCACCGCCGGCTGGCCGTTCTTCGACCTGGCCATGACGTTGCCCTCCGCAGCCTCCGTGAAGGGCTCGCCCGACCAGTCCAAGATCATCGGCAGCGACAAGTTCCCCATGCTGGCGGACCCGAAGTGCAACCCCAGCTGGGCGGATGCCACGAGCATCTACAAGACCATCGAGACGGGCCAGCCCTACAAGCTGTCCTGCGGCATCGGCCAGACCGGCGACCATATGAACCAGTCGAACAGCCTGTATGCCTACGAGCAGCTCAAGAAGCTGGACTTCTGGGTGTCCATCGACTTGTGGGAGACGCCTACCGTGGGCATCGCCGACATCGTGCTGCCGGCGGCGCACTGGATGGAGCTCGATTGCATTCGCAAGTCGCAGGGCTCTTCCGGTTCGTTCGGCGCCACGTGCAAGGCTGTGGAGCCCCCGGCGGAGGCCGAGCCCGACCTGAAGATCGTCATGCGCATCTTCAAGGCCATGGGCCAGCCGTATTGCGAGGGCAGCACCGATGACGAGAAGTGGCCCATCGACGATGCCGAGAACGCGTGCAACAACATCGCGCTCGCCGGTTTCAGGATCCCCGAGTGGCAGGACTACAAGAAGGCCTTCCAGGAGAACGGCCCGTGGGACTCCAAGATCGAGAAGCCTGAGGCCTGGGGCACGTATCGCCGTTACGAAACCGGTTGGGCCACCACGTCAGACTCCCCGGCGGCGGTGCAGGCGGTCATGGACCATCCTCAGGGTTGGGATACGTCCACCGGCAAACAGGAGATCTGGTCGACGGTCATCGACAACTACTATCCCGATGACGACCAGGCCATTCCGACGTTCCGCGAGGCTCCGCACGGCCCGGTCGCAGATCCGGACCTGTTCAAGGACGACAACTCGTTCCTGGCTACCACCGGTCGACGCATCCCCGTGTACTTCCACAACGAGCATCGCCAGCTTCCCTGGTGTCGCGAGCTGTGGCCCGTGCCGCGCATTGAGATGAACCCCGAGGATGCCGAGCGCATCGGCGTCGAACAGGGCGACTGGGTGTGGATCGAGACCAAGGAGCACAAGATTCGCGAGGTCGTCGACCTGTATCACGGCATCGCGCCCGGTGTGGTGAACCTGGAGCACCAGTGGTGGTTCCCCGAGCTGAAGCAGGCCGACAAGGGCTTTGCGCTGTGCGGCGTGAACTGCCTGCTGGACAAGGACGCCCAGGACCCGTTCATCGGCACGTCGAACCTGCGCGCCTATGGTGTGAAGGTGTACAAGGCCACGGCGGAGAATTCCCCGTTCGGCAACCCCGTGCCCTGCGGCGACGACGGCACCGAGATCATCCATGACTCCAGCGATCCGCGCCTGAAGGCGTGGGCGCCTGATTACGAGGGGAGGACGAAGGCATGAGCCATCCGGCAATCGTAACCGACCTGAACAAGTGCGTCGGCTGCCTGGCATGCAGCGTTGCCTGCAAAGCGTTCAACGGCGTGCCGATCGGCAGCTTCTGGAACAAGACGCTGCGTATCGGGCCCTATCCGACGGCGGAAGGTTCCGGGCACTTCCCGGACGTGTACACGTACTTCCTGACCGTGCAGTGCCAGCACTGCGCCGACCCGGAGTGCGTGAAGGTGTGCCCGACCGGGGCAAGCCACATCGCCGCCGACGGCACCGTGCAGATCGACAAGTCGAAGTGCATCGGCTGCCAGTTCTGCGCTATGAGCTGCCCTTATGGCGTGCGTTATCTCAACGATGAGGAGCGCGTGGTGGAGAAGTGCACCCTGTGCGAGCAGAAGACCGCGCAGGGCGAGCTGCCCCAGTGCGTCACGCAGTGCGGCGGTTTCGCGCGCTTCTTCGGCGACTTGGACGAGGGCATCGAGAGCTTCCGCGGCCCCTACAACAAGACGCTTGGCGAGCTGATCGGCGAGGACGGCGACTATCCGATCAAGCCGTTCAAGGATTCCGATGTGCATCATCTGCCCGATGTGGGGAACCATCCCTCGTTCCGCTACATCCTGCGCAACCACGAGTGGAAGGGAGAAGAGTAATGGAACTGCAATGGCCTCTGATCCTTTTCACCACGCTGACCGCTTGGGGCTGCGGCGTGCTCGGCGGAGCCGGCGCGCTGGCGCTCAAGGGCGCGGGCAAGAAGTCCCAGCAGCTGCTGGCGATCGTTTCGTGCGTGCTCCTGGCTTTGGGCGGCATCGCCGTGTTCTTCCACCTGCAGCACTGGGAGCGCATCTTCAACGGCTTCGGCCACATCACCTCCGGCATCACGCAGGAGCTCATCGCGATCGTCGTGTTCGTGGTGGTCGCCGTGGCGTACTTCGCCATGGCCCGCAAGTCCGACGACGGCGGCACGCTGCCCAAGGGCATGGCGTGGGTCGCCGTCGCCATCTCGGTGATCCTGGCCGCGGTGTGCGCGCACAGCTACATGATGCCGGCGCGCCCGGCGTGGGACAGCGTGCTCGAGGTGCTCTCCATCGTGGGCGCCGCCTGCCTGCTCGGCCCCGCCACCTGCGCCATCGTGCTGGCGGCCAAGGGCGAGGAGACCGGCGAGTGCGGCCTGCCCGCTGTGGCCGGCTCCGCGATCGGCGCCGTGTGCACCGCCGCCTACGCCGCGTTCATCCAGCTGAGCGCGGGGAGCTTCACCGAGGTGGGCTACTACTTCGACCCGACGCACCCCACCAAGGCCGTGGCCGACGCCGCCGCGACCGTCGGGGCGCAGGCCCCGCTGCTGTGGCTCGGCGCCGTGGCCGTGGGCGCGGTCGTGCCGCTCGTGTGCTGCGTGATGGCCCGCAAGAAGGGCGACGCCGCCAGCTGGAAGCTGTTCGGCGGCGTGGCCGTGGTCGCGGCGCTCATCGGCGCGGTCTGCCTGCGCGTCGCGTTCTACAACGTGGGCCTGTCCGTGTTCATGTTCTACTAGGCCGCCCCTGGCGGCGAGGGTCGATGCTTCCGTGAGGCTTCGCCCCGCCAGCTTCCCCGCTTCGCCGTCGGCGATTCCTCCCCGGCGGTGGCGCGGGGAGGCGGGTGGCCCCGGCAGGGGCTCGGCCCCTGACAACCGAATACCCCCGAGCGGCCCCTTCCGCTTGGAGACACCCTTTCCCCAAACCCCCCTTGCAAACAGGGACGTCTCCAAGCGAAAGGGGCCGCTTCGCGTCTTGGGGCGAATGGCGCAGCTTCACTATGGGCGTTCGGGCGCGATAACTCGCCTGACCCCCGCCTCGATCGCGTTTCGCCTGTACTCGGTTGAGCGGTGCGGTGGCGTGCTGCTACGCTATGCAACGCAAAACGCAAAGGCGATTCGCCTAAAGGAAGGAGCTCATCGTGCAGGAAGTGCTGTTCATCGAGTACCCGAAGTGCTCAACGTGCAAGAAGGCGAAGGCGTGGTTGGATGCGCATGGCGTGGCGTATGCGGATCGCGACATTGTGGCGGATAACCCCACTGCGACCGAGCTGGCCGAATGGCACGCGAAAAGCGGGCTGCCGCTGCGCCGGTTCTTCAACTCCAGCGGGCAGCTGTATCGCCAATATAATGTGAAAGTCCAGCTAGATGCAGGCATGTCGGACGCGGAAGCTTATGACCTGTTGGCTACCAACGGCATGCTGGTAAAACGTCCCATCGTCGTCGGCCCCGATTTCGTGCTTACCGGCTTCAAAGAAGCCGATTGGGAAGCTGCGCTGCTGTAGGCTTTTCGCATAGGTGTTTTGCGTTTCCGCTAGACAAATAGGAAAAAAAGGAAAGAATAGGAAAAAAAGGAAACCGCCGAAATCGATTGGCGGCTGAGCTAGTGGTGCTTAGGCAGATTGGGGATGTGCCGTGCTGAAAGATTCCGTGTTCTCTCCTTCGTTTGGAAATCGGCCTGCGTATTTGGTTGGCCGTGACGATATTCTGCGCCGTTTTGACCAAGGCCTGCAGAGTGCTCCTGGCAACCGCGACAGGGCGATGGTTTTGCTGGGGCAAAGGGGCAGCGGTAAAACGGTATTGCTGTGGGAGCTTGCCGACAAGGCCCGCAAGCAAGGTTTTGTCGTGTCGTCGCCGACTATCGCTTCGGAAGGCATGCTTGAGCGCGTGGTCGAGAAGATTCAAGACGACGGGCAGCGCTACGTAAAGAGCAAAGCATCTCGTGTGAGCGGTGGAAGCGTCGGCGCGTTGGGCTTTTCCGTCGGCTTGCAGTTCACCCGAGAAGTTCAGGAAACGAAAACGTTCCAATTTAAGCTTACGCAACTAGCGCGCCGGCTTACGAAAGCGGGCCGCGGCATCCTGATTTTGGTCGACGAATTGCAAGCGAACTCACCTGAAGTTCGTCAGCTGGTAATTGCATATCAGGAGCTTGTGGGTGAAGGGTTGGATGTTGCATTGGTAATGGCGGGCCTGCCCGGCGCGGTGGCGGCAACGTTGAATGACCATGTGCTTACATTCCTGAACAGGGCGCGAAAAGTTGAACTTGGACCGCTTGCCGCAAGAGACGTTGCGGCGTACTATCGGACGGCTTTTGCCGAACTGGGCGTTGCGGCGGACGACAACCTGTGCCTTGCTGCCGCCGAAGCTACCAAGGGCTCGCCGTATATGCTGCAGTTGGTTGGCCATAACGTGGTTTTGCGCTTGGGTCCCGATAGCGTTTTGACGAAGGAGGTGCTGGGGTTGGCCGTGTCGGACTCTCGGGAAGATTACGAAACGGATGTGTGCGAAACGACTATGGCCGCATTGTCTGAAGTAGATGGCGAGTTCCTTCGTGCAATGGTGGGCGATGCGGGCGAAAGCAGTGTTGCGGAGGTGGCGCAGCGCATGGGCGTAACGTACGATTACGCGCAAAAGTATCGTCGCCGTCTCATAGACGCAGGCGTGATTCGTGCGTCTTCTCGCGGTAAAGTTGCTTTTGCGGTGCCGTATCTAGCAGATTACTTACGCAGGGAAAAATAGCGCCGGTAGAAATTACAAGGCCGATCTGGCAAGGTGCCCGGGATTGCCCGTCGTTGTCGCTCTGCTACCCGTTCTCCTCTTGGATCAGGTCGATCATCTCTTGGGCGGAGTGGACGCCGAGCTTTTGGTAGATGTGCTGGCGATGGGTGCTCACGGTGCTCTTCGACAGGCAGAGCTCCTCTTGTACGTAGGGCAGGTTGCGGCCTTTCGCGAACATGATCATGATCTCGCCCTCGCGCTCGGTCAGGTGGTAGCGCTCGATGACGGCGCGGCAGCGGTCTTGGAATCGCTGCTTGCGGTCGGTCGGCATGATGCTGAGCGCCCGGGCAAGCGTGTTCTCGGTGAACACGAAGTTGTTCACAAGCGCGATGAGCAGCACGCACGTGCACGCTGCGGTGAACGCGCCTGCGATATCGAGCCCGATGCCGTACCACAGCCACCGCCCGATCAGCATGCCTACGAGCGGGCCTGCCGACCATGCGGCCCGGATAAGCCCGAACGCGAACAGGCACGAGGTCTGATAGCGGCGGCATAGACCGGCGATGAGGATCCACATGCCCATGCCCAGGCATTGGAACGCGCCGACGTCGACGGCCAGCGGCAGGTAGGCGGGTATGTTGGGGAACAGCATCGGCGCAGGCAGGAGCAGCGCGCCGGCAAGCAAGAACGTGGTGATAAGGCGGTAGCACGCCTCGGGGCCGCGGATGCCCTTCGAGGTGATGAGCACGAGCGCCACGCCGATGGACCCGATGGCGGTCAGCGTGGTGATGCAGGCTTGCGCGACGGCGTAAGGCGTCACATCGCTGCTGGCGAACTGCCCCATCTGCACGTACAGCGTTCGCGACAGCTCGTAGGACACGCCGCATACGAGCATCGTCAGGCCGAACGCGCAAATCAAGCGAAGCAGCTGGCGGTGTTCGGCAGGGTCTTCCGGATCGGTTTGGCGCGGCAACGCGTTCGCCTGCTTCTTATCGATCTGCAAGCTGGAAACCCCGTAGAACAGAAACGCCGCGGCCACCGGGCCCATGCTGGCGCAGAACAACACGGACTCGAAGCGCCCGAAGAACAGGAAGGCGAAGAACAGCACGGTGGATGCCAGGTACCCGATGGCGATGGCTGCGGCTGATTGCTTGAGCGACAGCGCACCCAGCACCGCGCCGAAGTTCATAAGGAACAGCGCGGAGAATACGCCGGTGCCTATGCCGTACGCGGTGACGAGCGCCGTGCCGACCGCTCCTTCCTCGCCTGCGCCCAGCACAAGCAGCGTGCAGGCGGCTAGGCCGATAGGGAATAGGAAGCGCGCCGGTACCGATCCCAGCAGCCGGTCGAATCGCTTATGGAAGATGCTGCAGAGCGCCAACGTGACGGTGGTGGCCACGATGGATAGCAGGTACGCCCGATCGAGGATGCCCTCGTGGTTCGGAAGCTCCGCGTAAAGGTTCATGCTCTGAAACGCCATGAGCGGCCATGCCAACGTGCATCCCAGCGCCATGCCGATGCCGACGATGGCGGGCGTGATGAGCCCTGCGGCTTGACTCCGCGTCCTCTTGTCACCTTTGCTCGTCTTCAAGTTCCCCAAAACCTGCTCCCCCGGTAACCCATATCAACTTGCTTTCATTATACGAATGCGCGATGGCTTAGGGGCGTTTGACGGCGCCTTGATTTCGTTGCTTCGCAAAACCCCAGTTCAAACGTCTCATGCATATCGCACGATATTGCGAAATCGGCTCTCGTGCCCGATTTCGAAGCACCATCCCGCCCGCTATCTTCGGATGCGTTGTGAAAACGCAAGGGCTGAGCGCAACACGTCGGCGGCAATGCGGGCGAA
>CAKUJT010000027.1 GCA_934661765.1 uncultured Senegalimassilia sp.
ATGAGGCGTTCCGGGTCTTCTTCTGCATCGACAAGCTGGTAAAGGCGCTCTTGCAGACGACCCAGTGTATCTTCCAGCGAAAAATACAGCACGGTTCGTAGTTCTATTTCGCGCCCCCACACAGATTTCCCCTGCGAAATCTGCAAGCAGAGCCACAGCGTCAGCCAGCTTTTGCCCGCTTTGCTGGGACCGGCAAAGATTGCCAGACCAGCTGGCAACAGACCGGGAATAATCCATTTTACAGGCGGAATCGGCGTTGCAAGCAGTGCGCCTGCGGTAATGGTTTTCGGTAATCTTGTGGTAGTCATTTACATCATCCTTTCCATTTTGGTATACATCTATTATCTCATATTATCGTGATTTTGTGTGCAGTAAGTTTTACTCTCTAGTAGTAAGTTGTACAGCTCACGCCGCCCCACAGCCCCACAAACGCGCCAAACGGCGGTTTTGGGGGGTGATGTAGCGTCCATGTGCGACGCGGAGCATCCGCCCCACACGGGGCGCGTTTGGACGAAATGTGGGAGTGAATCAGATTTGATTCACTTTTATGGCTTACTCTCTGGAAAGTGAATCAAATCTGATTCACTACCACAAAGGAGAAAAAATCAAGCGCGTCCGGCTGCATCGTCACATGAAGCAGCGTGAATTAGGTGAACTGGTTGGTTTTACGGATGGTGCTGCCAACCGCATCGCACAGTATGAATCCGGGTTTCGCGTTCCGAAAGAGGATATGGTAAAAAAAATAGCAGCCGCACTCCATGTAAAAGAGTGCGCACTGCTTGAACCGGATACCGGCAATCTTGGCGGCATAATGGAAACTTTATTCTGGCTTGACGAGGATATGCCGGACGTTCTTAGATTTTCCCTCTCCTCACCGATCGACAAAAATCAGATAGCTGCAAATGCAGCCACAGCACCTGTCATCCAGACAAACGCTAAAACCTCTCCTTTCGGCGCACAGCCCGCTATGCTTTGGTCTGAGAACGATCTTCTGAATTACCTGTTTAAGTCCTTTGCCGCCATGCAAGATGCCTACCACACCGGGAAAATTTCCCGCGACAAATATTTTGAATGGAAGCTGCAATGGTCCTATGATTCGGCGCTGCCGATTTCTGCTTCACCAAAAGAAGCTGAAAAGCTATTAGGGTATAATAAATAATTTTCTAAATCAATAGCTGCCAGTGTTGCAATGCTGGCGGCTATTTTTTGTTGAAAATAGGCATTCCAGACGTAATAATGGACGCAAATTGTCCATCTCCGCTTGCTATACTGAATGTAATCATATGGCAGGTGAAATCATATCCAATGCTGTGGAATTATACACCACAGATCTTCTCGACGACGATTCTTATTGTTCATATGTTGATTCTCACGGTCAATCTGGTTGGACTCACGCGTTCGTTGGATACGCTTGATTGCACCCGCTGCAATTTTATCTTCTTTGCAGAGTTCGGCAATCTTACAGGCAATAGCCGGAATGCGAAAGAAATTTATTTTGACAAAAATGTGATTCAGACGTTCATTGAGATGCCTGTCGAAGGACATATTCTTGGCGTTGTATGGATTATGCTTATCGGCTGACAATTGGATAAAGAGTATACAAATTGCTACTGAAACCGTATCAAAGAAAAGTTGTACAATGAGTTGTCTGACAATGTCACATTCTCGCCGTACTTGTTTGAGCCCTATTATCAAAAGTACGAGAGCTGGCGAGATAAGGCGCTAGACATTGCGCAGGAACATCTGAAACGCAATAGCATCAATCTTTCCAACTTCTGTGTGCTATGTCCAAGCACCTTTTCCTGATAGTAATAATGAGCAAGCGCTTTCAGTAAGATACTTTTGTTTGCACGGGTCAGCTTCATTTTTCTCATAGTCCAATCGCCTTTTCGAGTTTTTCCTGTGTCTTGCGTTTGTTCTTGTCAAACGCATGGGCGTAAATATCCAGCGTCGTGCTGACCTGTGCGTGGCCTAACAGATTGGCAACGGTTCTCACATCCACGCCCTGTGCAGTTGGCAAGCTGGCATTCGTATGTCGCATATAGTACAATCTCTTTCTCGATTCTCTGTTGTGCCATGTAAACTCTCAAAGTGCACTTCCCGAGGGGAAACATTTCGGAGTGCCTTGCCAAATCGGTAAAGCCCTCCGGATTCTTTAGATATTTATCTCTATATCTGCTGATTATTTACCTTGGACATAACTCGCAGCAGACTCCACAAAAGAGCAAAGTCATTGTTGTACAATATATACAAAGATATCCGCATTTTCAAAGAAGTCCGTACTATTGTACTTTATCTATGGTATAATCAATACAAAGAAATACATAAAAAATCCAGCAGTGCTCGTGCAAAGTTCTTCGGAAGGACGTATGGTTAATGACTTGTTTTTTATCCAGTTCCATCGATGTACTGAATCTTCTTTCCCGGTACAGCAATATTTTAAAGCGGAATGACATTATGACGCTCCAAGACTTCCTTCACACAAAAGATGATACCATTCTCTGCTTTAAGGGTGCGAATCCAGACCGCAAGAATGATCTTATTGCGCTGCGGAATTTTCTGCAAGATTCCTTTGCCTCAGATATCATCCTGAATATTGATCCCTCCGCTCTTGCTGAAAAGTTTTTTCTTTTGTTTACATCGCCGCCCACTAGTGCGCCGCCCAAGCCAAAGACTCCCAAGCCAAAGACTCCCAAGCCTTCTAAACCCGCAGAGTCCCTGCCCCTCATTGTTCTTGAACCGGTCAGAGATATCCCGATTGATAGACTTTCCTTGTCTATCCGCGCCAAGCATGTATTAGCACACAAAAACATCACATTTGTTTCGCAAATTGTCAATTTCAGCATGGAAGATTTTCTCAATCTGCGAAATATCGGTGTCAAGACCGCAACTGAACTCTTCCTGGCCGTGCAGAAGGCTCGTGTGGAGTTGCTCTCGCCTGATTTTATTTCCAATCTTCCACGTGAGGATATCCTTGAATCTTCGCAGCAGCCCCTTACCTTAGAGGACTTAGAGATGTCTGCCCGGGCACGAAACGTCCTTCACTCTATGAATATTTCCTCAATGGATGCATTTCTGCAATGTCAGGGAGCTGATTTTATTGAGGTCGAAAACTGTGGAAATGGCACGGCAGCGGAGTTGGCGGCACTGGCAAAATCTCTGGCGGGATACACAACCACTTTAAACTCCGACGAAAAATACGCCCTGCGGGATACAGCAGCCTTCCTGAAAATCTGGCCGAACACAATAATGCTGGCGGCGGATGCCCACAAAAAAGAATCCGTCAATCTGTCCGTCGGTGCGCTTCTTGACCTCACCCTTGCAGAGCCGCCCTTCTTTGATACGCTCAAAGGGGCTGTTCTTTCCCTTGTCAAAAGTTTTTCCGGCGGGGTCACGCTCTCGCAGCTACTTGAGAAGGGATTTCTTCCCTTTTCGGACTGCACATCTTTTTTAACTGCTATACGGTCCTTGGAGGATGACAAAAAGATTGAAATAGACGGCGACACGCTCACCTATCTTACGCCTTCTTTGCTGGACACTTTAGCTGCCCAGCCAGACAGCCGCGAAAAGGATATTTTCATGTTAAAACTGCAGGGGCAGACCCTGGAAGAGATTGCAAAGCCGCTTGGTTTAACACGTGAACGAGTGCGGCAAAAAATCTCCAAGTATCTGCCAACCTTCCCTGCCGTTGACGAAGACAAGTACACCTATCTGTTCACGACCTACTATATCTCAGCCGAGGATTTTGCACTATCCTTCGGCACCACCCCAGAGGTATACGAATACCTGCAATGCAAACACTCCCGCAATAAAGGCCACCTGCCCTTGGCCGAGTGCCAGGATGATGAGAAACTGCCCTCCTCTATGCGAAAACAGCTGGAACGGGCGCTGTATAAGAACTATATTACGGTAGATGGCGTAAGACTCTTGAAAAGCCGCCCGGTACTCATAGCATATACTGTCCGAAAATACGCGCAAACTCCTACCACATTTTCTGAATTTACCGATAATTACAATGCTTTTCTGGCAGAGTATGATTTACAGGATGATTCTCACTTTCAAATTAACAACCAAAGAACTTACACGAATCATCTTTCTGCTGCCGATTACATTCTGTGGTCCCAGTGGCAGCGGTTCCGCTACTACGACATAAAAAGCCGCGACTTCACTGATTTTCTGCAGGAATTGGATTTATCCCAATACAGGGATATCGAAATCACCACCTTAAAAATCTGGCGTGAGCACCTGGATCTGATGCAGCAGTACGATATCCGCGACGAGTACGAACTGCACAATCTTTTGCGAAAGATTCTGACCCCGGAGCAGGTCAGCGATTTGCAGCTGGATTTTGGCAAAATGCCGACGCTTATCTTCGGCAAAGCCGACCGCGACATGCAGGTTTTGGAGCAGCTGATGCTCTATGCTCCTATTCCAATCAACGATTTAGGCAAACGCTATGAGGAAGCCTACGGCGTTAAGGCTGCAACGGCAATAGGTACTTACTTCAAATCCATCGATACCTACTTTCACGATGGCATCTACCGCATTGACAGCAAAGACCTGACCCATGAGCAGTATCAGCACATGCGCAGCTTGATGACTGAGGACATCTATCTGATTGACGACGTCAAGCGGATGTATCAGCGTGCCTACCCGGATGCACCGGCCTCGGATATCAGCCCCTACACACTGAAAGTGTTAGGTTTCAACGTATACACCGGGTACGTTATCCGTGATACCTTCTTCAGCGCAAGAAAATACTTCCAGGCCACCTATTTTTCTAAAGATATTTTTGATTTAACCACAATGTCATGTGCGCTTTACAACACATCTGCATTCAATGTGGAACTGCACAAGTGCCTGACCGCCCGTGATCTTACCGCCTATGCCCCCAAGCAGTATATCAATATCCACCGCCTGGAGCAGAGCGGCGTCACCAAGGCCACGATGGAAGATTATTGCGCCAAAGTCTACGCCTTTGTCTGCACCAGTAATCTGGACATTTTCACCATAACGACCCTGCACAAGCTGGGCTTCTCCCATGAATTAGACGACTTGGGTTTTGACAATTATTTTTATGCCTCGGTGCTGTCGGTCGACCGCGAGCACTTCGACTGCTGCCGTATTGCCGGGCAGTGGGGCTTTTCCCCCGCCGGGACATACCCTTCCATCACCCGCAGCACGCTGATCGAGTCCATCGTCCGGCGCGAAGGTAAAATTGAAATCTACGACCTGGTCGCCCGCTGCAAGGAGGAATACGGCATCCTTACCAATAAGGATGATGTGAAACTCTTTATCGATAACACTTCTCTCTACTACGACGCAATCATGCAAACCGTGTACGCAAACTATGATTTGTACCTGGAGGAATTTTAAACTATGAACTTATTGACTAACGGCATTGTCCAGGAAGTTGTCTTTCCCACCCAACTGACCCGCAAGCTGACGATTGATGGCGTCACATCTGCCTACCCCGTGTACCGCGTGCGGCTGGATCAGCTGTACTACAACGACCAGAACGACCGTATCTCCACCTGGATCAGCAAATATAAGGCCGAACACGACGGCCAAAGCCCCAGCACCACCCAGCGCGACGCCTACAACAACCTGATTGAAACATTTATTGTGGAAAGCAACCCGGATTCCATCCGCAAGACGCAGAACAACATTGAGCTGGTCGACCAGCGAGAGCCTGGCGTGGTGCTGGCCGACGGCCGCATCATCGACGGCAACCGCCGCTTTACCTGTCTGCGCCGCCTGGCCGCGAAGAACGATAAGTTCAACTACTTTGAGACGGTCATTCTGGACCGCAACATTGAGAGCAGCGCCAAGCAGATCAAGCTGTTGGAACTTTCCATCCAACACGGCGAGGAAAGCAAGGTCGACTACAACCCCATCGACCGCCTGGTGGGCATCTACAACGACATCATTGACACGCGGATGCTCTCCGTGGAGGAGTACGCCCGCAGCACCAATGAATCGCTGGCCGAAGTGCGCCATAAGGTCGAGTTGGCGAACCTGATGGTCGACTTTCTCGATTTCATCAATGCGCCAAAACAGTTCTATCTGGCCCGCGATATGGAGTTGTACTCCTCGCTGGATGAGTTGTCTAAGCTGCTGCGCAAGTGCCACACCGAGGACGAAAAGGCCGACTTGAAGAACAGCGTCTACTGCAATATCCTGATGAATACTCAGGGCGACATGGCGCGGTTTTTGCGCCGGTTGAAGACGATTGTGGACTCCGACCACCGGGATGACTTCTTTGCCGAACAAAACGATTTGGCCGTGGAAGTGTTGGATATGCTGCCCACCAATGGGAAAGTTACCATCGACACAATCCGCGACGATGTGCGCACCAATCTGGACGTGCGCGACAGTCTGGCTCGCTCTGTGGAAAAGGCCGAAATGAAGACCAAGAAAGCAGAGAGCCTTAATCGGCCCATCCAGCTGGCGGAAAAGGCCACGAACTTCATCGACGAGATTGATACCCACATCTTCGACAAGATGAACGACAGCGACCTGCAGCGGCTGAAAAAACAGCTTGGCAAGCTGACCGCCCGCATCCAGGAAATTGAGGAGTTGATCTGATGCAGCTGCAGCTACAATTCAGCGACCGCATGTCGATTGCCGTGCAGGGCATGGATCTTGCTGCGTTTATGGCTTCCGCCGTTTACAAATTGCAGCTGCGGCGCTACACCGCCGGGGAGGCCGACAACGCGCTGATTCTGCACGACAACCTGACCTATCTCGACTTCAAACGCATCATCGCCCTGTGTGAGCGCTATTGTGAAAAGAGCGGTACGGGACTTTGCATCGATGCCGCGCTGACTGATTACATCAACAGCCGCGAAATGTATCTCAACGAGCGTTCCCGCGTCGGAATGGAGTTGAAAGCCCACGACCCCAAGCTGCAAACACAGTTTAATGATTTTGCCACCGTGGTGAACGCCGCTATGGCCCGCCCATTGCGGGAACGGCAGATGTGGGACGCCTTCTACCTGCTTGTGATGAAGAAGGCCGCGAACTTCTCGGTGCCCGGATCTGGCAAGACGTCGGTCGTGCTGGGCATGTTCGCTTACTTGCAGTACATCGGCAAGGCATCCCGCATTGTGGTGCTCTGCCCCAAGAATGCGTTCGGTTCCTGGATGGACGAGTTTGCCGCCTGCTTTGGCGACAAGCAGGAACTGAGGGTGTTCAACATCCACGACCCGCAGTATACTACCATAAAAAGTCGACGCAACGCACTGAAACTCGACTCCGGCCTGTGCAATCTCTTCCTTATCAATTATGAGTCTGTGGGCAGCGTGCTGCCGGAGTTGACTGATATCGTGGCAAAGAACACGCTGCTGGTGCTGGACGAGGTCCACAAGGTCAAGCGCATCAACGGGGCCTACGCCACCAACACCGTGGAACTGGCAAAGGCCGCATGCTACGTCGTCGCTATGACGGGTACGCCGATTCCCAACACCTACAAAGACATCTACAATATGCTGCATATCCTGTACCCGGATGAGTATGACGAGTTTTTCCGCTTCTCGCCCCAGACGCTGAAAGACCCTACGCAGCAGGATATCCAGGATATCAACGACAAATTGCAGCCGTTCTTCTGCCGCACCACCAAAACGCAGCTGCAGGTGCCTGCGGCCGAGCCGGACAAGTTCGCCTTTGCGCAGGCGACATCCGCCGAAAACCGACTGCTGTCCATCCTATCCAAAAAGTACGCCCGCAACAAACTGGGGCTGCTGATTCGCCTGATCCAGTTGGAGAGTAACCCTCATAATCTTCTCACCGCGCTGAATCTGGCGGACTTTAAGTACCTGCTGGACGACGAGGGCAAGAGCATCGACGAGATTGACTTTGCCGATTTCAGCGAGGAAATCCAGCGCTTGATTGTAAACTGCCCGCCCGCCACCAAGTTCACCGCCTGCGTGGACCTAGTAAGCAGCCTCGTGCAGCAGGGCAAGCCGGTCATTGTCTGGTGTGTTCTCGTCAGTTCAATTTACGAGTTGTCTGACGCACTGAACCGCCAGGGCGTTGCGACTAAGTGCATTTACGGCGAGATTCCGCTGACCGACCGACTCTCCATCATGGACGACTTCAAAGCCGGGCGTTTCCAGGTGCTGCTGACAAACCCCCACACCCTGGCGGAGTCCGTCTCGCTGCACAGCATCTGCCATGATGCCGTGTACTATGAGTACAGCTACAATTTGGTGCATCTGCTGCAATCCAAAGACCGCATTCACCGCTTAGGACTGCCCGCCGGGCAGTACACCCAGTATTACTACATGGGCCTGAACTATGAGGTGGAAGGCAATGCCTGGTCGATGGACCGGCAGGTCTACGACCGCCTGGCGGAAAAAGAGCAGACCATGCTGGACGCCATCGACAACCATGTACTGGAGACCCTGCCTTCCAGTCAGGAGGATTTGGATATGATTTTCGCACAGATTTTATAAAACCACACAACGAAGGGAGTGACCGGCACCTTTGGCGGTGCTGCACGCATGAAACTGATCCATCTTTCGGACTTGCACCTGGGCAAGCGGGTCAATGAGTTTTCCATGCTGGAAGACCAGAAGTACATCCTGACCCGGATTTTGCATATCATCGGCGACGAGACGCCGGACGGCGTGCTGATTGCGGGCGACGTGTACGATAAAGGCGTGCCCCCCACCGAGGCCGTGCAGCTGTTCGACGACTTCCTTGTAAGCCTGGCGCAGCGCAGGCTGCCGGTGTTCATCATCAGCGGCAACCATGACTCGCCGGAGCGTCTCTCCTTCGCAAATCGACTGATCGACGAGACTGGCGTCCATCTCTCCCCTGTCTATAACGGTGACGTTCAGTCGCTGACTCTAACTGACGAGTTCGGTCCTGTGTACCTGTACATGCTGCCCTTTATCAAACCCGCCCACGTACGGCGGTACTTCCCTGATGCCGAAATCAACACCTACACCGACGCGATGGCCGCCGCCATCGCCCAGATGCAGGTTGATCCCGCCGCGCGGAATGTGCTTATCACCCACCAGTTCGTCACTGGGGCGCTGCGCTCCGAGTCGGAGGAGATCTCTGTCGGCGGCACCGACAATGTGGACGCCAGCGTCTTTGCGGATTTCGACTACGTGGCGCTGGGGCACATCCATAACCCACAGAACATGGCCGGGGGGCGTATCCGCTACTGCGGCTCCCCGCTGAAATACTCCTTTTCCGAGGCAAAGCGCGACAAGTCCGTGACCGTGGTGGAGTTGGGGCAAAAAGGCGACTTGAACCTGCGCACCGTGCCGCTTGTGCCGCTGCACGACATGGTCGAACTGCGCGGCAACTACGCCGACCTGACGCTGCGCAGCTTCTACGAGGGCACGGCCTACCAGACCGACTACACCCACATCACCTTGACTGACGAAGAGGACGTCCCCGACGCCATCGCCAAGCTGCGCACCATCTACCACAACATGATGAAACTGGACTATGACAACACCCGCACCCGCCACACCGCACAGATCAGCGGCGTGCAGGATGTGCAGGAACGCTCGCCGCTGGACCTGTTTGCCGACTTTTACAAGGAGCAGAACGGCGTGCCGATGACGCAGGAGCAGACCGACTTTGTGGGCGCGCTGATTCAGAACATCTGGGAGGACGACCAATGAGACCGATAAAACTCACCATGTCCGCCTTTGGCCCCTACGCGGGCAAGACCGTCATCGACCTAGACAAGCTGGGCACAAGCGGGCTGTACTTGATTACTGGCGACACCGGCGCGGGCAAGACGACGATTTTCGACGCCATCACCTTTGCGCTGTACGGCGAGGCCAGCGGCAGCACCCGCGATGTGAACATGTTCCGCTCCAAGTACGCGGACCCCAAGACCCCCACCGAGGTGGAGTTGACCTTCGCCTATGCGGGCAAAACCTACACTGTGCGCCGCAACCCGGAGTACGACCGCCCCAAGACGCGCGGCGAAGGCACGACTACCGAGAAAGCTAACGCCGAACTATACTACCCCGATGGCCGCGTCGTGACAAAGCTGAAGGACGTGAACAAGGCGCTTGTCGAGATCATGGGCATCGACCGCAGCCAGTTCACCCAGATCGCTATGATTGCCCAGGGCGACTTCTTGAAGCTGTTGCTGGCCTCCACCGAAGACCGCAAGAAAATCTTCCAGAAAATCTTCCGCACACAGCGCTTCTATCAGCTGCAGGAGCGGCTGAAAACCGAGGCCGCCAGGCTGACCCGCAGCTATGAGTCCACGGCGTTCAGCATCCAGCAGTATATCAGCGGCATCGCCTGCGCCCCCGACGACTCGCTGCTGCCGGAGGTGTACAAAGCGCAGAGCCGCGAACTGCCCACCGCCGAGGTGCCCGCCCTGGTGGAAAAGCTGATTGCCCAGGACAACGAACAGAGCGCCCAGATCGGCGAAGCCATCGCCGCCTGTGAGCAGGCCATCGAGCAGAACACCGCCGCCCTGACGAAGGCCGCCGCGCGGCAGAAGCTGGCCGACGCGCTGGATAAAGCCACCGCCCAGCGCCAGCAGGCACAGAGCGAACTGACCGCCCGCCAGAATGCGCTGGACGCCGCGCAGGCGAAGCAGCCGGAGATCCAGCAGCTGGCCGACGAGGCCGCCGCCCTGCGCAGCCAGCTGCCCGACTACACCGAGTTGGAGACGAAGCTGCGGGAGTCTGCCGCCAGCCAAAAGAATCTGGCCGAGTTGGAGCGCCAGACCACCGCGACGGCCGCCGCCATTGATCGGCTGACCGGCGAGTTGACGGCCCTCAAGACCGAGCATCAATCCTTGCAGGACGTCGGCGCAAACAAGGCCGCGCTGGAAGCCCAGCGCGAGAGCCTGGACAAGCACTACCAGGACCTGACCGCGCTGCAGCGGGTGTGCTCTGCCCACGGGCTGCTGATGCGCCGCCACGCGAAAGCCCAGGACGACTACCGCCATCGGGCCGCGTTCTTCACCGAGAAACGCGCCGACTATGAGCGGATGCAGCAGCTGTACCTGGACGCCCAGGCGGGTATTTTGTCCGAGACGCTGACCGACGGCCAGCCCTGCCCAGTCTGCGGGTCGGTGCATCACCCGCACCCCGCCTGTAAACCAGCCGACGCCCCCACCAAGACCCAGCTGGAAGCCTACAAGGCCGCCGCCGACCAGGCCGAAGCCGCCGCCAGCCAGGCCAGCACCACCGCCGGGACGCTGACCGGCCAGGTTGAGACGAGCCGTGAGAACCTGTGCCAGCAGGCGCAGAAGCTGCTGCACACCGATGTGCTGGCCGACATTGCCCCGCTTTGTGCCGAAAGCCTACAGCGCACTGCCAGCGAGGCCGAGGCCGTGAACGCCCAGCTGAATGCGCTTTCGGCCCAGCTGCTGCGCAAGGCAGCGCTGGACAAGGGCATCCCCACCAAAGAAAAGCTGCTGGAGGACACCCGCCAGGCCCACGCGGAGTTGAACAAGAACCTGGCCGCCTTCGCCAGCACGCTGGAGAGCATCGCCACCCGTATTGCGGCGCTGCGCGGCAAGCTGCCCTACAAGAGCGCCGCCGAGGCCAATACTGCGCTGCGCACCCTGACGACCCGCCGTGAGGCGCTTGAAACCGCCCTGCGCACCGCGCAGGAGCAGCACGCCGCCTGCGAGAAAGCACTCTCTGCCCTGAACGGCACGATCGAATCCTACACCGCGCAGCTGGCAAACAGCGAGGAGATCGACTCCCAGGCCGTGTACACGGCAGGCCAGGTGCTGAAAGCCAAAAAGGCGCAGCTGACCGCCCAAAAGGAGGTGCTGGCTGCGCGGCTTTCCGCCAACAACGCCGCCCTTGCCAACATCAACACCCAGCTGAAAGCCATCGGCGAGACCGAGACGAAGCTGCAATGGGTGCGGGCGCTTTCCAACACAGCCAACGGCAGTATTGCGGGCAAGGAGAAAATCATGCTGGAAACCTACATCCAGATGACCTATTTTGACCGCATTATCTCCCGCGCCAACGTGCGGCTCATGGTGATGTCCGGCGGGCAGTACGAGTTGAAGCGCCGCATCGGGGCCGAGAACAACCGCTCCCAGGTCGGGCTGGACCTGGATGTCATCGACCACTACAACGGCAGCGAGCGCAGCGTCAAGACGCTGTCCGGCGGCGAGTCCTTCAAGGCGTCGCTCTCGCTGGCGCTGGGGCTTTCCGACGAGATCCAATCCTCGGCGGGCGGCATCCGGCTCGACACGATGTTTGTGGACGAGGGCTTCGGCTCGCTGGATGAGGAATCTTTGGAGCAGGCCATGAACGCCCTGGCGGGCCTGACCCAGGGCAGCCGCCTGGTGGGCATTATATCCCACGTAGCGGAGTTGAAGGAACGCATTGACAAGCAGATCATTGTCACGAAGGACAAGACCGGCGGCAGCAAAGCGGAAATCATTTGCTGAAGGTGACTGCCATGCTCACTATTTTTGTACTAATTGCCGCAATGTTTGCATTGTGGTGGATGTATTTTTGCCAAAAATAAAACACGAAGGAAGGGTATTTTATGGCATACAGCTTTACCTTTACCAGCGGACGGCGTGCCCACGGTTTCAACTACACGATTGCCGTGCCGGATGGGTTTAACTATGCGGAGAATGTGGACGACCGCGACTTTATTATGTGGCACGATGACGGCAGCCACCCCGACTACGACCCGGCCACCCTGGACGACTGCGAGTTGGCACTGTATTCCGGCAACCAGTCCCTGCGCAGTACTATGGCACATCCCCTTTGCCCGGAGGCCCAGCGGGAAATGATGCTGTTATCCTCGCAGTTCACCACACGCCTGCTTGGCGGCGATGAAAACTGCCTGGTTGACCTTACGTTTGGTGAGGAGAAGCTGCCTGCCATTTTCAGCGATGCCCCCCGCGACCATGGTTTCCAGCTGAAGTTTCCCGTTTTGCCGGATGTGCAGCAGTTCATTACGATCGTACCGCGCGACGACACGGTCAAGGCTGAACTCACGCCCGAAGCCCTCCAGACTTTGCTTGATACGATAGAATTGGATACGCCTTACGCCGGGTTCCCGCTGGACGCCCCGCAACTGACCGGGATGAAGCTGGAAGACACGAAGGCTGTGTCGAAAGTTCTGTACAACATCATGGTAAAGTCGCAGTTGGTTCTCTCGCAGCTGCAATACAGCCTGAACAAGGGCTACGACATGAGTGAACTGCCAGCTCGGAAACACGACATAGAAGTCCAGCTGAACACAATCGTGGAGGGCGCCGCCGCGCTGATGAAAAAAATCAGCAAAAACAACGCGGACAATCCCCTGCTGCTGACGCTGTACAAGGAGATGTCCAACGCACTGCAGCCCTGCATGGGGTTGACGCTGACGTTGAAATCCAACAACGCGATTGCGGGTATTGAGACTACAATGGAAATCCAGCCCAGATATACCTGCAACGAGGATGTTCTGGCCCTGATGCGAACATCGGAGGTCAAGGCCCTGCTGGCCGCAGGCGTCACCGCACCGCCTTTAGACGAGGACGAGGGAGACAGCGGCGACGAGCCCTCCGAGGGAACCACCACCGCCATCCCGCAGACAGATAGCACCCCTGCCTCTGCCGATGAGGACGAGGAGGACGACGACCTCGACGAAGATGACGACGAGGATGAGGACAAAGTCGAGGACAATGCCGCCCCCGCCGCGCCGGTGACGGCCGATGAGGTTGCCAAGACGCTGTCCGACGCCAGCGCATTGTTAGTCCGCAGCTATCTGTCCCTGGCGGAGGCGTCCCTCTCCGCTGACAACAATGTCGACGCCGAGAACTACATCGATAAGGTTATTGAAAAAGACCCCACCAGTTCCCATGCCTGGTTCCTGAAAGGCAAGGCCGCCGTATGGCAGTCGAGCCGCCTGCGCAACCGCATTAAAGAGGGATTCGACGCCTGGGGCAACGCGATGCAGTACGCCGACGAGGCCGAGAAGGCCACGCTGGCCGCACAGATCAAGGACGAGGCCTCCAATGTGCTGCCCTGCCTGCTGTCGCTGTACTGCGAAAACTTCCAGAATCACCCCGGCAAGGACGCGGCACACTCGCTCCTGTTGCAGCCGTCCTTTATTCTGTCGGACGCCCGTCGCCTGAAAGAGAAGACCAGCGTCGACGTCTGTACGCCTGCTTTCCGCACCCAGATGGCCCGCAAACTCAACAACTGTGTGGTGGCCGTCAGCGACGAGGCCGACAAGGAGTTCGGCACCGAAGAAAGCGAAATGACAAAGTCCGCCTGGGAGCAGCACACCCAGGTTTCCGACGCCTGCATGAATCTGCTGGAAAAGGCTTACGACTTGTCTTCGGAAGACAGTCTCTGCCTACAGATCTGCAAGAATGCTGTCCTCATCGAAAACAACACCCGCAGTTCCTGCTGCTACACCTACTACGACGGCTACTATGTCAAGGACTACACTTTCACAGATGAAGCCCTGGCGCTGCGCAGCAACATCATCCAGAAGTGGACCGACCTAAAGGCCCTGCACGACGCCGACACCAAAAAGAAGCACCATAAGCAGGTTCTGGCCGACTGCGCGAACAAGCGCAGCCAGCTACGCCGCGCGGCTGGCTACGAGAAATACTGGGCCGACCATGACGATGAGAAAATTGCCCTGGAAGAGGAGCGCACCCGTATTACCGATGAGCGGGCCGACATTAAAGAAAAAATCGACACAGGCTTTTTCCTGAAAGAGGCCCACGACCTGGACGATGAAATCACCAGCAGCCGCCTGGCTCTGGAAAAACTAGGCTTCTTCAAAATGCGTGAAAAGCGCGAACTGGAAGCCAAAATTGAGGACCTGAAAAAGCAGCGCGAGGCCGCCACGGTCAAGGGCTTTGAGACGGAGCGCAGCTTTATCGATCGCAACAAGGAAATCGACGCCCGGCTGAAAGCCATCGAGGTCGAGTTTGCTGCACCGCGCGGCGAACTTGACCCCGCCCCCAAGGCTACGCTGACGCCGTTCGACGGCCACACCACACCGCTGCAGCTGGCGGACTACCTGCGCACCATTTTGCCGGAGGGCTGCGGCGTACAGGGCGAGGGTGAGGATGCTTTCATCAACCTTACCAAGAAGGAAGAGGAAGAACTCAACCGACTGATTGCCGGGGACGATGAGACGCCGGAGCCTTACGTAGAGGACCCCAACGAAGTTAAAAAGTATGCCGTGCTCCTGCTAGATTCCCACAATGCCACATCGGTGGAAGTCCGCTTTGAGAGCAAGGGGCTGGCGCAGCCTATCGTGGACTCGCTCGAACTTGCGTTGGTGGCAAAGTTCGACCCGGAGACGGTGACTGACTACATCCGCATGGCAGAAAGCATCCTGCAGGGCATCTGCCCCAGCCTGGACCTTGCCGCATTGGCAACCGTGCTGGCCGACTGCGCCTACCAGACACAGGAAGAAGAGCAGTTGACCGCCGACGGCCTGGAACTGACCGCCGAGCACCCCATGAAGGGCGAGTTGACGCTGACCGTGACCGAGGAAGAATAAATTTTCCCCACACGAAGGAGGTATTTGTATGATCGTTCCCATCGGGCAGGAGCCTGCCGACTTGAAAGCGAGAATGGACACGCTGTTTGCCAAAATCGACGCCGCACACCCGGATAAGATTTTGATTCAGTTTGGTAAGAACCACAAGAAATGGGCCGAAACAGCTTCTGAAATCGGTCACAAGCTGGGTCATGCCACCGGCACGGAGTTCCTGACGGCTTACGGCTACACCATGGTAGCCGGGAAAAGCGGCAAACGCGCTACAAATGCAGGCGAGGAAATCATTGAGGAACTGAAACGCCGCTACCCCAATGGGCCGGAGTTTGCCAAGATAAAAGACCTATTTGCTGCAAATCCTGACTTTTCCACCAAGTACAAGAACATGCAAAACACCTCTCAGGCAAAATACGGGATGCCCCTGAGCGATTACTTCGTTCAAATCGGCCTGCTGAAACCCTCCGGCACGCCGCTCCCCACCAAGGATGAGTTCAACGCAATGCTGGCGACGACCGGTCAGTGGCAGAAAGAATCGTCCACCCGCGCCCTCAAGCTGGCGCACTCGTCTTTCGACTTCATCGCCTTTGAGCTTTACGTCCGCAAGGCGCTGGGCAAGGAGCCCGCCGCCTACTATGAGGAATTGAACCTGGTACAGACCGCCGCCGAAAAAGCCGCCGTGAAAGCTGCCGAGAAGGCCAAACGCGAGGCCCACCGCCGCGAGTTGGAGATGCGCAAGCATGACCCGCTCTTCATCTACTCCAAGGCCGGCTACATCTCCAAATATGTGGGCAGTGAGGAAGTGCTCCACATCCCGGAGGGCGTCACTGCATTCAACCCCAAAGCCTTTGTAGGCCATAACGAGTTGAAGGAAATTTATTTTCCCTCGACGCTGGAAACAATCCCTGTCAAGGCGTTTACGGAACTGCGCGGGCTTGAACATGTCCATTTCAGCGAGGGGTTGTTTGAAATCTGCGACCACGCTTTTGAGCACTGCACGAACCTGCGGGAAGTTGACCTGCCCGACGGTGTGGTACTGCTGGGCCGCTTCGCCTTTGCCAGCTGCAGGCACTTGGAGCGTGTCCATCTGCCCGGCACCATCCGCAACCCCGCCGACCGCGTCTTTGCCTGGTGCGACGGCCTGAAAGAGGTCGTCCTGGATGAGGGCATTACACAAGTTTCGGAGTACATGTTTGAAACTGACAACGAAGCAAAAGACAAACTGGAAACGCTGCGGCTGCCCACGACGCTGCGCGTGATTGCCGGCGATGGCTTCAACAACCGCAAGGCGTTCTGGGCGTATCTTGCCCCGGATATGGAAAACCCCAATCGCAGCAAACTCCGCAGTATCCTGAACCACGGTGCCGGCCTGGCATCCTATAAAGTAACGTATGCGGACGGAAAACTGGCATTTGACCGCATCTGACTTTTCACAACAAGGAGTTTTGTATGAAATTTCGTACTGATTTTGTGACAAATTCCAGTTCCAGCAGCTACAGCGTCACCGTCGGCATCGTGCTGAAGGACGGCACGGACTTTTCCTACGCCGTGGCTGCCCCGCAGGCAGACTCCGGCGACGAAGGCTACCTGGAAATGGACAGCCGCGTTCTGGAAAACGCCAAGGAGATGGAGAACGTCAAACAGCTGCTTGACCTGCTGCATTACTGCGTTTCGTACACCAGTAACCTCGATTTTGACGAAGATAACGAGGAAGAAGAGGAAGACTACGAGTGGACCGACGACCCCAAGTATGTGGCCGATGACGGCGGTGCCCGCCTTTCGCAGTTGCCCTCCTACGTCGGCCTGGACACCCGCGATAACTTTATCCGCAAAGTACGTGCCGCCCATATCTCGCTGGACGATGTGGAAAAGGTTTACACCGTCTCCACCTACGACGGCTGGGGCGAGTTCCTCAGCGACGAGGCCGTCACACTGTACGCCGAGCAGAACAACAAGGATTTTACCGGCAATTACCTCACCATCTCGGAAAAGAAGATTCTCAACCGAAAGACCGGCAAGATCTCCCGTTACATTGGCGACAAGTGCATGGACGCCACCCGCCTGCACATTGCCCAGCCCGGCGACTGGAATTATGATTTTTACGAACAGCAGCAAATCCGCCTGAATGTCTGTTGGTATGAGCAGCTGCTCGACCGGGACGTCGCCGTCACGTTCACAGGGAAAACTTTCCTGCTTTCCACCTACAATGAGTTGGAATATACCGCCCTGCATGATATAATTGTTGCAGCGGACGGCACGGTATGCAACGAGTTCCGCCAGTATCCGAAGAAGCTGGACGGTGTCGATTATCTTGTCAAATGCCTGGGCAGCTGCGGGGACGTCTATATCGATGACATCCTGTACGCCCGCCACAAAGGCAAGCCCACGCCGCAGATCGTCTCGGACCGCATGGTGGAAACGGCCGCCACGACAAACGCCTGACTGCGGGGGAATCGCTATGCCGTATGTCATCCGTGACCCCAAGTATTCGTTTTTCTCTATCTTTGACCCCAAGACCGGGGCGTATGTCCGCTCCGGCATTATCAAGGATGGCAAAGACACGAACATTGACCCCTTCATGGCGTCCTTCCCGCATCTGATCGACGTAGGCGTCATGGGGCACTGCATCCACGGGCGCACCGGGCTCTGCGTCAAGGCGGGCATCGGCTGCTACCAGAGCGGCCTGACCGTGGAGGAACCCAACATGGCGGTGGAGGATTTCCGCTGGATCGCGCAGCAGTGCCGCCACCGCACCAACCAGTTTGCCCTGGGTGGGCGCGGCGACCCCGACCAACATGAATATTTTGCCGAGCTTTTGCAGATTTGCCGCGAGAACGACATCGTGCCCAACTTCACGACCTCCGGCTACGGGCTGACCCCCGAACTGGCGCAGCTGTGTAAGCAATACTGCGGTGCCGTGGCCGTAAGCTGGTACCGCAGTCCCTACACGCTGCGGGCTGTCCAGCTGCTGCTGGACGCGGGCGTCAAGACGAACATCCACTACGTCCTGGGGCAGAACACCATCGACGAGGCTTTGCAGCGGCTGGCGGCGGCAGATTTTCCGCGCGGCGTCAACGGCATTGTGTTCTTGCTACACAAGCCTGCGGGCCTGGGTAGCAAAGAGAATATGCTTGCCGATGACGACCCCCGCGTGGCGCAGTTCTTTGCCTATGTGGACAAGGGCTCGCCCTACTACAAGATCGGCGTGGACAGCTGCACGGTGCCCGGCATTGTGAACCACTGCCGCCGCGTCACGCCCCAGTCGCTGGACACCTGCGAGGGCGGGCGCTTCTCCTGCTATATCAGCGCCGACATGCAGATGGTGCCCTGCAGCTTCGATCAGAAAAAACGCTTCGGCGTATCTTTGCGCGGCAGCAGCATTGAGGATGTTTGGAACAGCCCGGCGTTCGACGCTTTCCGTCGCAGCCTGCGCACAAGCTGCCCGGATTGCACCCAGCGCGATGCCTGCATGGGTGGCTGTCCGCTGATGCCGGAGGTCGTATTGTGCAGTGCGCAGTGTAGAACGTCGTAAGCTTGGTTGTATGAACAGCTGAATCCTCTATGTAACGACAAAGTAAGCTATCCTGGCATAGACTTGTGATGCTCACAAAAATAGACGTCCGAACATTGGCTGCTGAAATTCTGGCACGCCGCAAGATTCAGCGTGGGGAACACTATGGCAAACCATGCTGTTGGTTCTTTACATGATGCTTGCTGTCTAGGCACAACCATATTAATAAACACAACAAACATTCGCAATCAAGCGGATTTGGACGCAGTGCAAGGTACGCTTGTTCCCACCAAGGCAGCGCTATGAAAAATAGCTCCACCAGCGGAAAGCTATGATTTTGCACATTGCTGCGCAATTCATCGCTTTTTATTTGAGGATTTATGCGACTGGGCCAAAAACCGCGCAATGTAGACATTTTATAAAAATGTACAACACTTATAATCCGCCGCACATTCATGCCATCTATAACGATGATGTAGCTGCTATTGATTATATGACCGGTGAAGTTTTAGAGGGTTATTTGCCTCCGAAAGCATTGGCTATGGTTCGAGAATGGCTTGCGCTGCACAAAAATACCTTGCAGGAAATCTGGGAAACTCAAGAGTTTAAGAAAATTCCACCACTGGAGTAAGGAGGTTTCTTCTATGTTCCATAAGGTTAAAAGTGTATCCCCTCTCCCTGATTATAAACTGAGTGTTGGATTTAGTGAGGGCATTGTAAAATTATATGACATCAAGCCTCTGTTTGAAAAGATTCCTGCTTTCACCTATCTGAAAGAGCACCCCGAAGAGTTTGCCTGTGTCAGCGTTGATATCGGCGGCTACGGCATCATCTGGGGCGATGAATTGGACTTGTCCTGTGATGAATTATGGGAGCATGGTGAGCAGGTCAATACACCTTTTGATGGATTGATGTCTTTCGGGGATGCAAGCGAATTGTGGGGGCTGAGTGAAAGCACCTTGCGAAAAGCCGTCTCTTACGGAAAACTTGTGAACGGCGTAGATGTTTGTAAGTTCGGAAAGCAGTGGGTTGTATCAAAAGCAGCTATGAAAAGAGCTTATGGTGAAACTAAGAGGTAATGATCCTTTTCCATCTGTTTGAAAATTTGACCACCATTTGACCACTACTGTGCAGTCGCCCCTCAAAATGCCGGAAAAGCCTGTTGTGATAACCGACAATGGGCTTTTTCCTGTTTTGGCGGCAAATGTGCAGGACTGACAAAATTTACGTTTCATCGTCGGTCTATACTGTTCTGTCGTAGTTCTCCGACAACTGCGACACGGCAGGTTTTGGGCCTGCTTTTGTTCGATACAGCGTTATTTGCACTCGCAAAAACGCGGTGGTCAACGGTAGTCAGACCACGAATTGACCACTATTGGAAATTGACTACTTTACAAGATTGAAATACGCTGTAACGGCGTTTTTCATATATATGCGTCTGTAGCTCAGCTGGATAGAGCACTGGCCTCCGACGCCAGGTGCCGGGGGTTCGAATCCCTTCAGGCGCACCAAACAATGAAAATCCGAACCTTTTCTCGATAGGAGAAGGGTTCGGATTTTTCGTTTTCTTCGGAAATGACAATTTCGGCTCTTTCCCTACCGCTGTGTGTCCAAAACCTTATCAGAAGAATCGCGTAACGAAAGTCACAACCGTAAAGGTGCCGTAAGGCGGAAGGGACACAAACATGAAGTACGATGAAAGAGCCTGCAAATTCAACATGGACACCGGCTGCGTGGAACTACTGCTTCGGGATGGCAGAAAGGTTTCTATTAACTGCACCGGGGTCGAGGATGCGCTGGACGTGACTATGGCGCAGAGGGCAGAGTTGGACTACCTTATTTACAACGACCCGCTTGGCTATGCGGATTTGATTCTGAATGGTGAGCCAGAGGAATATTTGAAGAATGTGGCTGGGAGCCATGGGTTAGAAGATTAAGGGCAAAACAAAAACAGCACCCCTGAATGAACAGCACCCCAGTTGTTAGACTGTACGATATTATGTCTAACAACTGGGGTGCTGTTGTATGTCGGAAAAAACGAAAGACGTACCGCAGAGAACCAAACCAATTTTTACAGCGCAAGGTGCTTTGCGCGATAGTCCCGCGGGCTGATGCCATATACATTTTTGAACGCACGGGAAAAGTGAAGCTGATTGGGATAGCTGACCATGGTGCTGATGGTGCTGATGGGCAGGCGGCTTTCGGTCAGCAGCTGTGCCGCCCGTGCCATGCGGTAGTGCAGCAGGAACCCCTGCGGGCTTTCGCCCATGGTATCCCGGAACACCTTGCTGAAATAGCTGCGGTTCAGTCCGCAGAAGGAGGAGATGTCCTCGATGGAAATATCTTCGCTGTAATGCTGCTCGATGAAGGACAGAGCCTCTTTCATATAGAAGTCCCGCAGGCGGCGGGGACTTTGTGCCTGATGAGAGGCAGAGGACTGTACAAGCTGATCCAGAAACAGAAAGCCGTAGCCGATCTGACGCATGGGGCTGTCCTGACTGTGATTTACAAGAAAGAGCATCTGCTCCTGCAGCAGCCGCCCGGCTTTGGCGCTTGCAGGCGAGTACACAGGGTTCTGTCCGTTGATGCCTGCAAGGTTCAGGGCTTCGTGGGCGCGCAGACCGTCAAACTCGATCCATGTGTATTCCCACGGATTCTGTTCATCGGCACGGTAGGTGGTGACCTGACCGGGAACAATCAAAAACCCATGCCCGCCCTCGATGGCGTATTCCTGCTCGTTTGCAAACAGCACCCCTTTGCCGGAGATGACATAGTGGAACAGATAGTGGTTGCGGGCATGGGGACCATAGGAGTGCAGCGGCTCTGTCTGCTCCCAGCCATACTGGTATAAGTTGAGATCGACGAACCGCTCATCCTGAAACACATGGAACTTTAATTTTGTTTCCGTTGACACGTTTCTTTTTGTACGTTCTTGCATACAAGACGCCTCCCGTCCGCTTTTTCTTATTATATACCAAAATGCGTGATGACTTCAACATAATTCGTAGGTATTCCTTCAAATTGAGATATAACAAGTAGCATTTTTGCATTTACGAAGCCGCTGGCAAATGATATAATAATCGTGCAATAAGAGAAAAGAAACTGTGCAATGTGACAATGCACAAAATTTTCTCACTACTTTTGTAAGAGCTGACAAAAGTAGGAAAAATCGCCCCGGCCGGTGCAGCACCATACGAAGCCCACACTTCGGAATCATGACTTTGGAGGAGAAAAAAATGAAAATCTCTCGCAGACATTTCGTAAAGGCAGCCGCAGCAATGAGTGCCGTATTCATGCTGGCAGGCTGCAGCGGCAACAGCGGCAGCAGTTCTTCCGGCGGCAAGACGGAACTGACCTTCCAGATTTGGGACGTTGCACAGAAGGAAGGCATGGAGGCCATGTGTGCCGCCTACACCCAGCAGCACCCGGATGTCAGCATTGAGGTGCAGGTCACCAGCTGGAACGAATACTGGACCAAGCTGGAGGCTGCCGCCACCAGCAACCAGATGCCGGATATTTTCTGGATGCACACCAACGAGCTGCTGAAGTATGCCGACAACGGGATTCTGGCAGATTGCTCCGACATCGTGGAGAAGGACAAGTTCTCGGAGATTTCGCTGTCCAACGCCATGGGCTCCGACGGCACCCTGTATGCAGTCCCCAAGGACAAGGACACGGTTGGTCTGGTGTATAACAAAGAAATGTTCGATGCTGCCGGTGTTGCTTACCCGGACGAGAACTGGACCTGGGACGATCTGGTCAGCGCATCCGAGAAGATTCACGCTGCCACCGGCAAGTACGGCTATATGGCATACGCCGACGACCAGCTTGGCTACTGGAACTTTGTGTATCAGGCCGGCGGCTACATCCTGAACGAGGACAAGACCAAGGCGGGCTTTACCCAGCCTGCCACCGAAAAGGCAATGAAGTTCTACATCGGTCTCCAGCAGAACGACTGGTGCCCGGACCAGACCTACTTTGCCGAGACCGCTCCCGGCACTGCATTCTTCTCCGAGAAGGGCGCAATGTTCCTGGAAGGCGACTGGAACATCCTTGCCGAGCTGCAGAACTACCCCGAAATGGTGGGCAAGTGGGATGTGGCCGTTCTGCCCAAGTGCCCCGACCCGGAAAGCGGCGACGGCCGTGCGACCATCTCCAATGGTCTGTGCTACGCCACTGCTGCCAACAACAAGAATCTGGATACCGTGAAGGATGTCCTGAAATTCTTCGGCAGCGAGGAGGGTCAGCGCATTCAGGGCGAAAGCGGTGCGGCCATCCCTGCCTATGAGGGGCTGGAGGAAACCTGGGCAGGCTGCTTTGCAGAGTATCCCATCAACATTCAGTGCTTCATTGATATGTTTGAGTACAGCGTCCAGAGCGTCAACAACGCCTCTCGCCCGGAGTGGAAGAGCAAGGTCAACGATGAGCTGCTGAAAATCTACGCAGGTACCGAGGATATTGACGCCGGTCTGCAGAATATGCAGGACATCGTGGATCAGGCCAGCGCGGGCTGAAAATGCAGCTTGGGAGGAACCAAATGAAAAGCACATCAAAACTGGGTCGGGATGGATCTTTCTGGGGGCTGGTCATGGTAGCTCCCACCATCATCGGTCTGATGATTCTGAATATTATCCCCTTCTTCCAGACCATCTACATGAGCTTTTCCAAGACGAAAGCCTTTGGAGCCTATCAGTTCTGCGGTCTGGAAAACTACCTTGAAATGTTCCGCAATGCGGAATTCTGGAAGGCAAACTGGAACTCCCTCTACTTCTGCATCCTCACTGTGCCGGTGGGCGTTTTTCTGGCGCTGATCGTGGCGGTGCTGCTGAACGCAAAGATCAAGGGCAAGACCGCCTTCCGTGCCATCTTCTTCCTGCCCATGGTGGTGGCTCCTGCTGCGGTGGCGATGGTCTGGAAGTGGATCTTCAATGCGGAGTACGGCATTCTGAATCAGGTTCTTGGCACGAACATCCGCTGGCTGACCAACCCCGGAATCGTTCTGGTCACCTGTGCCATCGTTTCCATCTGGAGCTCCATCGGCTACGATGCCGTGCTGCTGCTGTCCGGCATCCAGAACATTTCCCAGTCCCTGTACGAAGCCGCCGAGCTGGACGGTGCATCCAAGATCCGCCAGTTCTTCAGCATTACGCTGCCCATGGTGTCGCCCACCCTGTTTGTGGTGCTCATCATGCGCCTGATGGCCTCCCTGAAGGTCTACGACCTGATCTACATGATGGTGGAGCAGACGAACCCTGCGCTGACCAGCGCACAGAGCCTGATGTATCTGTTCTACCGCGAGAGCTTTGTTGCCGGCAATAAGGGCTACGCATCGGCCATTGTGGTGTGGACCGTGCTGCTGATCGGTCTGGTCACGTTGGTGCAGTTCATCGGTCAGAAGAAGTGGGTCAATTACGAGGTGTAAACTATGAATGCCAGTCTGAATACCAGAAAGAATGTCGCAACGTTCTTTACCTATTTGGTCTTGATCCTCGGCAGCATCAGCATGATCTTTCCCTTTGTATGGATGGTGCTTACCAGCTTCAAGACGCAGGCCGAGTCTATGGCGATTCCGCCGCAGATCCTGCCCTCCCAATGGAATCTGGACAGCTTTGTCAAGGCATTGCAGAGTCTGCCCTTTACCAACCTCTACATCAATACGGGTCTGCTGATCCTGTTCCGTGTGATCTTTGCGGTGGTGTTCAGCTCCATGGCGGGCTATGCCTTTGCCAAGCTGGAATTCCCCTGCAAAAAGCTGCTGTTCAGTCTGGTGCTGATCCAGATGATGCTGCCGAGCCAGATCTTCATTATTCCGCAGTATCAGATGCTGGCAAAGATGGGGGCCACCAACTCCATCTTCGCGCTGGTGTTCCCCGGTCTGGTCAGCGCCTTCGGCACCTTCTTTTTGCGGCAGGCGTATCTGGGCATCCCCAACGAGATCGCAGAGGCAGCGTATCTGGACGGCTGCAACAAGTGGCAGACCTTCGTCAAGGTCATGCTGCCGCTGACCGGCCCCAGCATGGCGGCACTGGCCATCTTTACGGCGGTGTTCGCTTATGCCGACCTGATGTGGCCGCTGATCTGCAACACCGACCTGAACATGATGACCCTGTCTGCCGGCCTTTCCACCCTGAACGGTCAGTACACCACCAACTTCCCGGTGCTGATGGCAGGCAGCCTGCTGGCCATGATCCCCATGGTGATTTTGTACCTGATCTTCCAAAAGCAGTTTATTCAGGGCATTGCCATGACCGGCGGTAAATAAGCCCTTCCCACTTTTCTCCATCACAGCCGACAGGCGGGTAGCCGTTCCGACACGACAGCCTGTCTGTCGGCATTTCTGTTAAAAATAATCTCGTTGAGGTATAGCACGCATGAGTATTCGATTTGATTCCGAGACCCGCATTTTTGTATTGGAAA